>NZ_VIWV01000001.1:2835576-3152115 GCF_007829875.1 Streptomyces capillispiralis | reverse complement strand
GAGGTGAACACCCCGCGCGGGTCCAGTGCGGTCCGCAGGGCGCGGAAGTCGTCCAGGCGGGGGTACATGGCGGCGAGCACGTCCGGGCGCAGCCGGGAGTCCTTGGCGAGGTAGACCCGCCCGCCGGCGCCGGCGACCTCCTCGTCGAGTTCGTCGAGGAAGGCGCCGAGGCCGGGCAGCGCCGCCGGGACGTCCAGGGCGAGGGTCCAGCCCGGCACGGGGAAGGACAGCCAGCCCGGGTCGGCGTCGCCGAAGCGCTTGAGCACGGCGAGGAAGGACGGGCAGCGGCGTCCGGAGATCCGGCGCACGATCCGGCGCAGGGCGTCCTCCCGCCCGTGGCCGACGACGAACTGGTACTGCACGAAGCCGCTCCGGCCGTAGACCCGGTTCCAGTGGGGCACGCCGTCCAGCGGGTGGAAGAAGGCGGGGATGCGCTGGAGCTGCCCCGTCCGCGCGCGGGGGGCCTTGCGGTACCAGAGCTCGTTGAACAGGCCCACGGTGGTGCGGCTGAGCAGGCCCTCCGGGACGAAGGAGGGGGCGGCCGGGAGGCGGGTGGTGCGGAAGGACAGGGGCTCGCCGCGCGCGCGGGTGCGCCGGGGCAGCGCGTCCAGGGGCGCGTGGTCGCCGCGCGTGAGCACCGCGCGGCCGGTGGCGGCGCCGCGGGCGAGCAGGTCGATCCAGGCGACCGAGTAGCGGTAGCGGTGGTCGGTGTCGGCGAGGCGGGCCATCAGGTCGTCGAGGTCGGCCGCGCGCTCGGTGTCGACGCACATCAGCGAGGTCTCGACCGGCAGCAGCCGGATCGTCGCGGTCAGGATCACCCCGGTCAGGCCCATGCCGCCCGCGGTCGCCTCGAACAGGGGCGTGCCGGGCACGACGGTACGGACCCGGCCGTCGGCGGTGAGCAGCTCCAGCGACAGCACGTGGCGGGAGAAGGAGCCGGAGACGTGGTGGTTCTTGCCGTGGATGTCGGCGCCGATCGCCCCGCCGACGGTCACGTAGCGCGTGCCCGGCGTCACCGGCACGAACCAGCCGAGCGGCAGCAGCACCTCCATCAGCCGGTGCAGGGAGACGCCCGCGTCGCACAGCACGGTGCCGCCGTCCGCGTCGACGGCGTGCACGCGGTCCAGGGCCGTCATGTCGAGCACGGTGCCGCCCGCGTTCTGCGCCGCGTCCCCGTACGCCCGCCCCAGGCCCCGGGCGATGCCCCCGCGGGCCCCGCAGTCCCGGACGGCGAGGGCGGCCTCCTCGTACGTCCGTGGGCGGATCAGCCGGGCGGCGGTGGGAGCGGTGCGGCCCCACCCCGTGACGGAAACGGTGTCGGCAGGCATGACGGCGACCGTATCGTCCGTATGTGACTGATTAGTTTTGAAACGTCAATCCCGTCCCCGAAATGGGTGATTAATGGGATGTCGTCCCGGAGTGGCGGAGTTCCGGCCCGCCGGGCGTGAACAGTGGGTCCCCATGGACGACCACCACGACCACCGCCGCCCCCTCGGTCTCCGCGGCCTGGACCACCGCGTCGTCTCGGCCCTCAGGGCGTGCGGCGGCGACCCGCGCGTGGCCGGTGCCGCGCGCGCCCTGTCCTGGGCGGGGGAGCACGGGGCGCTCTGGCTGGCGGCGGGGCTCGCCGGGGCCGTCGCGGACCGCCCGCGGCGCGGCGCCTGGCTGCGCGGCGCCGCGCTCACCGCGGGCGCCCACGTCGTCAGCATGGGGGTGAAACGGGTGGTGCGCCGCCCGCGCCCGGCCCATGTCGCACCCCTGGTGGGCACCGCCGGCCGGCACTCCTTCCCCAGCTCGCACGCCACCTCCGCGGCGGCCGCCGCCGTCGCCTTCGGCGCGCTGGGGTCCCGCGCGGTGCCGCCGCTCGCCGTCGCCGTGTGCCTGTCCCGCCTGGTGGCCGGCGTCCACTACCCCTCGGACGTGGCGGCCGGCGCCGCCCTGGGCGCGCTGACGGCCCGGCTCGGCGCCCGCTGGATGACGGGGGGCCCGGCGTGACCCTGCTGCGCGAGCGCTCCGGCCGGCGGCAGGCCGGGCCGCCCGGCGCGGGCGGCCTCCTCAAGGGCCTGCTGCTGACCGCGCGGCCCAAGCAGTGGGTCAAGAACGTCCTGGTGATCGCCGCCCCGGCCGCCGCCGGCGAACTGTTCTCCGTTGTCGCGCTGACCCGGCTCGCGCTGGTCTTCGTCCTGTTCACCGCCTGCGCCGCCGCCGTCTACCTCGTCAACGACGCGCGCGACGCCGAGGCCGACCGCGCCCACCCCGCCAAGTGCCGCCGCCCGGTCGCCGCCGGCCAGGTGCCCGTACCGCTCGCCTACGCCGCCGGAGCCGTCCTCGGTGTGCTCGCGCCGGTCGTCGCGGCCCGGCTGTGCCCGCCGGAGGTCGCCGGGCTGCTGACCGCGTACCTCGGCATGCAACTGGCGTACTGCGTCAGCCTCAAGCACGTCCTGGTCGTCGATCTCGCCGTCGTCACCGCGGGCTTCGTGATGCGGGCGGTGATCGGCGGGCTGGCCCTCGGCATCCCGCTGTCCCGCTGGTTCCTGATCACCACCGGTTTCGGCGCGCTGTTCATGGTCGCGGCCAAGCGCTACTCCGAGGCCGTGCAGCTGGCCGGGAAGGCGGGCGCCACGCGGGCGCTGCTCACCGAGTACAGCCCCGGCTACCTGCGCTTCGTGTGGCAGCTCGCGGCCGGTGTCGCCGTCCTCGGCTACTGCCTGTGGGCCCTGGAGGAGGGCGGGCTCCCGCACACCAGCGTGCTGCCCTGGCGGCAGCTGTCCGTGGTCGCCTTCGTCCTCGCCGTGCTCCGGTACGCCGTCTTCGCCGACCGCGGGACCGCCGGCGAACCGGAGGACGTGGTGCTCGGCGACCGCGCGCTCGCCCTCATCGGCCTGGTGTGGGCGGCGATGTACGCCCTGGCGGTGGCGGACTGGTGACACTCCGCTCGGTCCGCGGGCGCCGCCCGGCACCCGCTCCCGGCCCGGCCCGGCGGCGCCGCCGGACCGCCCTCGGGCGCGAACTCCTCGGCTTCGCCACCACCGGACTGCTCGCCTACGCCGTCGACCTCGCCCTCTTCACCTACCTGCGCGGCCCCGCCGGGCTCGGCCCGCTCACCGCCAAGGCGCTCTCCTTCGTCGCCGGCTGCTCGGTCGCCTACCTGGGCAACGCCCACGGCACCTACCGCGCCGCACGGGTGCGCGGGCTGCGGGCCGGCGCCGTCTTCTTCGCGGTCAACCTCGCCGGGGCCGCCGTACAACTGCTGTGCCTGGCCGTGAGCCACTACGGGCTGGGCCTCACCTCGCAGCGCGCGGACACCGTCTCGGGCGCGGTGGTCGGCATGGCGCTGGCCACCGGGGTCCGTTTCTGGGGTACCAGGACATTGGTCTTCCGCAACGGGGGCAGAGTCGGACCATGGACTGGCTGAAAGGACTCCCGGTCGTCGGGCCGTGGCTGGCACGGCTGATGCTCACGCACGCCTGGCGGTCGTACGAGCGGCTGGACCGCGTGCACTGGACGCGGCTGGCCGCCGCGATGACGTTCACCAGTTTCGTCGCGCTGTTCCCGCTGCTCACCGTGGCCGCCGCCGTCGGCGCCGCCACGCTCGGCCAGGACCAGCAGGACACCCTCCAGGACAGGATCGCCGACCAGGTGCCCGGGATCTCCGAGCAGCTGGACATCGAGGGCCTGGTGCAGAACGCCGGTACCGTCGGCCTGATCGCCGGTGCCGCGCTGCTGTTCACCGGCATCAGCTGGGCCGGTTCGCTGCGCGAGTGCCTGCGCGCGGTGTGGGAGCTGCCCGACGAGGAGGAGAACCCGCTGCTGCGCAAGGGCAAGGACACGGGCATCCTCGTCGGGCTGGGCGGCGCGGTCCTGATCACCCTGGGCGCCTCCACCGTCGCCTCCGCGATGGTCGGGCGGATCAGCGACGCCATCGGGCTGGAGAAGGGCGGCTGGGGCGGCATCGTGCTGCACATCGCGGCGTTCGCCGTCGCCGTGGGCGCCGACTTCCTGCTCCTGCTGTACGTCCTGACCCTGCTGCCGGGCGTCGAGCCCGCCCGGCACCGGCTGCTGGTCGCCGCGCTCACCGGCGCGATCGGCTTCGAACTGCTGAAGCTGCTGCTCAGCGGCTACATGCAGGGCGTGGCCGCGAAGAGCATGTACGGCGCGTTCGGCGTCCCGGTGGCCCTGCTGCTGTGGATCAACTTCACCATGAAGCTGGTCCTGTTCTGCGCCGCCTGGACGGCGACGCCGAGCAAGCAGGCCGAGGCCCCCGGGCTCACGGACGCGGGCGGCGGCGCACCAGGTCGGGCAGTGGCCAGCGGCGGTTGACCAGGAACGCGCCGCCCGCCAGCAGCACCAGCACCCCGCCGGTGATGCCGAGCGCGACGCCGATGCCGTCGGTGCCGCCGGTCGCCGTGGTGCTCACCACCGCGTTCGTCCCGGCCGCCCCGACGTGCTCCCCGGCACCCCCGGCCTCACCCGCGGAGACGGACGGTCCGGGCTGGGCACCGGCCGGCGCGGCGCTCTTCGGCGGCACCAGCTCACCCACCGGCCGGACCTTGCCGGCCGCCTTGAACCCCCAGTCGAAGAGCCGCGCGGTCTCCTTGTAGACCTCGTTGCTCTCGTTCTTCTGCGGGTTCATGACAGTGACCAGGAGCACCTTGCCGTCCCGTTCGGCGACACCGGTGAAGGTGGCCCCCGCATTGGTGGTGTTGCCGTTCTTCACACCCGCGATGCCCTGGTAGACGGGCACGTCGGCGTCGCCGGCCAGCAGCCGGTTGGTGTTCTGGATCTCGAAGGTCCCGCGGACCTTCTTGCCCTTCTTGTTCTTCTTCGTCTCGCCCGGGAACTTCGCCGAGACCGTGGAGCTGTACTCCCGGAAGTCCTTCTTCTGCAGCCCGGAGCGGGCGATCAGGGTGAGGTCGTACGCGGAGGACACCTGCTTCTCGGCGTCGTAGCCGTCCGGGCTGACCACGTACGTGTCGAGGGCCTGGAGCTCCTCGGCGTGCTCGTTCATCTCGGCCACGGTGTTCTCGACGCCGCCGTTCATCGCCGACAGCACGTGCACGGCGTCGTTGCCGGAGCGAAGGAAGACACCGAGCCACAGGTCGTGGACGGTGTACGTCTCCTCCTCCTTGATGCCGACCATGCTGGACCCGGCCCCGATGCCCGCCAGGTCGGACGGCTCGACCTTGTGCTCCGTCGTCCCGGGCCACTTCGGCAGCAGCGTGTCGGCGAACAGCATCTTCAGCGTGCTCGCCGGGGCCAGCCGCCAGTGCGCGTTGTGCGCGGCGAGCACGTCGCCGGTCTCCGCGTCGGCGACGATCCAGGACCGGGCCGACAGGTCCTTCGGCAGCACCGGCACCCCGCTCGCGAGGTTGACCTGGGTGCCCGGCTGCCCGAGCCGGGCGCCGCCCACCGTCGACATCCTCGCCGGGGGAGTGGCCGACGGACTCGCCGACGGCTTGGGAGCCGCGAGGGCGACGGGCGCGGTCAGCGCGGTGGACAACAGGGCGGCAGAGGCGATCAGCAGTGATCGCCGGACGGCGTTCTTGGGTGCGGGCACGGTCGGAAACGTACATGCCAGGTCCGGCGATGTCCCGCCCCGGTGCGCACCCCGGGCAAGGAACCGGACACCGGGCGGCGATACTGGACGCATGACGCTCAGCCGCCCCCTTTCCTGGTTCCTGCTCGCCTTCGGGGTCTGGAGCTGGGTCATCTGGATCACTTTCGTCAGGAACCTGGTCAAGGACGGCAGCGGACTCGCGTTCGACGACGGGCACCCGACGGCCTACTTCTTCGTTCACCTGACGCTCGCCGTGGTGTCCTTCGTATGGGGGACGATCATCGGGGGCATCGGGTTGCGCGGACTGCGCGCACTGAGCCGGACGTCACGCACGTCCTGACGAAAAGCAGGGGAACTCCGCACCGTGGCCATCGTTTTCGTACTCATCGCGCTGCTGGTCGTGGCCGTCCTGGTGACGGGCAACTGGTACCTGTGGCGGCGTCTGTTCCGGGACACCACACGGGGCCCGGGCGCGGTGCGCCGCGTCGGCGCGGTGGTGATCGCCGGGGGCTGGGCGGTGACCGTCGGCGCCTTCGTGGCCGAGCGCGGCGGAGCACCCTTCTGGCTCCAGCAGGTCCTGGCCTGGCCCGGCTTCCTGTGGCTGGCCCTGTGCCTGTACCTGCTGCTGGCGACGGTGGCGGGCGAACTGGTGCGCCCGGTGCTGCGCCGGATCCTCGAGCGGCGGGCGGCGACGGCGGAGCCGGTGACCGTGCCCGCGGCACCGGAGCCGGAACCGGCACCGGAGCCGATACCGGCGGGGCAGGGCGCGGGCCGCGGCCCGGGTGACGCACCGGGTGCCGGGGCGGCCGGTTCCGGGGACGGTGCGGAGACCCCCGCGCCCCCCGCGCACACCGGCGCCCACCAGGCCCCCGTACCTCCGTCCGGGCCGTCGCGCCGGCTGTTCGTGTCCCGGGTCGTCGGCGGGGCCGCCGCCGCGGCGGCCGTGGGCACCGTCGGCTACGGGACGTACGGAGTGCTGCGCGGACCGCGGGTGAAGCGGGTCACCGTGCCGCTCGCCAAACTCCCCCGCGCGGCGCACGGCTTCCGCATCGCGGTGGTCAGCGACATCCACCTGGGCCCGGTGCTGGGCCGCGGGTTCGCGCAGACGGTCGTCGACACGGTCAACGCCACCCAGCCCGACCTGATCGCGGTCGTCGGCGACCTGGTGGACGGCAGCGTGAAGGACCTCGGCCCGGCCGCCGCCCCACTGGCCCAGCTGAAAGCCCGTCACGGCTCCTTCTTCGTCACCGGCAACCACGAGTACTTCTCCGGCGCCGAACAGTGGGTCCAGGAGGTGCGCCGGCTCGGTCTCAACCCGTTGGAGAACGCCCGCACCGAGCTGCCGTACTTCGACCTCGCGGGCGTCAACGACGTGTCCGGCGAGGACGAGGGGCAGGGACCGGACTACGTGAAGGCGCTGGGCGACCGGGACCGGGAGCGGGCCTGCGTGCTCCTCGCGCACCAGCCCGTGCAGATCCACGACGCCGTCGAGCACGGTGTGGACCTCCAGCTGTCCGGGCACACCCACGGCGGGCAGCTCTGGCCCGCCAACCTGATCGCCGGGGCGGCGAATCCGACGCTGGCGGGCCTGGAGCGGTACGGCGACACGCAGTTGTACGTCAGCCGGGGGGCGGGGGCGTGGGGGCCGCCGACCCGGGTGGGCGCGCCGTCGGACGTCACGGTGATCGAGCTGGCGTCCCGGCAGGCGTGAGGCCGGGGCGGGCCGGGGGCGGGTCGCGCGGCCCGGCGCCTTCGGGGTGCCGGTGCGCCCACCCGTGCCGCCCCGCGGCACGACTGCCCGCCACCACGGTGTGCCGACCGACGCCGGGTACCGGCCGGCGTGGCCGCGCGCGGCCCGGACAGCCCCTGGAGCGCGCGGGCCACCACCGGCGACGCGGCTGCCGCCGGGAGAACCCGGCGGCCTGGGCGCCGATCCGGCCGGGCGGGGCACCGGTGGTCCGGCGGCCCTGCCGTCAGCTCCGGCTCGACCGCCGCGTGATGGCTTCCAGCAGCTCGTTCAGGGCCGCCCCGCGTGTCCGGCTCCTGCGGGCCAGCCCCACCCGGCTCGGCGAGACCCCGCGGACGGGACGGAACACCACGTCCGGGTGGGAGTGGAAGCGGGCTGCCGACGCCGGGGCCAGCGCCACGCAGCCGGCGGCCACCGCTCCGAGCCACTCGTCCGGCCGGCCGGCGACGGCACCGACGCGGACCGGGTGCCCTCCCCGCTCCTCCGCCGCGAGCCAGTGATCCCTCCAGGCTCCGGTCTCGGCCCCGGCCGCGACGAAGGGCTCGTCCCACAGATCCCGGAACTCGACCGTTCCGCTGTCCGCCAGCGGATGGCGGGCGGGCAGCAGCACCCCGCGCTCCTCGACGAACAACTCCCGCACGTCCAGGCTCTCCTGACCCGGAAACGGCAGACGCACCACCGCCGCGTCCACGTCGCCCCGGGCCAGGCCGGCGCTCGGGTCCGACCAGTCGAACTGACGCAGCTCCACACGCCACTCCGGCCGCGCGCGGCGGAACTCGGCGACGACCTCGTGGACGGCGCCCACGGCGCCCGCGTCCAGGAAGCCCAGGCGCAGCACCTTCGCCGCCCGGCCGGTGGCCCGTACCGTCTCGTCCCAGCCGTCCAGCAGCGCGGGCACCCGCGCGGCCAGCTCTCGGCCGGCCTCCGTCAGCGCCGTCCCGGACCGCGAACGCGTGAAGAGCGCCACCCCGAGCTCGTCCTCCAGGCGCCGGATCCGCTTGGTCAGCGCGGGCTGCGAGACGAACAGCCTCCGCGCCGCCCCGGTCAGGCTGCCTTCCTCCGCCACTGCGGCGAAGTACCGGAGCAGGCGCGTGTCCACATCCATGCCGCCAGGTTATAGAAGCAGGTATTGGACGGTACCCCGAGTGCCCGCGGACCCTGAGGGCATGACCGGTGTCCCGCTCGCGTTCCTCGTCGTCACCTCGTTCACCGCCGCTGCCAACATCGGCATCGCCGCGGCCGACCTCGCCGGGGCGCGCTTCGTCCTGGCCAACTCGGCGCAGGTGGGTGTGCCCCGATCCTGGCTGCCCCGGCTGGCCGTCCTCAAGCTGGCCGGCGCGGCGGGCCTCCTCCTCGGCCTCCTCGACGCGGCACTGCGCCCCCTCGCTGCCGCCGCGGCCTGCGGTCTCGTCCTGCTCTACCTGGGCGCGCTCGCCTTCCACCTGCGCGCCCGCGTGCTCCACAACCTGGCGTTTTCCGGCCTCTACTGCGCCACCGCCGTCGCCTCGCTGGTCCTGACCGTGTCCTCCTGACGGCCGCACGACGGGCGACGCGCGCCCGGTGAGGCGGACGCCGTCGGCCGAACCGGAGTTCCCGGCGGGGCGCCGGTCCCTTCGATCGGGTGACCGGCGCCCGTATCGGGCCGAGCCCGGCCGCCGCAGGCCCTACGTTCCCCGTGATCCGGTCGCAGGGGGCGGCCGGTCCGGGCGGAGCGGAGGCGGACGGGTGGCGTTGCGTCGGAGCGGGACCGAGGTGTGGCGGGACGCGGTGCCCAGCGCGGCGGGCCGACTCGTCCTGGACCTTTGCGGGAACCTGATCGACGGCTACGCGCGGCGCCGCGGCCCCATGCCCGTGGTGGTGGTGCACGCGGCCCGGGAGAACGCGGGGGCCGACGACGACCGGGTGCCGGAGATCGTCGACCTGGTGCACCGGGCCCACCGGCCCCGCTGGCTGCTGCTGCGCCGGCCGGCCCCCTCCGCCGGGCCGGAGGAGGGGGCCGACGGCCCGGCGGGCGGGCCCGGGGACCCCGCACACGGCGCCGGCCGCCCCGTACCGGTCCTGGACGACCGGACGTTCACCGCCGCCACGGCGCTCGTCAAGGACGTGGCCGAGGGCGACTGGGAGAACCACAACCGGTGCCAGTACCGCCCCTACCGCATGCCGCGCTCGCTCCTCATGGCCGCGCTCGACCAGGCCCTGGCGGACACGACGGACGGCGCCGGCGGGGCGCCCGACCCGCGCGCCGTGGTGGCCCGGCTGGCGGAGCTGCGCTGGCGGCCCCGCCCGGCGCGGGCCCCGGCCGGCTTCTGGCGGTCGATGGCGGCCCTGCTCAGCCCGGCCACCGCGCTGGGCGCGGCGATCGTGGCCTGTGTGAGCGCGCTGGCGGGGAACGTGGGCAGCCCGGCCCTGACCGCCGCCACGCTGGGCGTGCTGCTGGTGGTGGCCACCGGGTACGGCGTCCGGCGCTGGGCGGGCCCGCCGTGGCTGGGGCCGGGCTGCCGCTGGTTCGCCACGACGACCTTCCCGGTGCACTCCAACAGCGAGGCGCCGGTCTGGTCGCCGTGGCATCCCCGGCTGTCCCGGGCCACGCTGGAGGACCGGGCGGCGGAGGTCGTCGGGCAGCTGATCACGGCGTCCGGCACTCCCTCCGGTCCGGCCCACGACGCGGCGGCCGTCGCGGCGGAGCGCGAACAGGCCCGCCAGTTCTGTCTGCAACTGCGCACCCTCGCCCTGCTGGAGGACCTGCGCGACAACCACCGTCCCGCCTGGGACCTGCGCCACCGCAAGCGCACGGTCCCCCCGCTGCTGCTGATCCCGCGCGCCACCTGGGCCAGCGGCGCCCTGCCCGTGCTGCGGGCGATCAGCGACGTGCGCAGCCGGCGCAGCGAGCAGGACCCCCTGCTGGTGGTCGCCGGTGTCTCCCACCGGGACCTGGCCGACCTGCGTGATCCCACCCCGCTGCCGCTGCCGGTGCTGTCCGCGTCCGGCTCCGGCCGGGAACTCGACCCGCTGTACCGGGCCTGGGTGACCCGCAGCCTGCGCACCGGCCAGGCGCCGAGCGTGAACACGGCCCTGCCCTGGGTGCTGCCGGTTCCCGTGAGCAGCGTCGGCCCCACGGATTGCGGGCACCCCGCCCACACCGGGGAGCAGCGCAGCACGCACCGGGTGCCGCGCAGCCCGTGGCTGCTGTGGTCGCGCTGGACGCTGGTGGCGACGTGCCTGCTCGGGACGACCGGCGGGGCCCTGCACTACCAGACGCTGAAGGAGCGGTACTGCGGCATGGGCGGCTCCGTCGTCTGGGACCGGGACCTGGTGCGCACGGTCGGCGGGCAGTGCGTCGGCGTGGTCTCCGAGACGGACTGGCGGCCCTCCCGCGACGCCGTGCTGCTGGACGCCTCCGGCCGCGCCGTCGGCGCGGAGGGCCTGCTGAAGGCGATCGACGAGGCGAACCGCAGGATCGACCCGGACGAGGAGCACATCACGCTGGTCTTCGCCGGCGCGCTGAGCACCAGGGCGCAGAACCGCGCCGAGGCGGTCGACGTCGTGCGCCAGCTGGCCGGCGTGTACCTGGCCCAGCACCTCGTCAACGACTCCCAGCAGTCCAACCGGCTGCCCAGGCTGCGCATCGAGATCGCCAACGGCGGCCAGGGCATGGAGCACCAGGGCGAGATGGCCGAGCGGATCGTCGCCTTCGCCCGCCGGGAGCCGACGGTCGTGGGCGTGGTCGGCATGGGCATCCACACGCCCGGCAGCGCCGGGGCGATGGAACAGCTCCAGCGGGCGGGACTGGCGGTGATCGGCACCACCAACTCGGCCACCGGACTGGCCCGCGATCACCGCAACTACGTCGGCATGGCCCCCACCGACCACGAGCAGGCGACCCTCCTGGTGACCTCCCTCGGCGCGGCGGCGGGGCGCAGGGCCGCGGTCCTGCGCCCCGAGGGGACCGGCGGGAGCGGCCACTCCTACACCCACGACCAGGCGAAGTACGGCCACGAGGCGCTGAGCGCGGCCGGTTTCGACGTGCGCGGACCGTTCGAGTACCCCGTCGAGGGCACCAGCGCGCAGCTGCACGAGACGGCCGGCCGGATCTGCGACAGCGGGATCGACGTCGTGTACCTGGCGGGCCGGGCCGGCTACATCCCGTCCCTGATGACGGAGCTGAGCACCCACGCGAGCTGCACCGAGCGGTCCGCCCACCGCGTCACCGTCCTGGTCGGCGACGAGGCGAGCAAGAAGTCGTTCCAGGACGCGACCATGCCCTTCCCGGCCGGGGCCCGGCTGGACTACACCTCCCTGACGTACGAGGAGTACCCGCGGACCGCGCAGCTGTACGACCGGGCGGCCGAGGTGTTCCGTTCCGGCTTCGACCGGGTCGCGCGCCCGGGAGACACCGGGCCCTCCCTCTACGCGGACGGCTTCCTCGCGCTGTCCCACGACGCGACGACGGCCTTCCACACGATCGCCCAGGAGGCGGGCGTCCCGGCCAGGGGCGGGGCGCCGGTGGTGCTGGCGGCCCTGCACTCGATCGAGTTCCAGGGCAGCACCGGCTACATCAGCTTCCGGAACGCGGACGCGGTCCGCCCGGACCGGCGCGGCCACGGCATCGGCCGCTACGAGGTGACCGGTTCGGGCGAGGGGGCCCGCCTGCGGGTCACGGGGCCGTGCGGTCGTCCCGCGGGGGGCTCGGTTCCCCTGACGCGGGTGTGCGCGCAGGGGAAGGAGCCGGAAGCATCCTCGTCATCCCCGGCAGGAACTCCGTGAACAGTTCGTGCACCTCGCGCACCAGGGGCCGCAGGACCCGGAAACGGGCCAGGGCGACACCCCGCGCGGTGAGCCGGGCACCCCGCTCGGCGAGCCGGTAGCTGCGCTCGCGGCCCTCGGTGCGGTCGAAGATCCAGTACAGGCACAGCCCCATCTGCGACAGCCACATCAACTCGGGCAGGACGTCCCGCAGATCCTCCGGCACCTTGGTCCGCGCGCCGGCCAGCACCGCCCGGTGCACGCTGATCGCCTCCACGCGCGCGTGCTCCGACTCGGGGGAGAAGGGGCTGAGCGGACTGTCCGGGTCGGCGGCGTTCTTGAAGAACTGCACCGCGAACTCGTGGTACGGCGTGGCGATGTCCAGCCACGCCTTCAGCACGCCCGCGAGCCGGGCCTCCAGATCGGTCTCCCGGTCCAGCACCTCGCGCACCGCCACCTGGTGTTCGGCGGCGATCCGGTCGTAGAACCCCTGGATCAGGTGTTCCTTGCCGTCGAAGTAGTAGTACGCGCTGCCCACGGAGACCCCCGCCTCCTTGGCGATGGCCCGCATGGTCGTCCGGTCGTACCCGCGCTCCTGGAACAGCCGCATCGCCGTCTGCAGGATCAGGGCGCGGGTCTGCTCGGACTTGCTGGGTGCGGCGCCGTCGTCCGGGCCGTCGTCTTTCACGGGCACGGGAAGAGAGCCTAACGTCAGCGACGGGCGCCCCACGGAGCGGTGCAGGAGCCTGCGGCGCCACCCGGGTGGCGGCGGTTGTGCTTCCGGTCGACGATCACGTGCACCGGGACCTCGTGGCAGATGCCCGAGGGCCCCGTCTCCGGCGGAGACGGGGCCCTCGGGGAGATACGCGGACGGCCTCAGAAGCGGCGCGTGATCAGCGCACGCTTCACCTCGGCGATCGCCTTGGTGACCTCGATACCGCGCGGGCAGGCGTCCGTGCAGTTGAAGGTCGTGCGGCAGCGCCACACGCCGTCCTTGTCGTTGAGGATCTCCAGGCGCTGCTCGCCGGCCTCGTCACGCGAGTCGAAGATGAAGCGGTGCGCGTTGACGATGGCCGCCGGGCCGAAGTACTGCCCGTCGTTCCAGAACACCGGGCACGAGGTGGTGCACGCGGCGCACAGGATGCACTTGGTCGTGTCGTCGAAGCGCTCGCGGTCCTCGGCGGACTGCAGCCGCTCGCGCGTCGGCTCGTTGGTGTCCTTCGTGATCAGGAAGGGCATCACGTCCCGGTACGCCTGGAAGAACGGCTCCATGTCCACGACCAGGTCCTTCAGGACCGTGAGGCCCTTGATGGCCTCGACCGTGATCGGCTTCTCGGGGTTGATGTCCTTGATCAGCGTCTTGCACGCCAGGCGGTTCTTGCCGTTGATCCGCATGGCGTCGGAGCCGCAGATGCCGTGGGCGCAGGAACGGCGGAACGTCAGCGTGCCGTCCAGGTCCCACTTGATCTTGTGCAGCGCGTCGAGGACACGCTCCTTCGGGTCGATCTCCAGCTGGAAGTCTTCCCAGGTCGCCTCGGCCGAGATCTCCGGGTTGAACCGGCGGATCCGCATCGTGACGGTGATGTAGGGGGAGTCGGCGAAACCGGGCTCGGGGGAACCGGCCGCGTCCGCCTTGTCCAGAACAGGGGTAGCCATCAGTACTTACGCTCCATCGGCTGGTAGCGGGTCTGGACGACCGGCTTGTAGTCCAGACGGACGGTCTCGGAGCCGTCGGCGCCGACCTCGCGGTACGCCATCGTGTGGCGCATGAAGTTGACGTCGTCGCGGTTCGGGTAGTCCTCGCGGTAGTGACCGCCGCGGGACTCCTTGCGGGCCAGCGCGGAGACGGCCATGACCTCGGCCAGGTCGAGCAGGTTGCCCAGCTCGACGGCCTCCAGCAGGTCGGTGTTGAACCGCTTGCCCTTGTCCTGGATGGCGACGTTCTTGTAGCGCTCGCGCAGCTCGGCGATCTTCTCGACCGCCGTCTTGATCGTCTGCTCGGTGCGGAACACCATGACGTTGGCGTCCATGGTCTCCTGCAGCTCACGGCGGAGGGTGGCCACCCGCTCGTTGCCGGTGGAGGTGCGCAGCCGCTCGATCTGCTCGACGACCAGGGACTCCGGGTTCTCCGGCAGCTCGACGAAGTCGGCCTTCTGGGAGTACTCGGCCGCCGCGATGCCGGCCCGCTTGCCGAACACGTTGATGTCCAGCAGCGAGTTGGTGCCCAGGCGGTTGGCGCCGTGCACGGAGACACAGGCGACCTCGCCGGCCGCGTAGAGGCCCGGCACGACCGTGGTGTTGTCCGCCAGGACCTCGCCCTGGACGTTGGTCGGGATGCCGCCCATCGCGTAGTGCGCGGTGGGCTGGATCGGGATCGGGTCCGTGTACGGCTCGATGCCGAGGTACGTACGGGCGAACTCGGTGATGTCGGGCAGCTTGGCGTCCAGCTGCTCCGGCGGGAGGTGGGTGAGGTCCAGGTAGACGTGGTCGCCCTCGGGACCGCAGCCGCGGCCCTCGCGGATCTCCGTGTAGATGGAGCGCGAGACGACGTCACGCGAGGCGAGGTCCTTCATGACCGGCGCGTACTTCTCCATGAAGCGCTCGCCGTCCTTGTTGCGGAGGATGCCGCCCTCACCGCGGGCGCCCTCCGTCAGCAGGATGCCCATGCGCCAGATGCCGGTCGGGTGGAACTGGAAGAACTCCATGTCCTCCAGCGGCAGCCCCCGGCGGAAGACGGCGGCCTGGCCGTCACCGGTCAGGGTGTGCGCGTTGGACGTCACCTTGAAGAACTTGCCGGTGCCGCCGGACGCGTAGATCACGGCCTTCGCCTGGAAGACGTGGATCTCGCCGGTCGCCAGCTCGTAGGCCACCACGCCGGCGGACCTCTTGACGCCGTCGACCTCGGTGATCAGCTGGTCCAGGACGTAGAACTCGTTGAAGAACTCCACGCCCTCCTTGACGCAGTTCTGGTACAGCGTCTGGAGGATCATGTGGCCGGTGCGGTCGGCCGCGTAGCAGGACCGGCGGACCGGGGCCTCGCCGTGGTTGCGGCTGTGACCGCCGAAGCGGCGCTGGTCGATCGTGCCGTTCGGGGTCCGGTTGAACGGCAGGCCCATCTTCTCCAGGTCGAGGACGGAGTCGATGGCCTCCTTCGCCAGGATCTCGGCGGCGTCCTGGTCGACCAGGTAGTCACCGCCCTTGACCGTGTCGAAGGTGTGCCACTCCCAGTTGTCCTCCTCCACGTTGGCCAGCGCGGCGGCCATGCCGCCCTGCGCGGCGCCCGTGTGGGAGCGGGTGGGGTAGAGCTTGGTCAGGACGGCGGTGCGGCTGCGCTTCGTCGACTCGATGGCCGCGCGCATGCCCGCGCCGCCGGCGCCGACGATGACGGTGTCGTACTTGTGGATCTTCATGATTCTCGCAGCCCCGTGCCTAGCGGATGTTCGGGTCGAAGGTGAAGATCACCAGCGTGCCCAGCAGGATGGTGAACACCGTGGCGGTGTAGAGCAGGCCCTTGAGCCAGAGCCGGGTGTTCGGCCGCTCCGCGTAGTCGTTGATGACCGTGCGCAGGCCGTTGGCGCCGTGCAGCATGGCGAGCCACAGCATCAGCAGGTCCCAGACCTGCCAGAACGGCGAGGCCCAGCGGCCGGCCACGAAGGCGAAGCCGATCTTGGAGACGCCGCCGTCCAGCACCAGCTGGATCAGCAGGTGGCCGATGACCAGGACGACCAGGACGACGCCGGACAGGCGCATGAACAGCCAGGCGGCGAGCTCGAAGTTGCCCCGGGTGCTCTTCGGGGTCTTCTTGGTCCGCTTGCGCGGGGGCTCGATGACCGGCGCCGGGTTGTCGACGGAGTAGAGGGAGGCGCCCTCGACGGGGCCGATGCCCGAGGTGGTGGTGTCAGTCGTGGACATGGGCGTCAGCTCCCGAACAGTTCACGAGCGGCGTGGCCGAGCACGGGGTAGATCGCCCCGATCATCAGCACGAGCCACAGGGCGACGACGGTCCAGAGCATCTGCTTCTGGTAGCGGGCGCCCTTGACCCAGAAGTCGACGGCGATGACACGCAGGCCGTTGAGCGCGTGGAAGAGGATGGCGGCGACGAGGCCGTACTCCAGCAGCGCGACGATCGGCGTCTTGTACGTGGCCACGACGGTGTCGTAGGCCTCGGGGGACACGCGCACGAGTGCGGTGTCCAGCACGTGAACGAACAGGAAGAAGAAAATGAGGACGCCGGTGACTCGATGAGCCACCCAGGACCACATTCCTTCCCGGCCGCGGTACAGCGTTCCAGCCGGCACGGAAATTTCCTCCGGGAGCGGGGACTGGGGCCGCGCCGGCTTTCCTTGTCGGTCGGGCCCGGCCGGGTACGGTCCACCGGCCCCCAGCATCGTAGCGATGCGTCGGCGCCGTGCTCAGCGGGGGTCGTTGATGTGATCAAACTGGCACGCTTACGGGCTAGAGCGGCGGCATCTGAGGTGGTGTGTCCCGTTACGTCCCTGGTCGGGGCCGCCTCCCGGCGCGTCGCGCCGGTGCGGCGGGGCCGCCGGCGCTTCACCCGCGCGGGCCGCCAGCGAGCATCCGCGTCAGCCGTTCCCTGGCCAGGCGGCGGAGTTCCTCGGCCGCCACCACCCGTTCCTCGTCCGGATCGTTCGCCAATCGTGACCGGATGTCCTCCAGGACCCGGTCCAGGTGCTCGGCCTCCGGGACGCCGTCGAGGCAGATGACGAACGAGTGTCCGAATTTCGTCTCGTAGGCCGCGTGCGCCGCGTTCAGGGCCGTGTGGGCGGCGGAGTACGTGCCGTCCGGGAGCGCGGGCAGGGCCTCGGCGGTCAGGGCCTCGGCCAGCTCCTTGGGCGACAGGTCGTACGCCGCCTCGTCGGAGGCGGCCAGCAGGGACGCCGGGTCGGGGTAGGGGCGGTGGCCGGCCAGGCGCAGGGCCCAGCGCAGGCTGTGCAGGCAGGCCAGCAGGGCGCGCTCGGCGTCCTGGGCGGGAGCGGTGTTGAACTGCTCCAGCGGGGACGGAGTGCCGGGCGCGCCGCGGGACTGCTCGGGTATGGCGACTCGGCCGGGGAGGTCGGGTAGACGGTGCGCAGGCAGCGTGGGGTCCTCGTGGGCGTCGCGTGTGTGTCGGTGGAAGATGCTGTGAGAGTTCTGACATCACGTTATCGAGTGAGTCCGAGACGTGTCCGATCGGTACCCAGAATTCACCCGCACGGCAGAGTTTGAGAGCCGTTCGACGACACCCTTCACCCGAACGGGTCGTACGTTGGCGGAGTGAGTCGGCACAGGCAGCAGAGGCAGCACGGGCGCCGCGCGGCGGCGCGGACGGTGAGGCAGCGGCGGGCGCTGGTCGTGGCCCTCGCCGCCGGAGCGGTGGTGGCCGCGTCCGGGGTGGGACTCGGCCTCTGGGCGGCCTCGGACGACGACGGCGCCGCGGGCTCGACGACGGCGTCCTCCGCGCAGCGCCCCGGCGACCCGGACGAGGCCGCCGGCACGACCCCGGGGGAGCGCCCGAGCCCCACCCGCTCCTACCCCCTGTCGCGGGCGCCGCGCACCATACCCGCCGTACGGGAGCACACCGCCGGGCGCGGCCCGGGCTGGCGCCCCGCCGAGGGCCACCGGGTGGTGGTGGACGACCCCGCGCTGGCCGACGAGGGCCGCCTGATAGCGGGCGAGCTGGGACTGGCCTACGCGGGGGAGCGGGACGACCGGCGCGAGGGCGACCTGCGGCTGGAGCTGAACCGGGACGCCGGCGCGAACCCCGAGTCGTACACGATGACCGTGCGGGACGGGCGGGTGACCGTCGGCGCACCGGGCGAGGCGGGCGTCTTCTACGGCACCCGCACGCTCAAGCAGGCGATACGCGGCGCCGGGACCGCCCCCGAGGGCGTGGTGCGCGACGAGCCCGCCAAGCAGCGGCGCGGCCTGATGCTGGACATCGCGCGCAAGCACTACACCGCCGACTGGATCGAGGACCGGATCCGCGAACTCGGCGACCTGAAGTTCAACGAGATCGGCCTGCACTTCTCCGACGACCAGGGCTTCCGCATCGAGTCCGACTCGCACCCGGAGATCGTGTCGGAGGACCGTCTGACCAAGGCGCAGGTCAAGAGGATCGTCGACCTGGCGGAGAGCCGGCACATCACCGTCGTCCCCGAGATCGACTCGCCCGGACACCTCGGCGCGGTCATCGCCGCCCACCCGGACCTCCAGCTGCGCGACGCGAGCGGCGGCGCGGTCCGCGGCGCGATCGACATCTCCCGGGCCGAGTCCGCCGAGATCGTCGACGACCTGCTCGACGAGTACGCCGGGCTCTTCCCCGGCGGGCAGTGGCACCTCGGCGGCGACGAGTACCAGGCGCTGGTCGTGCCCGACCCCGAGGCGTCCTTCCCGGGCCTGGCCGCCGCCGCGCGGGAGAAGTACGGGTCCGGCGCGACCGTGGAGGACCTGACCACGGGCTGGCTCAACGACCGGGCCGCCACCGTCCGCGCCCACGGCCGCACGCCCCGCGCCTGGAACGACGGCTTCTTCCGGGGCGGGTCCGTACGGGCCGACGAGGACATCCGGGTCGCCTACTGGACCGGCAAGGAGATCGGCGCCCGGCAGCCCGCGGAGTACCTGGGCGAGGGCCGCGAGGTCGTCAACTACAACGACGAGTTCCTCTACTACGTGCTGGGCGAGCCCCTGACCTTCGTCTACCCGACGGGCGAGCGGATCTACGAGCAGTGGACGCCGCTGGTGCTGCGCGGCACCACCCCCGTCCCCGAGCGCTACGACGACCGGATCGCCGGCGGGTCCTTCGCCGTCTGGGGCGACCTGCCCCGCGCCCAGACCCAGGAGCAGGTCGCGGCCGGGATCCGGCTGCCGCTGCGGGCGACCGTCCAGAAGCTGTGGGACCCGGACGAACCCGAGCTGTCCTGGGCGGAGTTCCGGACCCTGGCCGGGAAGCTGGACTGAGCCTCCCGGACCGGACGGATTGCCGCATACGCCTGCGCACCCCCGTACGGCTGTGGTGGTGTTCCGGTGAGCCGAACCGAAACGCCGGGGGGACCGCAGCACATGGGCTACTGGGGTTATTTCGTCGTGGGCCGCGCGGAGCGGCCGCTCACCGGACTGGACGCGCTGGCCGGCGCGGCCGGGGGCATGATCCTGCGCACCTCGGCACCGGGGGGCTGGCAGGTCTGGGAGTACCCGGGCGGCGGGGACGGCGTCGGCAGCATGAACGACCTGGCCCGCGAGACCGGCGCGCCCGCGCTGTTCGGCTACGTCATGAACAGCGACTGCGTGGCGGTGGAGGCGGCGTCCCCGGAGAGCGGGGCGTGGGCCACCTGCCTGGCGCGGGCCGCGATGGCCGGGTACCTCGAGGGGCAGCGCGAAGGGCTCACCGTCGACGACTACTTCCTGGAGCCCGCCGACGCCGCCGAACGCGCCGTCTTCTGGGCAGAGGAGGCCGGGCACACGGTGTCCGGCGAGGACCTGCTGGACGTGCTGACCGCCGACCCCGACCACATGGCCGAAAATCTCTTCTTCCGTTTCCTCGACCGGCTCGGAGTGGTGCCCGAGTGACACTCCCGGGCCGTCGCACGCAGTAAGGGGAGGTGCGGGCTCCGTCAACGATGAGACCGTGTGGGGCCTCATCGGGGGGCCTGTGACGACCCGCAGAGGGAGGCGTGGATGAGCCTGGTGGAACTGATCGCACAGGCCGACGAACGCGGGCTGGCCGCGAGCGGGTTGGCTTGTTTGGATCGGTGCGTGCCGTTGCTCGGCGGCGACGACGAGGTGCTCCGGCCGCTGTGGGCGAGCCTCGCGGAGGGCGCCGCGCCGGACGACTGGGCGGAGCGGCTGGAGCAGACGCGCGGCACGCTGGACGCGGCGTCCGCCGGCGGGGACGAGGCCGTGACGCTCGCGCACCGGATGCTGGCCGCCGCCCCCGCCCGGCGGACCGCCGCCGGCCTGCGGGAGTGGGCCGACGCCTGTTCCGTCGCCGCGCTGCGCGTCCACCGGCTGCTGGACGGCACCGCCGACGACGGCACCGACCTGGACGAGGCCCGGCGCGCGGGCCGTACGGGCGGCGTCTCGCCGTTGCTCGCCGCCGAGCTGCGCCGTCAGATCACGGTCCTGGAGCTGCTGTCCGCGCACGGACCGGCCGGCCTGCGCGGTGCGCTGGAGGTGGCGACGGAGGGGCGGCGGGTGCTGCGCGCCGCGGTCTCGCGCCGGAGCCGCCGGGACGGCTGACCTCCACCGGATCCCCTGCCCCGGCGGGTCCTGTGACAGTCCTGCGGTGGTCCTGCGCCGGTTGCGGGACCTCGGCGCCCGCGGGTGATGAAACGCTTCACCGGCGCGCTCTAGTGAGTGTGACGACTGTGACGACTGTGACGACTGTGACGACACAGCAGGAGACCAGGCCCTCGGCCGCGACGAAGCCGGTCCGCTGGGCGGCGGACGCGGTGGCGGCGATGCGCGAGGGGGCACGACTGCGCCTCGACTACTCGGCGCGCAGTCTGTGGAGCGTCGACCGGATGATCGAGGACATACGCCAGGAGGCGGCCCCCTTCGCCGCCGTGGAACTGGTGCTGCGCGGGTTCGGCGCCTACGCGGGTGAGGTGGTGGTCCGTCAGACGGGCGGCGAGTGGTGGTCCTCCGGTGGCGAGCACTGGGTCCGCACCCCCGACGGCCGCCTCTGGGACCCCATGGAGGAAGCCCGGCGCTGCTACACGGGTGACGGGTCCCTGCGCCTGCTCTGCCGGGACGCGACGGACTCGGCGGCACGCGCCTGAGGGCGGTGCGGCCCGTGACGGCGGTGTCATGGCGCCGGGTGCCGTCCCGGACGGACGAGACGCCGAAAGGTTGTACGGGGTCCGTGGCACGGCTGTGTGGTGATCGCCACGTCCGTGACCCGTGATGTTCGCCGCGCGGCGCCCGCTTGGTCTGCCGGGGAGCCCGTCCGGGTTTTCCGGCGGACCGGGGCGGAGGGGCGGTGTCCCATGGAACGGGCGGACGAGCGGTTGCCGGGTGCGGGACGGATGCGGCCGTGCGCGGCCGCCTTCGTGGCCGGGGCGACCGCCCGCAGCAGGCTCCCGCTGGACTACTCGGTGGCCAGCCTGCGTCTCGTCGACGCGCTGGTCGACGGCCTGCGCAAGGGCGGGGCCGACCGCGAGCGGGCGCGCGGCACGCTGTTCGGCCTCGGCGCCTACGTCGGTGAGGTGCTGGTGCGCCGCGCGGGCGGGGAGTGGGTGGACCTCGACGAGGAGCAGCGCGCGTACTTCGGCCAGCCGGTCGGGGTGCGGATGCCGGACGGCCGGATCTGGAACCCGGTCGGCAAGGTGCACAACCGGTTCGAGGCGGGCGGCCCCCAGGAGTCATTGCAGACCT
Source organism: Streptomyces capillispiralis (assembly GCF_007829875.1). NCBI lineage: Bacteria > Bacillati > Actinomycetota > Actinomycetes > Kitasatosporales > Streptomycetaceae > Streptomyces > Streptomyces capillispiralis. Next base: position 3,130,696 of record NZ_VIWV01000001.1, on the reverse strand, counting down.
TCTACCTGCTGCTGCACGGGCGCGCCCGACGGTCCGTCGCCTGACCGCGGACCGGGTGGACCCGCCGGTCTCCCTGACGAACCGTCAGGAACCGTCCGGTCCGCCCGCGTCCGTGTCCCACGGGGCGCGTGAGGTGCTGTGACATTTTCGTGGCGCCGAACGCTGATGACCGTGGGGGTGTGGGCGCTTTCGCGCCCGCGCCAAGCGAGAGCCATGCGCTACGCGCTCGGTACGGACGAGGACAGTTCTTGGGCCACGGAGGGGAACCCCGCCGCGCACAGGCGTACGACGGGGAACTGGGTGCGGCCGTCGCGCGGGCCCAGAAGGGGGACGAGGCCGCCTTCGCCGTGGCCTACCGGCTGGTGCAGCCCGGACTGCTCGCCTATGTGCGCGGGCTGGTCGGGGACGACGCCGAGGACGTGATGTCGGACGCCTGGCTGGAGATCGCCCGCGACCTGGGCCGGTTCAAGGGCGACGGGGCCGGGTTCCGGGGCTGGACGGCGACCATCGCCCGGCACCGGGCGCTGGACCACCTGCGCCGGCAGCGGGTGCGGCCCCGGCCGTCGACGCTGGAACAGGACGTACTGGACCTGCCCGGGCCGCAGAACACCTACGACCAGGCCATGGAGTCCATGTCCACCGAGTACGCCCTGGAACTGGTCGGCGGACTGCCGCGGGACCAGGCCGAGGCCGTGCTGCTGCGCGTGGTCGTCGGACTCGACGGCCCCGCCGCCGCCCGCGTCCTCGGCAAGCGTCCGGGCGCGGTACGGACGGCCGCGTACCGGGGTCTGAAGCGCCTGGCCAAGCAGCTCGGCGTCGAAAGTGTGACGGATGAGGCGTCGCAGACGCTGGGTGAGTCGACATGAACGTAGGCCGGGACGGCGCATCCGGCGGCCCGCGCGGCGACGTCCGACGCGGGACCGCCGGACCCGGCGGCCCGCGGCGGCCGCCCGGGGCCGGAGGCTGAACAGGCCGGACATGCGGAACGTATCCGAACGTATCCCCCGGCCCGGGCGGCACCGCCCGCCCGGAGGGACCGAGGGTGCGGCGGGCCGGGGTCGCGCGGGCCGCGCGCATCAGGCGGAGCGAGCAGGATCGAGCAGGGACGGGAACGGACATGGGTGAACGGCAGAGCGACGGCGGGCCGGCCGGCCGTCGGCGTGTGCACCCTGAGGGCACGCCGCCCTCGCAGGGCGGCCCGGGTCCGGTCCTCGGCGGGCACCATGTCATCGACGCCGCCGACCTGGAGACCCTGCTCGCCGCCGCGCTGATCCGTGACGGCGTGGACGCCGGTGCCGAGCAGCGGGCCGTCGCCGCGTTCGTGGCCGCCCGGGACGCGGGCGCCCTGCGGGCGCGCACCCGGCGCCGTGACGACTGGCGGGCCCGCCGGCGGCGGCTCGGCAGCCACTCGCTGAAGGCGACGCTCTCCATGGTGTTCGCCGGCCTCACCCTGAGCGGGGTCGCCGTCGCCGGCATAGGAGTGGCGGGCTCGTCCTCGGACGGCCCGGAGGGCGAGGGCGGGCCCACCGGCACGCCGGCCGGCAGCACCGCTCCGTCCCTGCGGGAGTCCACCGGCCCGGGCGCCGGCGCGGGCGGGCACGACCACCCCGGCACCGCCGGGGACACCGAGGCCCAGTGCCGCGCCTACGAGCAGGTCGAGGGGCGCGGCCAGGCGTTGGACGCGACGGCCTGGAAGCAGCTCACCGAGGCCGCGGGCGGCGCGGCGCACGTCGACGCCTACTGCGCCGAGCGGTTGGGGCGGGCCTCGGCCGAGGCGCGGCCCGAGGACACCGAGGCGCCCGGGACGGAGCCGACCGGCGCGTCCGGCCGGGCCGGGAACGGCACCTCCGGCAACGCGAACGACAACGCCTCCCGCGGTGCGGACAGCGGCGGCGCGGCGGGCACCGCGGGCAGCGGGGCGACCGGTGGCGCGGACAACGCGGGCAACGGTGAGGACAACGCGGACAGCGGGGCGGGCAACGCGGAAAGCGGCGCCGGCAACGGCGCGGACGGCGGTGCGGACGGTGCCACGGCCAACCCCGGCGGGACGGCCGTCAAGCCGGGTGCCCGGAACCCGTAAGCGCGCCTCTGCGGCAGTTGTGACCAGGGAAGTCGGGGGATCCCCCAGGTGCGGAAGCGCCTGCGGCGCAGCGCCGAGGCAACGGCCGGGGCCGCCACCCCCCACAGGAGAGGCCCCGGCCGTCGCGCGGCACGGACCGCGCGGCGGCCCGTACTTCCTACAGCGCCATGAGTGCGTTTTCTGTCACACCATCCTGTGTCACGGGTTAGTTGCATCTTGGACGGACATGGACGGGGAGAGGTTTCAGGTCGTAACGTGCCTTTCGCGCCAGGCCGCCAGGGACAAACAACCACAACCGCCACCTGCGGCCTAGAGACCGCAACCACCAATTGAGCAACCACGACGGCGAGCAACCCGGTCCGCGAGAGCGGCGCCGGCTGAGGCGCAGAAGGGCGCGCGCGGTGCTGGGGGACGACGCGGAGCTGACCGCTGCGGTGAGTGCGGCACAGGACGGGGACGAGACCGCGTTCCGGACTGTGTACCGAGCCGTGCACCCGCGGCTGCTGGGATACGTGAGAACACTGGTCGGCGAGCCCGACGCCGAGGACGTGACGTCCGAGGCCTGGCTGCAGATAGCCCGTGACCTGGAGCGGTTCACCGGCGACGCGGACCGGTTCCGCGGCTGGGCCGCACGGATAGCGCGCAACCGGGCGCTGGACCACATCCGCATGCGCGGGCGCCGCCCCGCGATCGGCGGCGACGAGACCGAGTTGACCGGCCGGGCCGCCGAGTCCGACACCGCCGGCGAGGCCATCGAGGCGCTGGCCACCGACGGCGCGTTCTCGCTCATAGCCCGGCTGCCGCAGGACCAGGCGGAGGCCGTCGTGCTCCGCGTGGTGGTGGGACTCGACGCGAAGACCGCCGCCGAGACGCTGGGCAAGCGTCCGGGCGCGGTACGGACGGCCGCGCACCGGGGTCTGAAGCGCCTGGCCGAACTGCTCGGTGACGATCCGGAGGCCCATCCGGAATCCGCCGGGGTGCTCGACGCACTTCCGGCCCAGAGAGAACCACGCCGTCGTACGGTGACCTCCGCGAGGGTGACGCGGATGCGAGCGCGGACGCAGAAGGACATGTGATGGCCGACGAGCAGGACAGGTGGCTGGACCGCGGGACAGCGGAGCGTTTGCTGAGCGGAGAGCCCCCCGAAGCTGCCGATCCGGACGCCCGTGACCAGGCCGAACGGCTCGCCGCGACCCTGCGCGCACTCTCCGCCCCGCCCCCTGCGGCCGGTGAGGGACTTCCCGGCGAGGCGGCCGCGCTGGCCGCCTTCCGCGCAGCGCGGGAGGAGCGGGCCGCCGGGGCCGCGAGCACCGGCCCGCAGGCCGGAACGCAGCCCTCCGACCTGGGCCCGATCCATATCCGTGCCCCGCGCGGTGACGGTTCCGGAACCACGGCCGGGCCCCGCCGCACGCGCCCGGTGCGCCTCGGGCTGGCCGCCGCCCTGGTCACCGGTCTGGTCGGCGGCGCCGCGGTCCTGGCCGGAACAGGGGTCCTCCCGACCCCGTCCGACGGCTCCGGCCCGGCCGCCTCCGCCACCCACGCCGAACGTCCGCTGCTGTCGTCGCCGCCGAACGACGGCACCTCCGGCGGAGCCGCCCCCGGGGGCCGGCAGCCGGACGGTGCCGACGGTACGGCGCGGGACGGGGTGGGCGCCCGGGGCGACGAGGACAAGGACGAGGACGGGGACGCCGACGGCCCGGAGCCGGGGGAGAGCGGGGCCGGTTCCGGACGCGGAGGCCAGCAGATCGTCTCCGCCTGCCGGGCGTGGCACGACGGCGAGGAACTGGACGGCCACCACAAGCGCCTGGTCGAGAAGGCGGCGGGCGGCCCCTCCCGCGTGGGTGCCTACTGCGCGGGGGTGCTGTCCGAGGCCGGCACGGCCGGTGCGGGCGGCACGGGCGGCACGGGCGGCGTCGACCCCGACGTCCCGGACGTTCCGGACGCCCCGGCCGACACCGGCGCCGCGGCCGGGACGGGCGCCGGCGGGAACGGCAACGGCCCCGGCAACGGCACCAACGGTGGCCAGGGCAACGGCGACACCCGCGAGGGCGGCGGCGACAAGGGCGCCGGCGGGAACCAGGGGACCGGGGGCACCCAGGGGAACCAGGGCAACTCCCGGAGCCAGGACAACCCGCAGAGCACGCGGAGCCAGGGGAGCCAGGGGAGCGAAGGCAACGAGGCGAACCGGAACCAGGGGACCCAGCAGGCACAGCAGAACCAGGTGCCCCAGCAGACTCAGCAGCCCCAGGAAAACCGCCCGTGACCAGCAGTTTTGTTGACCGCTGAAATTTCTTCCCGCACGGGTGTGACACTTTCGGCACCCGCAGCGCAGTAATCAGTGAGCCGACTGGTCATCGGCCGTCGCACGGAGCCGGGGTTCCCCCCGTACCCGCGGCTCGTGCACATCGGCGCGGGCGGGACACGTTCCCCCGGTCCCGCCCGCGCCCCTTCTCACCAGTGCACGACGACCTTGTCGCCGTTCCGCACCTGCCCGTAGAGCCGCGCGACGGCACCCTCGTCCCGGACGTTGACGCATCCGTGCGAGGCACCGGCGTATCCCCGCGCGGCGAAGTCGGCGGAGAAGTGCACGGCCTGCCCGCCGCTGAAGAACATGGCGTACGGCATCGGCGAGTCGTAGAGCGTGGACACATGGTGCCGGGACTTCCAGTAGACGCTGAAGACACCCTCACGGGTCGGCGTGTACTCGGAACCGAAGCGGACCGCCATCGTCGACACCGTCCGCCCGTCGATCATCCAGCGCAGGGTGCGGCTGGACTTGCTGACGCACAGCACCCGGCCGGTCCGGCAGCGCGCGTCGGGCGCGTCCGCCGGCTGGCCGCCCATCAGATACAGCTCCCAGCGGCCCGGTTCACGCGTCATGGCGACCAGCCGCTGCCACGTGGTGCTGTCCGTCACCCCGGTCCTCGGCAGCCCGCGCTTGCCCTGGAAGCCCCGGACCGCCTCCACCGTCGGCTCGTCGTACGTCCCCGTGGGCCCGTGGAAGATCCAGGCGACCTGGCGCAGCCGGGCCTGGAGTTCGCGGACGTCGCGCCCGGAGTCGCCCCGCGACCACAGCACGCGCGGCGTCCGGCTCGTCGGCGGGGCACCCGCACCGGACGGACCGCGGTCCTCGTCGGGAGCCCCTGAGGCCGGTGCCGACGGTGTCCGGCCCGGCAGGTCCACCCGCACCGGCGGCCCGCCCGCCCCGTCCGCCCCGGCCGGCTGCACCGTGCAGCCCGCCGCACCGACGGTCAGGGCGGCGAGTGCCGCGCACGCGACGACGCCCCTTCTCCCCGTGCCCGTCCTCCGCACACCAGCCCCCCGTCGTCTCGGTCCCGTGCCCGGTCACCATCCGAGATGTACCCAGGAGGTGACCACCGCCGAACAACGGGGCATGGTGGTGAATGTCCGGACGGGCAACGGCCGAGGTGGGCCCTGTGATCGGAATCCCACCGCGGCTGTGAGGAAGGTCCCAGCGTGTGCCCCTCCACCGGGTCGCACGCGCACCGCTACAGTCCGTCGGAGGATCGGCCTGTACCGGCGGGGCACGAGACGGGTCACGGACAGTCGAGTCGAGCATCGCTGCTCAGCGGGAGGCATCACACCATGGCGCGCGAGTCGGAGTCCGGACTGCCGATCGAGCCGGTCTACGGGCCGGGGGCTCTCGAAGGCTGGGATCCGGCGGAGAAGCTGGGGGAGCCGGGGGCGTACCCGTTCACGCGGGGTGTGTATCCCTCGATGTACACGGGCCGTCCGTGGACGATGCGTCAGTACGCGGGTTTCGGCACGGCGACGGAGTCCAACGCCCGCTACAAGCAGTTGATCGCGAACGGCACGATGGGGTTGTCGGTGGCGTTCGACCTGCCGACGCAGATGGGCCACGACTCCGACGCGCCGATCGCGCACGGCGAGGTCGGCAAGGTGGGCGTGGCGATCGACTCGGTCGACGACATGCGGGTGCTGTTCGGCGGGATCCCGCTGGACAAGGTGTCCACGTCGATGACGATCAACGCGCCCGCCGCGCTCCTGCTGCTCCTGTACCAACTGGTCGCGGAGGAGCAGGGCGTCCCGGCCGACAAGCTGACGGGCACGATCCAGAACGACGTGCTGAAGGAGTACATCGCGCGGGGCACGTACATCTTCCCGCCCAAGCCGTCACTCCGCCTGATCGCGGACATCTTCAAGTACTGCCGGGCCGAGATCCCGAAGTGGAACACGATCTCGATCTCCGGCTACCACATGGCCGAGGCGGGCGCCTCGCCCGCGCAGGAGATCGCGTTCACCCTCGCCGACGGCATCGAGTACGTGCGCACGGCGGTCGCGGCCGGTATGGACGTGGACGACTTCGCCCCGCGTCTGTCGTTCTTCTTCGTGGCGCGGACGACGATCCTGGAGGAGGTCGCCAAGTTCCGTGCGGCGCGCAGGATCTGGGCGCGGGTGATGCGCGAGGAGTTCGGTGCGAAGAACCCCAAGTCGCTGATGCTGCGCTTCCACACGCAGACGGCCGGGGTGCAGCTGACGGCCCAGCAGCCGGAGGTGAACCTGGTGCGCGTCGCCGTCCAGGGCCTCGCCGCCGTCCTGGGCGGTACGCAGTCGCTGCACACGAACTCCTTCGACGAGGCGATCGCCCTGCCGACGGACAAGTCCGCGCGGCTCGCCCTGCGCACCCAGCAGGTCCTCGCCTACGAGACGGACGTGACGGCGACCGTCGACCCCTTCGCCGGGTCCTACGTCATCGAGAAGATGACCGACGACGTCGAGACGGCCGCGCTGGAACTGATGAGGAAGGTCGAGGACCTGGGCGGCGCGGTCAACGCGATCGAGCACGGCTTCCAGAAGAACGAGATCGAGCGTTCCGCCTACCGCATCGCCCAGGAGACCGACGCCGGTGAGCGGGTCGTGGTCGGCGTCAACCGCTTCCAGCTCGACGAGGAGGAGCCCTACGAGCCCCTGCGCGTCGACCCCGCCATCGAGGCCCAGCAGGCCGAACGCCTCGCCACCCTCCGCGCGGAGCGCGACCAGCAGGCCGTCGACACCGCCCTGACCGCCCTGAAGAAGGCCGCCGAGGGCGACGACAACGTCCTCTACCCCATGAAGGACGCCCTCCGCGCCCGCGCCACCGTCGGCGAGGTCTGCAACGCCCTGCGCGAGGTGTGGGGGACGTACGTGCCGTCGGACGCCTTCTGACACGGCCGGTCGACGGTCCGGGTGCCCACCTCCCGGTGGGCACCCTTCTCGGCGGCTGGAATGCCGCAGCGGAGTGTCGTACCGGCGTGCGACACTCTCGCCATGTTCGGCGTCATCGACCTTCCCACCTACCTGGCAGGCCTGGTCCTCATCGTCCTGCTGCCCGGCCCCAACTCGCTGTACGTGCTCTCCGTCGCCGCCCGTCGCGGAGTACGGGCCGGGTACACGGCCGCCGCCGGCGTCTGGTGCGGCGACACCGTGCTGATGACGCTCTCCGCCGCCGGGGTGGCCTCCCTGCTCCAGGCCAACGCCGTGCTGTTCGGCATCGTGAAGTACGCGGGCGCCGGCTATCTGACCTGGCTGGCCGTCGGCATGCTGCGCGCCGCGTGGGGGATGTGGCGGACGCGGCGGGACGAGGACGTGACCGAGGCCCCCGCCGCCGCGCCCGGTGAGCGTCCGTTCCGCCGGGCCCTGGTCGTCAGTCTCCTCAACCCCAAGGCGATCCTGTTCTTCATCGCCTTCTTCGTGCAGTTCGTCGACCCGGGCTACGCCTATCCGGCGCTCTCCTTCGTCGTCCTCGGCACCCTCGCCCAGATCGCCAGCGTGCTCTACCTCAGCGCGCTGATCTTCGGCGGCACCCGGCTCGCCGCGGCCTTCCGCCGCCGCAGGAGCCTGTCGGCGGGAGCCACCTCGGCGGCCGGCGCCCTCTTCCTCGGCTTCGCGGCCAAGCTGTCCATGGCCGGCGGCTAGACCCTCCGGGCCGAGGGGGTCAGGAAGCCCGCAGGAACGCCGAGAGGGCCGCCTTGCCGAGGTAGGTGAAGCGGGTGTCACCCGTGAGGTGCTTGTCCAGCGCCTCCTTGATGCCCGGCCACTTGGGGTCGCCGAAGTCGTCCAGGACGACGATCCCGCCCGGGGCGGCGATCTCCTCCGCCCACTCCAGGTCCTTGGCGACCCCCTCGGCCGAGTGGTCGCCGTCGACGACGATCACGCCGTAGCGGCGGTCCGAGACGGCCGCACGGGTCGCGGGGTCCTCGGAGAAGCCCCGCTGGACGCGGGCGGCCACGCCCGCCGGACCGGCCAGGGCGAGGTTGGTGCGCACCGCGTGCTCGTCGACCGGGGTGCCCGTGGGGTCGGAGCGCCGCGGGGTGCCGGGCTGGAGCTGCACACCGGCGAACGGGTCGACGATCGTCACGTTCGGGCTGCGGCCGTCCCGCTCCATCATCCGGATCAGCCCCGTGGAGAACATGCCGTACAGCGTGCCGATCTCCAGGATCTCGTCGTTCGGCGGGTCCAGCAGGGGGATGGTGCCGAGCTTGCCGCAGATGTTCATGGTGCCGCCCGCGATCCGGCCGACCCCCAGCGACTCCAGCCCGACCAGCAGCCGGTAGGCGGTCGCCACGTTGCGCACGGCGGCGTCACGGTCCCCGGCCAGCTCCGCCACCTCCGACTGCAGCCGCTTCAGCGGGCCGGGGCTGACGATCCGGGACAGACCGCGCCCGGAGGAGCCGAGCAGCAGATCCAGGGTGAGCTGCTGGCGCTCCACCAGCTCGGCGGTCTCCCGCAGCCTCTCTCTGCCCGCCGCGTCCGCCGCGGCCGCCGAACGCAGACGCCGGTCGATGCGCTGGTCGATGAGGTCGGCGACCGGTCGCAGAAGCCGCCGTGATGCCGAACTGGTGAGCAGGGAGCGGGTGTTCATGGATCCGGAGACCTCAATCCGTCGAAAGCTCGGTGTGAGTGGTGTGGCTCGCGGGTTGAGGACAGGCTAGGCGGGAGGCGCCGGTGGGCGAAGGATGCGGAGTTGAGCGACGTGCGAACAGCAGGCGAACTCCGCATGGAGCCCGCACGTCCCCTCGTGCCCCGCCCCGCCCCGCCGGTCGGCCGGGCGGGCGGTCGCCGCGGGGTCAGCCGAGCAGCCGCCGCAGGTTGAGCTTCCCCCACAGCAGACTGGTGGCGAACGACAGCGTCATGACCGTGATCACCAGGCCGGCCAGCAGCAGCCCGGCCGCCGGGGCGCTCAGGTCCGGCGACACGAAACGGGTGACGATCTCCTCGACGAACAGCACGTGCACCATGTAGGCGCCGAGCGCGGCGTTGGCCAGCGTGCGCAGCGACGGCCGCCACTTCTCGGGAACGCGGACCCGCGAGACCAGCAGCAGCACGCAGATGCTCATCGCGGCCACGAACAGGTGCGCGTTCGGCATCACGTAGTGGATCCGCGTGTTGTACCAGAGGGCCCCGGCCATGGTGAGCGGCAGAGCCACGTACAGCGGCCACCGCCACCGCAGGGTCCCGGCCGGCAGGGCGAACAGCAGCGCGCCGCCGACCGCGTACACCAGCGAGTAGGTGCCGAAACCCCAGGCGACGTGCGGCAGTTCGCGTCCCGTGACCTCGGTGGCCGTGGTCATGACGCTCGGCAGGACCGCGATGCCCAGCAGGGCCGCCCCCAGCCCCCAGGGCCGCTTGCCCGCCTTGATCAGCATCGCGAAGGCGAGCAGCGCGATGATCGGGATGTAGGCGTACATGAACCACAGGTGGTAGGCCGGCTGCACGGAGCCGAACACGGAGTCCGCCGCCAGCTCCGTCATGGGCCGGTCGTTGCGGTCCCGCAGCCAGGCCCAGACCAGGTAGACCGCCGTCCACACGAAGAGCGGCACGATGTTGCGGACGATGCGCTGCCACATCCGGGCGCTGTCCCGCGGGGGCGCGCCGACCAGTACGGCCCAGCCCGCGATCGCGAAGTACAGGGGGACGGCGAACGGGTTGACCGCCTCGGCCAGGTGTCCCGCCCAGTACGAACCCGCGCCGTTCGCCGGGTCGTTGCCGGTGGAGCGGATGAACTGGGCGCCCACGTGCCCCAGCATGATGGTCGCGGAGCAGATCAGCCGCATCAGGTCGATGTCGAAGCGGTGTTCCCGCGGTGCGGCGGTCTGCCCGGAGGGGGCGCTGCCCTGCTGCTGCGGCAGGCGTACGGCGATGTCGTTCGGCACCGCGCAACTCTCAGTCCGTCCGGTGTACGGCAGTTGTCGAGCGGATGGCACGCTCGTGACCGGTGCGTCTCGGTTGGCCCCCGGGGCGGGTGGGGCGGTCCGCCGCACCACCCGCCCCGGCGGCCGCCCGGGTCAGCCCCTGCGGGTGCCGCGCCGGACCACCCGGCCCACCCGGCGCTTGGCCCGGCCCACCCGGACCCGGGCGCGGGAGCGCGGGCGGCTGCCGGGCAGACCCAGCTCGGCCAGCCGCAGCTCGGGGAAGTAGTAGCCGGGGCTGTCGGCCAGATGGGCGCGCAGCCACTGCGCCGTCGGCTCCCGCAGACCCGGGTACGTCTTGGGCTGCATGCAGAAGCCGATCGCCCGGACCAGCGGCGACAGGGTGTCGGGCGCCGGTCCGACGAGGGCCGGGGACTCCTCGCGCTCCAGGTCGGGCACCAGGTGGTCGATCACGGCCAGCGGCACCCGGTTGCTGTTCGGGTAGGGCCGCAGGCGCCCCATCACCAGCGAGGTCCCGACCCGGGCGACGGGCACGTCGTAGTAGGCGGAGGCGGTCACCATCGCCGTGGAGAAACAGCCGACGACGAGTTCGGGACGGCAGTGGTGGTACAGCGTCTCGGCGAGCAGCGGCGCGTCCAGCACGGTGAGCCGTACGCCCGCGTCCGCCGCCGCCTTGCTCAGCGCCGCCGAGTAGCCGGCGGGCGCCGTCGGATGCGGCTTGAAGACGATGGACCGGTGCCCGGCCCGCACGGCCCCGGTGAGCATGCGGACGTGCAGGTCCTCCTCCTCCTGCGCGGTCAGGATGTTGATCGCCGCCAGGTACTGGCCGAGCAGCACCGCCGTCGGCGCCTCCTCGAGGACGGGCGCGAGCCGCGCGTCGTCCGCCGCCTCCAGGGAGATCTCGTCGAGCACGGCACGGAACGCCCCGTCCGGGACGATCTCCGGCTCGACGCCGTACTCGGACAGCAGCAGCGGCCGCAGGCCCGGGATCAGATCGAGGTGGAGCAGCCGCCGGATGCGGCGCGCGATGGTCAGCGGCAGCTTCTCGCGGGTCGGGCCGTAGCTCATCAGACCGTCGGCGTACACGTCGACGGCGGCCTCGGTGAAGATCGCCGCCAGGGCGCGGGCCGGGTTGGCCTGGATCGACTCGACGGCGAGCTCGATCATGTCGTCCTCGCCGATGCCCCACAGCAGGCGGAACGCCCGCTGCCACAGCACCGTGTCGTGTCCGCGCGGGCCCCAGGTGCTGGGGTGGTACGGGCTGATCGCCTCGTTCCAGCTGACCACCGCGTCGAACCGGCCGGCTATCGGCCCGTAGCCGTGCATCTCGTCCATGCGCAGCGCGGTCTCCGGGACGGCCGCGTTGTTGGAGACCAGCAGGACGCGCCGGGCCCCGCCGCGCGGTCCGTACAGGCCCGCGTCCAGCGCCGCGGCGAGGGTGGCCGCTCCGTAGAGGGTCGAGACCTGGAAGATCTGGGTCGTGTGGGGCATGGATCAGGCAGCCTTCCGCCCGTCACGCAGGCGGCTGAGCAACCTGCTCCGAGTGCTGTCGATGGTCTTGAGGGTCTCCTCCAGCGCCTGCTCCGGCATCCGCTGGAGCGCGGCCCGCGTCTCCCGCCGCAGCCGCTGGGCCGCCGCGGGCTCGTACTCGTTCACCTTGCCGATGTGGAAGGCGATCATGGCGCAGTAGGTGCGCACGGCCTTGAGGAGGAAGCGGTCGGCCTCCCGGTCCTCCCGCACGTCCCGCAGCAGCGCGTCGTACGCGGGGATGAAGTCGAGCTGGCGGTCGTCCTTGATCTGGGTGAGCGAGGTCGCCACGCCCCGCCGGTAGAACACCCCGTGCAGGCCCAGGGACGCGTACGTCCGGGCCGTCAGGTGCAGCCGCCAGATCCACAACCGGTCCTCGGCCGTGCGCAGTTCGGTGACGAAGCGCATGCCGCCGTCGTCGAAGAGGTGGCGCCGGTAGATCCCCGCCCAGACGAACGGGTAGTCGACCATCGTCTCCGTGTCGGCGGGCGTGATCCCGTCGCGCGGATCCATCACGGCGTTGCGCACGGCGGCCGGGGGCCGGCGGATCACCCGCTCGGTGCCGGTGGCCTGGACGTGGTCGGTCCGGGCGAAGTCGCAGCCCAGGTCCTCCATGGCCCGCACCATGCCGGCGAGGTGGCGCGGCCCGTACCAGTCGTCGCCGTCGAGGAACGTGACGAACTCGCCCTCGGCCGCGTCGATGCCGCTGTTGCGCGCCTGGGCGATGCCCCTGTTCGTCTCGTGCCGGATCACCCGCGCGCCCGGGAGCTTCTCCGCCCAGCGGTCGATCACCCAGGGCGTGGCGTCCGTGGAGCAGTCGTCGACCAGCAGGAACTCGAAGTCGGGGTGCGCGTTGGCGGCGAGACTGCGCAGGGTGCTCTCGGCGAACGCCTCCACGTTGTGCATCGGCACGACGACGGACAGTTTGGGCACGTGGTTCTCCCTTTCGGGGCTCGTAGCGGCGGTGGTGCGATGGCTCATGCCCGGCCGAAGGTCTCCCGCAGTTCGTCCAGGTTGGACCGGGTGGTCTCCCACAGCAGCTTCTGCGCGCCGTGCACGTCCGCCACCGCGGCCGCGTGGTCGTCGAGGATCGCCGCCGCCCGCTCCCCGAGCCGGGAGCCGAGGTCCCGGTCGTGCACGGACAGCCCCCACTCCCGGCGGCCGATGTCGGTCAGGAAGTAGGCGAGCTTCGGGTGGGAGACCAGGCTGAGGATCGGGGTGCCGCAGCCGAACGGGATCATCCCCGCGTGCCCGCGCATCCCGATCACCAGCCGCGCCCGGCGGTACAGCTCACGGATCCCGTCGTTGGTCATGTCGTACAACTGCTCCACGGGCAGGGCGATGCCGTGCTCCCGGCGCAGGTCGTGCACGAACTTCTCGTCGGCGGGCATGTGGGCCGCGTACCGTACGTCGGCCCTGTCCCGCAGGCCCTTCAGCGCGCGGGCCAGCTGGGCGAGGAAATGGCCGTAGTCGTGCCCGAAGCGCAGCCCGGCGCGGTCGTACGCGCAGTTCACCAGGACGGTGTCGGCCCGCTCCACCGGGTCGGTCCAGCCGGGCACGAGGTACCGCGCCACCGTGGTCGGACAGGGCTGGTAGCGCACCCGGTCCCGCAGCTCCGCGGGCAGCAGCTCGCGGACCCGCTCGATCGAGCCGTGGTTGCGCAGCCCGAAGAACGCCGACCGCTCGACGAGGACCCGCAGGCTCTCGGCGAACCGGCCGCGCCGGTAGAGCTGCCCGTCGAACACGTTGTAACCGACCGCGAACACCGCCAGCGGCGCGGTCAGCCGGGACAGCACGCCGTCCGGGACGTTCCACTGCCAGTGGCTGTTGCCGTTGGGGGAGGTGTCCGGCAGGAACAGTCCGCCGCCGCCCACCACCACCCCGCGCCGGGCGTTCAGTTCCTCCAGCGCCGCCTCGTCCACCAGCCGGTGCACCGGCTGCTGGTACCAGTGGCGCGGGCCGGTGTCGCTGCCGAAGCACAGGCGCACGGCCTCGGGCAGCACCTTGTCGCCCGCGTTCTCCTGCCCCTCGGCGAACAGCGCCACGTGCGCCAACTGCTCCCCGGCGGCCACCGGCTCCGTCCGCTCCTCCGGGCGCGTACGGACGTACCAGGCGTGGCACCCGGCGTCGGTGGGGTCGGCCTCCAGGCCGTCGCGGGCGTAGGCGTGCGCGTCCGCGTCCCGTCCGCACAGCCACGCCAGACGGGCCAGCTGGGCGAAGGCACGCGGGGCGACATCGGGTGACGCCGCCGCCAGCAGCAGCCGCGCCTCGGCCTCGTCGTAGCGCGACAGCGCCATCAGGCAGACGCCGAGCGTCTCCTGGCAGCGCGGCGCGTCCAGCCGGTCCCCGACGACCGGGGCGAGCACCTCGACGGCCTCGTCGTAGCGGCCCTGCCTGCGGTACACGTCGGCGACCGTGCGGGCCAGGTCGAGCGAGGGACGCGCCCGCAGCAGGGGCGGCGCGAGGTGCGCCAGCAGGTCCGGGTGCTTGTCGCCGGGCAGGGCGCAGTACGCGGCCCGGAACTCCTCGTCGCTCATCTCGAAGCGGCGCCGCGCCTCGGCCGCCGGAGCGTACCCGGGCTCGTCGGACGGGCCGGTGAAGTGCAGCACCGCGACCCGCGCCGGCACCGGCGCGTCGTCGTACAGCCGCCGGGTGAGGAAGTCGAACCGCGCGTCGACCGGTGTCAGCAGCTCCGCGGGCACCGTGTCCGTGCCGGCCGGCACGGCGCCGTCCACGTCGGCGCGCTGGACGACCAGCAGGCCGTCCGGCAGGACCGCGCGCCGCTCCTCGCCCCGCCCGTCCCAGAGCAGCTGCGGGACGGCCCCCACACCGCGCCGCATCCGCAGCAGCTCACCGATGCCGTCCAGCACGACCATGGACGGGGCGAGGGCGACGACGGTGTCGTAGCCCTCCAGCCGGAAGACCTCGCCCCGGCCGTCCGCCCGGCGCGCGACCAGCCGCGGGTGCAGCCGGCGCAGCGCGTCGAACGCGGAGTCCGGCAGCCCGGGGTGCAGCACCACGAAGTCCTCGCACACACCCGGGTTGGTGAGCGCCAGACTGCGCAGCAGCGTGGCCAGGCCGGGCAGGCCGGCGGTGTCGGTGTGGACGGCGAAGGCGATCCGGCGTCTGCCGGTGACGGTGCTCCGGTCGTCCGCGGAGGAGTGGGTCATCGCAGGGCGATCCTCATCTTGCTGTCGTCGACGTGCGTCGCGCGGTCCATGACCCACTCGGCCTCCTTCGGCCGCAGCCGGCCGGGCTTGTCGAAGCCGATGAGGTCCAGGCGGGGGCTGACGTCCAGGAAGTCCAGGAGCCTGAGGACGGTGAAGGCGGTGGTGGTCCCCGAGCCCCAGCCTCCCTCGCCCAGCAGCGCCGGGTCGCTCAGGGGCCGGCGCAGCGAGGCGTCACCGACGTGCTCCTGCGCCCCGGCCGCCAGCCGCTGCCGCACGGCGCGCCGCCAGGCCGCCGCCGGGTCGCCGAACACCAGCCGGATGCCCGCCGGCCGCGTCCAGGCGGGGCCGTCCCAGGGGGCGTCGCCGCGCAGGGAGACGGCGTGCAGGCCGGTGCGCTCACCGGCGCCCCCGGCGTGGGTGCGGAACGAGTCGCAGCGCACCACCAGGTCGTAGGCGTCGATCTCGGCGCCCAGGCCGCTCCCGGCGACCTCGGCGGCGTTCGACACCAGGCACACCGTCCGCCCCGCCACCAGGCCGCGCAGCCCGCCGACACCGACCGGCGTGGTCCCGCCGAGCAGCGGGTCGGACATGCCGGACCGCTCGACGAGCCGCCGGTAGGTGCCGTACAGCTCCAGCAGGCGCCGTACGGCCGGGTCGCCCGGGCCGTGCTCGGCCACCCGCGCCCGCGCGTGGGCGGCGAACTCCGGCGCCGCGACCGGGGCCGGCTTCCCGGCCAGGTCGCGCAGCGCCGCCCCGGGCCCGGGGAAGAGCGTGGCCGCCTCCTCCAGGCAGGCCCGCCGGCGCCGCAGCGTGTCGATCCTGCGGGTGACGTCCTCGGCCGCCTCGCCGTCCCCCAGCAGCGTCAGATGGCGCTCGTAGCACTCCAGCGCCTCGTCGCCGCGGCCGAGCCCGTCCAGCGCGCGGCCGCGCAGCCGCCACGCCCCCCGGGACCGCTGCCGGACCTCGGTCGCCGTCTCGGCGACCCCGAGGGCCAGGGCGAGCCCGTCGTCCCCGCCGGCCTCCAGCGCGCGCACACCGACCTGGAGCAGCGCGTCGAAGGGGTCGGCGGACGGGGTGTCGAGGGAGCCGGCGAACACGCCGATCGCCTGGGTGAGCCGGGTGTCCCGGACGGTGGGCCGATCGTCCCGCGCCGCCAGGTAGTCACCGCACAGGCGCAGGCCGCGGGCGTACAGGTCCCGCCTGGCGGCCTCCTTCTGGCGTGCCGTGAACAATCCCGCCAGGGGGTTCGTCATGCTTCCACCGTCCTCCGATCGGAGGCCGAATGTGCCCCAGTACGACGGTCCGCCGGTGGCTTCCGGATGGACACGGGGTGAACAGTCGGCCTCCAACACCCGGCCGCGCGTACGCCTCCCACGAGGGGCCCCGTCAGCGCCGCACGGCCTTCTTCAGCGCCCGCGCCCGCCGCACCATCCGGCGCGCGGCGGCGTTGCGGGGCAGGAACGCCAGCCGCCGCGGGATGCCGCCGGGCAGACCCAGCGAGGTGAGCCGCTTGCGCTTGAACCAGTGCCGGGTGCGCGGCCCGAAGTGCCGGGCGAGGTACCGCTCGGCGACCGGCCGCAGCGCCGGGTGGACCTGCGGCTGCATGGTGAAGCCCAGCGTGGTGACCAGGGCGTCCAGCTCGTCCGCGGGAAGGGCCGCCGCACCCCGGCCGGACTCCAGGTCCGGCAGCAGCGCGTCGGCCAGGACGGCCGGCACCCGGTCGCCGTTCTGATAGGGCGTGAGCCGCTCCAGGAGCTGCCCGGTGCCGGTGCGGGCGACCGGCAGGCCGTACAGCGCGGACGCCGTGAACAGCGCGGTCGAGAAGCAGCCGACGACCAGCGCGGGCGGGGACTTCTCGAACAGCGCCTCGGCGAGGACGGCGGAGTCCAGGACGGTCAGGGACGCCCCGAGCCGGTCCGCCTCGGTCTCCAGCGCACGGCTGTACGGGGCCGGCGCGGCCGGGTGCGGCTTGAAGAAGAGGGTGCGGTGGCCGCGTCCGACCGCGCCCCGCAGCATCCGCAGATGCAGGTCCTCCTCCTCCCCGGCCGAGAGGACGCCGAGCGCGGACAGGCTCTGGCCGATCAGCAGCGCCGAGCCGTCCGGCACCTCGGGCACCCCGTCGGTGGCCGCCGCGATCTCACCGACCGCCTTCAGGAAGGCGTCCGTCGGCACCACGCGGGCCGGCACGCCGAACTCGCGCAGCAGCATCGGCGTGAGGCCCGGCACCAGGTCCAGGTGCAGCACCTGCCGCACGCGCGTGCCCACCAGCGGGTCGAGCCTGCCGCGCGTGGGGCCGTACGTCATCAGCCCGTCGGCGTACACATGGACCGGCGCCCCGGTGAACACCTGCGCCACCGCGAGGGCGGGGGGAACCGGGAGGGACTCCAGGACCAGCTCCACACGGTCGTCGCCGAGCCCCCACAGCCGCCGCAGATGCCGCTCCAGGAGCGGGACGTCCTCGGCGCGCGGCGTCCAGGCCGCCGGGTGGAAGGGTGTGATCGCCTCGTTCCAGGAGAGCACGTCGTCGAAGTGGTCGCGCAGCGGCGCGAAGCCCGGCATCCCGTCCAGCGCCGGCGCGGTCTCCGGGACCGCGGAGTCGGCGCAGACCAGCAGCACCCGCCGCTCCGCCTCCGCGAAGCAGTCGGACTCGATCGCCGCCGCCAGCGTGGCCAGGCCGTACAGGGTCGAGACGCAGAAGATCTGGGTCGTGCGGGACATCAGACGGCCTCCCTCGCGGTGCCGGTCCGGCGCCGCAGCCGTCGCAGCCGGGCGGAACGCTCCATGTCCATGCTCCCCAGTACGTCGTCGAGCGCGTCCTGCGGCATGCGGCGCAGC
Source organism: Streptomyces capillispiralis (assembly GCF_007829875.1). Lineage (NCBI taxonomy): Bacteria > Bacillati > Actinomycetota > Actinomycetes > Kitasatosporales > Streptomycetaceae > Streptomyces > Streptomyces capillispiralis. The sequence continues at coordinate 3,112,913 of NZ_VIWV01000001.1, read as the reverse complement.
GCCGCCGCGCTCATCGCCCGCAGCCGCCGCGCCACGGCCGGTTCGAACTTGTCCTCCTCGGCCAGGTGGTGCGCCATGATCGCGCAGTACTGCCGCACCGCCTTGGGCAGCAGCCGCCCGGCGTCCCGGTCCGCCGCCGTCTCCTCGACGATCTGGTCGAAGGCGCGGATGAAGTCGAGCTGGCGGGCGTCACCGATGCGGGTGAGCGAGGAGGTGACCCCGCGGCGGTAGAACACGCCCAGCAGGTTGATCACCGCGAACGACTCCGCCTCGCGGTGCAGTTTCCAGGTCCACGGCCGGTCCTCGGCCGTGTGCAGCCCCTCGGTGAAGTGCAGCAGCCCCCGCTCCAGCAGCCGCCGGTGGTAGGCGCCGGCCCAGACGGACACGTAGTCCACCGAGGTCGTCCGGTCCGCGGGCAGGATGGCGTCCCGCGGGTTCAGCACCTCGTCGCGCAGGCCGACCGGGACCCGGCGCACGGACCGGGCGCGGTCGGTGACCCGCACATGGTCGGTGCGCACGAAGTCGCAGCCCAACCGCTCGGCGGCCGCGACCAGTTCGGACAGGTAGCCGGGAGCGAGCCAGTCGTCCCCGTCCAGGAACGCCAGGTACTCGCCCCGCGCCGCGTCCAGCCCGGTGTTGCGCGCGGTGGCGATCCCGCCATTCCTGTCATGACGGATGTGGCGCACCTGGGCGACGTCCGCGAGGTCCTCGGCCGCACGCTCGAGAATCGCCGGCGTCCCGTCCTCGGAATGGTCGTCGACCAGAACGAACTCGAAATCCGGCCGGGCGTTCGCGCGGAGACTTCTCAGGGTGTCGGGCGCGTATCGCTGAACGTTGTAGAACGGGACGATCACGGAAAGCTTCGGCACCCGCAAAACACTAGGAGGCGGCCCGGCTCGGCAACTTTCCGGCGCCCGTACGGGAGGTGAACTCGATGTGTCGGTACGGTGCACCGTGTGTACTTCCGGCTTCCCGGCAGGCCAGTTCGGCTCTCGGTGGGCTGTTGTTAACTTTTCGTTGATTCACGGTTGGGCCATACCTAGAATTCGCTTCCTAGCGTCTTCGACGTGCCAGCAAGTGCAACGAAGCCCCTCAGGGTGGCGGTCCTCGCGGATTCCGACACCCGGTGGAAATGGGGCGCGCTCACCGCGAACCGCATCGCGCCGTCCGCGCCCGGAATTCCGGGCGACACGGCCGGCGGTGCCGACATCCGTCTGGACGGATTCCTGCTGCGGGGCCGCGCCACCCCCACCGCCCGCCAGCTCGGCGAGGTCGGCGTCACCGCCGACTCGCTCCGCGAGGTCACCGCGGTCGAGTTCCTGCGCGCCATGCGCGAGGAGCCCTACGACCTCCTCGTGCTCTCCCTGGTCGGCGGGGGCGTGCAGGCGATGCTGCACGGCCTCAAGCGGGTCTGGGAGGACCGCCCGCGGCGTCCCGTCGTCGTCACCGGATACGTCGGTGTCGTCTACGAGAAGCTCGCCGACGGCCTGCTGCTGCGCCACGGCGCCGACCTGGTGCTCGCCAACTCCCGCCAGGACGCGGACCGTTTCCGCGCCGTGTACGAGGGAGTGGGCGCCGACGCCGGCTCGGTCACCGAGGTGGCGCTGCCCTTCCTCGGCGGCGCCCCCTACACCGGTGAGCACGACCCCTACACGGTCGTCTTCGCCGCCCAGCCCTCCGTGCCGGACAGCCGCAAGGACCGTACGTACCTGCTGAACCGGCTGGTGCAGCACGCCCGCCGGCACCCCGAGCGCGAAGTGCTGCTCAAGCTGCGCTCCAAGCCCGGCGAGCACACCACCCACATCGAGGAACTGCCCTACCAGAAGCTGTCCCAGCGGCTCGACCTGCCGCCCAACTTCCGCCTGGTCTACGGGCACATGGGCGAGGTCCTGGACCGCACCGACCTGCTGGTCACGGTCAGTTCCACGGCCGCCCTGGAGTCGCTGCACCGCCGCGTCCCCACCGCGGTCCTCACCGACCTCGGCATCCGGGAAGCCCTCGGCAACCACCACTTCGTCGGCTCCGGCTGCCTCGCCTCGTGGGACCAGCTCGACGCCGGACACCGCCCGGAACCCGACGAGGACTGGGTGGCACGGCAGGGCGTCGCCGCCGACGGCTCGTACGACACGGCCTTCGACACCGCCCGCGAACGCATCGCCAAGCTGCTCGCCCGGCCCGGCGGACTGCCCCCGCTGACCCCGTACTACACACCCGTCACCGCGCCCGGCTACCTGCCCGGCATCCTCGCCCGCCACCACCTGGGCCCGGACGGCACCCCGCTGCCCGGCGCCCCCGCCGCCGACAAGGAGCCCGGACCGGTCCGGCAGATCGTGCGCCGGGCGGCGCGCGGCGCCTACCGGCACGGCGTGCAGCGCGTGGCCCCGGTGATCCGCCGGATGGGCGAGCTGTGACCGCCCCGACCTCCGCTCAAGGAGCTGATCCCATGTCCCACCCGCAAGCGGGCCAGGGCGCCGCGGTGCGCCGGGTGCTCGCCGTGATCCCCGCGCGCGGCGGCTCCAAGGGCGTGCCCGCGAAGAACCTCGCCCCGGTCGGCGGCGTGCCCCTGGTGGCGCGCGCCGTGCGCGAGTGCCGGGCCGCCCGCCACATCACCGACGTCGTGGTCTCCACCGACGACCAGGCCATCGCGGCCGCCGCCCGGCAGGCCGGCGCCGAGGTCGTGCTGCGGCCCGCCGCCATCGCCGGTGACACCGCCACCTCCGAGGCCGCCGTGCTGCACGCCATGGACTCCCACGAGGCCCTGCACGGCGCCCCCGTGGACGTCGTCCTGCTCGTGCAGTGCACCAGCCCCTTCCTGGTCCGCGAGGACATCGACGGGGTGGCCGGCGCGGTCGTCGAGCAGGGCGCCGACACCGCGGTGACCGTCGCCCCGTTCCACGGCTTCGTCTGGCGCGACGGCGACGACGCGGCCGACGGCGGTCACGGCGTCAACCACGACAAGTCCTTCCGCCCCCGCCGCCAGGACCGCCCCCAGGACTTCCTGGAGACCGGCGCCGCCTACGCGATGGACGCGGCCGGCTTCCGCGAGCACCGGCACCGGTTCTTCGGCCGCACCGAACTCGTGCGCACCGACCCGGCCCGCGTCCTGGAGGTCGACGACCCGCACGACCTCGCCCGGGCCCGCGCCCTCGCCCCGCTCTTCGACGCGGAGCGGCCCGGCGCCCTCCCGACCGCCGACGACATCGACGCGGTCGTCCTCGACTTCGACGGCACCCAGACCGACGACCGGGTGCTGATCGACTCCGACGGACGGGAGTTCGTCTCCGTGCACCGCGGGGACGGACTCGGCATCGCGGCCCTGCGCCGCAGCGGCCTGAAGCTGCTGATCCTGTCCACGGAACAGAACCCGGTCGTCGCCGCCCGCGCGCGCAAGCTCAAGCTGCCCGTGCTGCACGGCATCGACCGCAAGGACCTCGCGCTGAAGCAGTGGTGCGAGGAGCAGGGCATCGCGCCGGAGCGCGTGCTCTACGTCGGCAACGACGTCAACGACCTCCCGTGCTTCGCCCTCGTGGGCTGGCCCGTGGCGGTCGCGAGCGCCCACGACGTCGTACGCGGCGCCGCACGCGCGGTCACCACCCTGCCCGGTGGTGAGGGCGCGATCCGAGAGATCGCCGGCTGGATCCTCGGTCCCTCTCTCGATTCCCTCCCCAAGTAAGGAAACCCCCTGTCATGAGCAACTCCCGCATCCGCACCCTCGGTTCGCGCGAGGCCGGCCCCGGCCGCCCCGTCTACGTCACCGGCGAGATCGGCATCAACCACAACGGCGACCTCGAGAACGCCTTCAAGCTGATCGACGCCGCCGCCGAGGCCGGCTGTGACGCGGTCAAGTTCCAGAAGCGCACCCCGGAGATCTGCACCCCGCGCGACCAGTGGGACATCGAGCGCGACACCCCCTGGGGCCGGATGACGTACATCGACTACCGCCACCGCGTGGAGTTCGGCGAGGACGAGTACCGCCAGATCGACGAGTACTGCAAGTCCAAGAACATCGACTGGTTCGCCTCCCCGTGGGACACCGAGGCCGTCGCCTTCCTGGAGAAGTTCGACGTGCCGGCCCACAAGGTCGCCTCCGCCTCCCTCACCGACGACGAGCTGCTGCGCGCCCTGCGCGCCACCGGCCGCACCGTCATCCTCTCCACCGGCATGTCCACCCCGAAGCAGATCCGCCACGCGGTCGAGGTCCTGGGCAGCGACAACATCCTGCTCTGCCACGCCACCTCCACCTACCCGGCGAAGGCGGAGGAGCTGAACCTCCGTGTGATCAACACCCTCCAGCAGGAGTACCCGAACGTCCCGATCGGCTACTCCGGCCACGAGACCGGCCTGCAGACCACCCTCGCCGCCGTCGCCCTCGGCGCCGTCTTCGTCGAGCGCCACATCACCCTCGACCGCGCCATGTGGGGCTCCGACCAGGCCGCCTCCGTCGAGCCGCAGGGCCTGACCCGCCTGGTCCGCGACATCCGCACCATCGAGGCCTCCCTCGGCGACGGCGTGAAGAAGGTCTACGAGTCCGAGCTGGGCCCGATGAAGAAGCTGCGCCGCGTCACCGGTGCCGTCGCCGAGGCGGAGATCGCGACCGCCGCCGGCGAGCCGCTGGCCGTCTGACGCACCGCACCCACCCCCACCTGACGACGACGGGAACGGTCCTACGTCGATGAGCCCCCGCGCCGGCCGGCCCGGCCCCCACACTCTCGCCTTCGTCGAGAGCCCGGTACAACTGCTCAACGTGCTGGAGTGGGCGCACGCGCATGCGCCCGGCGTGGGGCTCACCCTCGTGGTGCTGTCCCCGGTCGATCCGATGACCCGCGGTCAGCTGCGCCGCATGGCCGAGCTGGCCCGCGAGGAGGGCCACGAGGTCCGCTGGGAGGAGGCGCGGGGAGGGGCGGGCGCCCCGGTGCAGACCGTCGGCGGACTGGCGCGCCTGCTGCGCCGGGCCACCCGGATCGTCCTCGGCGACCCCTTCTCGCGCTACGTCCAGCTGCTGCTGACCATCACCCGGGCCCGTGACCTCGTCGTCGTCGACGACGGCACGGCGACCATGGAGTTCGTCGGCCAGCTGGCCCGGGGCGAACGCCTGGTGCGCTGGCACCGCAAGGGCGGCCGCCCCGGCCCCCGGGACCTGGTCCTCGCCCCCGTCTCCGCCGTCGCCCGGCGCCGGCTCACCCCGGGAGGGAAGCGCGCCGTCGAGGTGTTCACCTCGATGCCCATGGCGGACACCCCGCCCGGGGTGACCGTCAGCGCCCACACCTTCGCCTGGACCCGGGACCGCTTCGGCCCGCCGAGCGTCACCCAGGGCGCCGACATGGTGGGCACCTCCCTGGTGGAGACCGGCGTGGTGGACGCCGACGCCTATCTCGGGGCCGTCCGCTCCCTGGCGAGGACCCACGGCGCGCGGCGCTACTTCGCCCACCGCCGCGAGAGCACCGAGAAGCTGCACCGCCTGGCCGTCGAGACCGGCCTGGAGATCGTCCGCCCGGAACTCCCCCTGGAGCTGATCGCCCGCCGCGGCCCGATCGGCCGCACCGTCCTCAGTTTCCCCTCCACGGTCGTCCACACCCTGCCCCTCGCCCTGAGCGGCACCGGCGTGCGCGTCTCGGTGTGCGACATAGACCCGGCCTGGCTGACCAAGACGGCCTCCCCCCGTGCCCAGGGCTTCCTGTCCAACGTCACGGACACGGCCCGGGACGCCCACCACCTGCGGACGGCACCGGCGGTCTGACCCGCCCGGCCGCCCTCCCCGCCCTCCCGCCCCGACCGGTGCCGAACGCGCCGGCGGGGCGTTCGGCGTAGGCCGGATGAACCGGTCCGCGTGGCTTCGGCCGATCGTGGTAACCGTGAGGAGTGGACAGGTGCCGGAAAGCATGCGCGGGGTGTGAACGGCATCACGGCCCGGCAGGCCATCAGCCGATACCCTCGCAAAAAGGCGCTGATTCTACCCATCGCAACCGACAGCTATGCGTAGGGACGCCGAATTTTCTGCGCCCAACGGGCTGATTTTTCTTGATCGAGGGTCAGTCGTGGGCTCCGGCGCCCTACTCTTCAAAGGGTGAAACCACTGATGTCACTGGAGACCGAGGTCGACCTCCCCGGTGGAGCGGTGCTCCCCGGCGCGTTGCCCGAGGCCCTGCGTGCCGAGCTGGTCGCGTTCCGCCGCGACCTGCACATGCACCCGGAGCTCGGCAACCAGGAGTTCCGCACCACCGCCGCGATCAAGGAACGACTGGAGCGGGCCGGCCTCAGGCCCCGCGTTCTGTCCAGCGGGACCGGCGTGATCTGTGACATCGGCACCGACGGCGAGGCCGGCACCGACTCGGCGATGCTCGCGATGCGCGCCGACATCGACGGCCTGCCCATCCCCGACATGAAGGCCGGGTGCTCCTACCGGTCCACCGTGCCCGACCGCGCCCACGCCTGCGGTCACGACGTGCACACCACCGTGGTGCTCGGCGCCGGACTCGTCCTGGCCGAGCTGCACCGGCAGGGCCTGCTGCCCCGCCCCGTGCGGCTGATCTTCCAGCCCGCGGAGGAGGTGCTGCCCGGCGGCGCCGCCGACGCCATCGAGGACGGCGCGCTCGACGGCATCGGCCGGATCATCGCCGTGCACTGCGACCCCCGCGTCGACGCCGGGAGGATCGGTCTGCGCGAGGGTGCCATTACCTCCGCCTGCGACCGGCTGGAGATCGCCCTCGACGGCCCCGGCGGCCACACCGCCCGCCCGCACCTGACCACCGACCTCGTCACCGCCGCCGCCCGTGTCGTCACCGACGTGCCCGCCCTGATCGGCCGGCGCGTCGACAGCCGCAGCGGACTCGCCGTGACCTGGGGCAGGGTCGAGTCGGGCCACGCGCCCAACGTCATCCCGCAGCACGCCGAACTGTCCGGCACCGTGCGCTGCCTGGACCTGGAGACCTGGCGGCAGGCCCCCGACCTGGTGGTCGCGGCCATCGACGAGGTCGCCAACCTGCACCGCGCCAAGTCGGAGATCACCTACGTGCGCGGCGTCCCGCCGGTCGTCAACGAGGCCGGCGCCACCGAGCTGCTGCGCGACGCCATGATCGCCCGGCGCGGCGTGGAGTCGGTCGAGGGCACCGAGCAGAGCCTCGGCGGCGAGGACTTCTCCTGGTACCTGGAGCGCGTCCCGGGCGCGATGGCCCGCCTCGGCGTCCGCACCCCCGGCGAGCGCACCGTGCGCGACCTGCACCAGGGCGACTTCGACGTCGACGAGCACGCCATCACGGTGGGCGTGGAGCTCTTCACCGCCGCCGCCCTGCTGGACGCCCTGCGCTGACCACCGCCGCTCCGTCCGTCCCCCGTCCGCGCGCTCCGCTTGCGTGCCGGGCGGGGGAGGGGCACCGTGGGGCGTGCCGCCCAGGCATGCGCGTCCCGCCGATCGCCCCTTTCGGTCCCCTACGGCCCCCTGGTTCACAAGGGCGTAACCGGCCATCGGCACGAATGGATAACGGCCCCGCGGTACCCCGTTCCCAGGAGTGTCTACGCGCGTTAATGTGCGCCGAACCGAGCACCCGCTGCGGGGCTTTGGAGAATGGGGAACTTCAGATGCGTCGGATATCCAAACTGACCCGCGTCGCGGTGGGGGTCGCGTCGCTCGCACTCGCCGCCACCGCCTGCGGTGGCACCAGCAGTGACAAGGGCGACAGCGGCCCCAAGGAGGACCTCGGTCTCGCCATCGCCTACGACATCGGCGGCAAGGGCGACCAGTCCTTCAACGACGCCGCGTACGCCGGCCTCACCAAGGCCAAGGACGAGTACGGCTACAAGACCGCCGACGTCGAGCCCACCGAGGGCGAGACCGACGCGGACAAGGAGCAGCGCCTGGCCTCGCTGGCCCGCCAGGGCTACGACCCGGTCATCGGCGTCGGCTTCGCCTACGGCCCCGCGATGAAGGCCGTCGCCGCGAAGTACCCGGACACCACCTTCGGCATCGTCGACTCCGTCGTCGAGGGCGACAACGTCGCCTCCCTGGTCTTCGCCGAGGAGCAGGCCTCGTACCTGGCCGGCGTCGCCGCCGCCAAGGCCACCAAGACCAAAACGGTCGGCTTCGTGGGCGGTGTGGACATCCCGCTGATCCACAAGTTCCAGGCGGGCTTCGAGCAGGGTGTCAAGGACACCGACGCCAAGGTGAAGGTGATCCCGCAGTACCTGACGCAGACCGCGGAGGAGGGCGGCTTCTCCAGCCCCGACAAGGGCAAGGCCGCCGCCGAGGGCCAGATCGAGAAGAACGCCGACGTGGTCTACCAGGCGGCCGGTCTGTCCGGTCAGGGTGTGATCGAGGCCGCCGCCAAGGCGAAGGTCTGGGCGATCGGTGTCGACTCCGACCAGTACCGGCAGGAAGCCCTCGCGGCCTACAAGGACTACATCCTCACCTCCGCCCTGAAGGACGTCGGCGGCGCGGTGTACGCGCTGGCCAAGTCGGTGCACGACGACAAGCCGCTGACCGGCACCCAGGTCTTCGACCTGAAGGTGAACGGCGTGGGCCTGTCGGAGAGCAACCCGAAGATGGCCGAGGTGACGGGCCTGACGGACGCCGTGGCCAAGGCCAAGGAAGGCATCATCGACGGCTCCATCAAGGTCCGGACGGAGCAGTAGCGGCCGGCGCGGCCGATGACCGTGGAGCGGGCGGGCACCCCGGGTGCCCGCCCGCTCCGCCGTCCGCGCGTCCGCTCACCCACCGCCACCTCCCGTTCGCGAACGGCAAGGCCGTGACCAGGGCTCGGCGCCGGGTTGGCCACGGGCGCATAACAAGGTGGACAGAAGGGGTTTTCAGGCAGGTCTACGCGCGTTAATCTGCGGCGAAGCCAGCGCCGTAGCCGACCTGTCCCCGGCGCTTGTACGACCCTAGGAGCACCACTCATGCGCCGGATTTCCCGGATCACGGTCGCAGGCGCAGCGACCGCCTCCCTGGCCCTCGCCCTCTCCGCCTGCGGCGGCACCTCGACCTCTTCCAGCTCCTCGGAGTCGAAGGGGGACAAGGGCCTCGCCATCGCCTACGACGTCGGCGGCAAGGGCGACCAGTCCTTCAACGACGCCGCGTACGCGGGCCTGGAGCAGGCGAAGAAGGAGTTCGGCTACGAGACGGCCGACGTCGAGCCCACCGAGGGCGAGACGGACGCCGACAAGGAGCAGCGCCTGGCGTCGCTGGCGAAGCAGGGCTACAACCCGGTCATCGGTGTGGGCTACGCCTACGCCGCCGCCGTCAAGGGCGCCGCGGAGAAGTTCCCGGACACCACCTTCGGCATCGTGGACGACGCCACGATCGAGGCGGAGAACGTGGCCGACCTGGTCTTCTCCGAGGAGCAGGCCTCCTACCTGGCCGGCGTCGCCGCCGCCAAGAGCACCAAGACCGACACGGTCGGCTTCGTGGGCGGTGTGGACATCCCGCTGATCCACAAGTTCCAGGCGGGCTTCGAGCAGGGCGTCAAGGACACCGACGCCAAGGTGAAGGTCGTCTCGCAGTACCTGACGCAGACGGCCGAGGAGGGCGGCTTCTCCAGCCCCGACAAGGGCAAGACCGCCGCCGAGGGCCAGATCGAGAAGAAGGCCGACGTCATCTACGCGGCCGCCGGTCTGTCCGGTCAGGGCGTCATCGAGGCCGCCGCCGCCAACAAGGTGTGGGCGATCGGCGTCGACTCCGACCAGTACCGGCAGGAAGCCCTCGCCAAGTACAAGGACTCGATCCTCACTTCGGCGATGAAGGACGTCGCCAAGGCGGTGTACAACCTGGCGAAGTCGGTCGAGGACGGCAAGCCCGAGACCGGTATCGTCAGGGGCGATCTGAAGACGGGTGAGGTGAGCCTGTCGAACTCCAACCCGAAGTTCGCGGACGACGCCGAGCTCCAGAAAGCCATCGAGACGGCCAAGGAGAAGATCGTCAGCGGCGAGATCAAGGTCAAGTCGAGCTGACCACCCGAGTAACCGCGGGGTCGCGTCCGCTCGACGGGGTACGGGGAGTCGGGCTCCCCGTACCCCGTCGGTTCGGTGCGCCACCGCTTTGCATGCCGTAGGGGCACTACGCGCGTAGACGGCCCCCGTCCCCAGGAGAGTGCGCCATCAACGCGTCCAGCAGCCCTCCGGCCGGAGCGGCGGTCAACGAATCGGTGACCGCCGTCGAGCTCGCCGGGATCACCAAGCGCTTCCCGGGTGTCGTGGCCAACCACGACATCCACCTCACCGTCCGCAAGGGCACCGTCCACGCCCTGGTCGGGGAGAACGGCGCCGGCAAGTCGACCCTGATGAAGATCCTCTACGGCATGCAGAAGCCGGACGAGGGCACCATCGCGATCCACGGCGAACAGGTGAGCTTCTCCTCGCCCGCCGACGCGATCGTCCGCGGCATCGGCATGGTGCACCAGCACTTCATGCTCGCGGACAACCTCACCGTCCTGGAGAACGTCGTCCTCGGCAGCGAGAAGCTGTACGGCATCGGCGCGAAGGCCCGCCGCAAGATCAGGGAACTCTCCGACCGCTACGGCCTCGGCGTGCGCCCCGACGTCCTGGTCGAGGAGCTCGGCGTGGCCGCTCGCCAGCGCGTGGAGATCCTCAAGGTCCTCTACCGCGGCGCCACCACCCTGATCCTCGACGAGCCCACCGCCGTCCTCGTCCCGCAGGAGGTCGACGCGCTCTTCGACAACCTGCGCGAGCTGAAGGCCGAGGGCCTGTCGGTCATCTTCATCTCCCACAAGCTGGGCGAGGTCCTCTCCGTCGCCGACGAGATCACCGTCATCCGTCGCGGCACCACGGTCGGCACCGCCGTCCCCGCCGAGACCACCCCCCGCCAGCTCGCCGAGATGATGGTCGGCAGCGAACTGCCGACCCCGGAGACCGCCGAGTCCACGGTCACCGACCGGCCCGTCCTCACCGTCGACACGCTGCGCCTGACCGCCCCCGGCGGCAAGGCCCTGCTGGACGACATCAGCTTCACCATCCACGCGGGCGAGGTCCTGGGCATCGCCGGCGTGGAGGGCAACGGCCAGACCGAGCTGGTCGACGCCCTCATCGGCCTCAAGCACGCCGACTCCGGCGTCATCCGGCTGGCCGACGAGGAGATCACCGCCTGGCCCACCCGCCGCCGCCGCGAGCAGGGCATCGGCTACATCCCCGAGGACCGCCACCGCCACGGCCTGCTCCTGGAGTCCCCCCTCTGGGAGAACCGCATCCTCGGCCACGTCACGGAGCGGCCCAACGCCAAGGGCGTCTGGCTGGACCCGAAGGCCGCCCAGGAGGACACCCGCCGGATCGTGACGGAGTACGACGTCCGCACCCCCGGCATCGACGTCACCGCCGCCTCCCTGTCCGGCGGCAACCAGCAGAAGCTGATCGTCGGCCGCGAGATGAGCCACGAGCCGCGCTTCCTGATCGCCGCCCACCCCACCCGCGGTGTGGACGTCGGCGCGCAGGCCGCGATCTGGGACCACATCCGCGAGGCCCGCCGCGAGGGCCTGGCCGTGCTGCTGATCTCCGCCGACCTGGACGAGCTCATCGGCCTGTCCGACACCCTGAGGGTGATCTACGACGGCAAGCTGGTCGCGGACGCCGACCCCGCCACCATCACCCCGGAGGAACTCGGCACCGCCATGACCGGCGCCGCCTCCGGACACCTGGAGCACGAGGAGACCCCGGCCGACGGCGGCCCGGGTGCGGAAGACGAGGCCCGCTGATGAAGAAGTTCGACAAGGAGCGCGTGCTGCTCGCGGTGGCCGGGCCGGTCATCGCGCTCGCCGTGGCCTTCGCCCTCAGCGCGATCGTGCTGCTCGCCTCCGGCAAGAACCCGGTCGAGCCGTTCGCCCTGATGTTCGAGCAGGCCGGGTTCTCCGACATCCAGGTCCTGATCATCAACCAGGCGTCGATGTACTACATCGCGGCCCTCGCGGTGGCCATCGGCTTCCGGATGAACCTCTTCAACATCGGCGTCGACGGCCAGTACCAGCTCGCCGCCATGATGGCCGCCATCGTCGGCGCCCACGCAGCCCTCCCGGCCGCCCTGCAGATCCCGCTGCTGCTCCTGACCGCCGTGCTCACCGGCGCCTTCTGGTCCGGCATCGCCGGTGTCCTCAAGGTCACCCGGGGCGTCAGCGAGGTCGTCGCCACGATCATGCTCAACGCGATCGCGACCTCCGTCATCGGCTACCTGTGGCTGCCCACCGTCTTCGGCGTCAAGGTCGGCAACAACAACACCACCGGCGAGATGCACGAGTCCGGCTGGATCCCCGGCATCGACATGGGCGAGGCCGGCGAGATCTACGGCCTGGTCATCCTGGCCGTCCTGCTCGGCATCGGCTACTGGGTCGTCCTCAACCGCACCCGCTTCGGCTTCGACCTGCGCGCCTCCGGCGCCTCCGAGTCCGCCGCCGCGGCCAGCGGCGTCGACCCCAAGCGCATGGTGCTCACCGCCATGCTGATCTCCGGTGCCATCGCCGGACTCGCGGGCCTGCCCATCCTGATGGGCGACACCCACACCTACAGCCTCAACTTCCCCACCGGCATCGGCTTCCTCGGCATCGGCATCGCCCTGCTCGGCCGCAACAGCCCGGTCGGCATCGCCTTCGCGGCCCTGCTGTGGGCCTGGCTCGACAAGGCCTCGCCCGAGCTGGACTTCCACGGCTACGACAAGGAGATCGCGGTCATCATGCAGGGCCTGATCGTCCTCTCCGTCGTCGTCTCCTACGAGGCCGTCCGCGAGTGGGGCCTGCGCCGCCAGCAGCGCCGGGTCGGCGCCGAGCTCGCCGCCGGTCACGTCCTGGGCGCCGACAACAACACCACGAAGGAGGTGGCCGGCCGATGACCGCACCGACCACAGCGACCGACGTCAACCAGCCGTCGCTGGAGCACGCACCCAAGACCGGCCGCCGCCTGTCCTGGCCCGTCCTGCTCCTGGTCATCGCCGGAGCCCTGGCGCTGACCTCGATCGTCCGGTTGATCACCGGCGCGGACGGCATCACCAACGTCAGCCAGATGTCCACCGCCCTCCAGCTCGCCGTGCCGATCGGCCTGGCCGGCCTCGGCGGCCTGTGGGCCGAGCGCGCGGGCGTCGTCAACATCGGCCTCGAAGGCATGATGATCATGGGCACCTGGTTCGGTGCCTGGGCCGGATTCCAGTGGGGCCCGTGGACCGGCGTCCTGGTCGGCATCATCGGCGGCGCGATCGGCGGCCTGCTGCACGCGCTCGTCACCGTCACCTTCAACGTCAACCACATCGTCTCCGGCGTGGCCATCAACATCCTCGCCCTCGGCGCCACCCGCTACCTCGCCCCGCTGGCCTTCGAGGGCCACCCGGGCGGCTCCGCCAAGCAGTCCCCGGCGATCGAGTCCCTCGGCCACTTCACCGTGCCGGGACTCTCCGACGGACTCCGGGACCTCAACGACAAGGGCTGGTTCCTGGTCTCCGACATCGCGGGCCTGCTCGGCGGACTGGTCACCGACGTCTCCTGGCTGACCCTGATCGCCGTCGCGCTCATCCCCGCGACCTGGTGGATCCTGTGGCGCACCGCCTTCGGCCTCAGGCTGCGCTCCTGCGGCGAGAACCCGATCGCGGCCGAGTCCCTCGGCGTCAACGTCTACAAGTACAAGTACCTGGCCGTGATCATCTCCGGCGGTCTGGCCGGCCTCGGCGGCGTCTTCCTCTCCCTCGTCGCCAACCCCTTCTACCTGGAGGGCCAGGTCAGCGGCCGCGGCTACATCGGCCTCGCCGCGATGATCTTCGGCAACTGGATGCCCGGCGGCCTCGCCATCGGCGCCGGCCTCTTCGGCTACACCGACAGCCTCAACCTGCGCGGCGGCTCCGCCAACGTGCACGCCCTGCTGCTGCTCGGCGCGCTGCTGCTGCTCATCGGCGCGATCTGGCTGGTGGTCCGCAAGAAGTACGTCCAGGCGGTGATCACCCTGGTCATCGGCGCCCTCGTCTTCGCCTGGTACGCCGGCACCAACGAGGTCCCCAACCAGGTCGTCTCCGCCACGCCGTACGTCATCACCCTGGTCGTCCTCGCCCTGTCCGCGCAGCGGCTGCGGATGCCGAGGGCCAACGGCATGCCGTACCGGAAGGGACAGGGCAAGTGACCGCGGCCGACGTCGACTGGGAGGCGCTGCGCGCCACCGCGCGGGACGCCATGTCCCACGCCTACGCCCCCTACTCGGGTTACCCGGTCGGCGTCGCCGCCCTGGTCGACGACGGACGCACGGTCTCCGGCTGCAACGTCGAGAACGCCTCGTACGGTCTCGGCCTGTGCGCCGAGTGCGGACTGGTCTCCGAGCTCCAGCGCACCGGGGGCGGCCGGCTCACGCACTTCACCTGCGTGGACGGCAGGGGCGAGATCCTCGTCCCGTGCGGCCGCTGCCGCCAGCTGCTGTACGAGTTCGGCGGCCCCGGACTGCTGCTGGAGACCCCGGCGGGCATCCTGCCGCTGTCGGAGATGCTGCCCCAGGCCTTCGGCCCGCAGTACCTCACCAAGTAACTCCCGTACGGCCCCTGTGAGCGACTGCCGTTACCGTCGTTCGCGGGGGCCGTACCCTTCGCACCCCGGAAGGAACGCCAGCCATGGCCATGGACGCCATCTCCGTCATCCGCACCAAGCGGGACCGCGGCGAACTCAGTGACGAGCAGATCGACTGGGTCATCGACGCGTACACCCGCGGGGAGGTGGCCGACGAGCAGATGTCGGCCCTCGCCATGGCGATCCTGCTCAACGGCATGAACCGGGGCGAGATCGCCCGCTGGACCGCCGCGATGATCGCCTCCGGCGAGCGCATGGACTTCTCCTCGCTCTCCCGCCCCACCGCCGACAAGCACTCCACCGGCGGCGTCGGCGACAAGATCACCCTCCCGCTGGCCCCGCTCGTCGCGGCCTGCGGCGCGGCCGTCCCGCAGCTGTCGGGTCGCGGCCTCGGCCACACCGGCGGCACCCTCGACAAGCTGGAGTCCATCCCCGGCTGGCGCGCCCTGCTCTCCAACGAGGAGATGCTGTCGGTGCTGGACGGCACCGGCGCCGTGATCTGCGCGGCGGGCGACGGACTGGCCCCGGCGGACAAGAAGCTCTACGCCCTCCGGGACGTCACGGGCACGGTCGAGGCGATCCCGCTCATCGCCTCCTCGATCATGTCGAAGAAGATCGCGGAGGGCACCGGCTCCCTGGTCCTCGACGTGAAGGTCGGCACCGGCGCCTTCATGAAGACGATCGACGACGCCCGCGAGCTGGCCGCCACGATGGTCGGCCTGGGCACCGACTCCGGCGTGAAGACGGTCGCCCTGCTCACCGACATGTCCACCCCGCTCGGCCTGACCGCGGGCAACGCCGTGGAGGTCCGCGAGTCGGTGGAGGTCCTGGCGGGCGGCGGTCCGGCGGACGTCGTCGAGCTGACCCTCGCCCTCGCCCGCGAGATGCTGGACGCGGCGGGCCTGCGCGACGCCGACCCGGCGAAGGCCCTCGCCGACGGCTCCGCGATGGACGTCTGGCGCCGCATGATCGCCGCCCAGGGCGGCGACCCGGACGCGGAGCTGCCGGTCGCCCGGGAGCAGCACGTGGTGAAGGCCACCGCCTCCGGCGTCCTGACCCGCCTGGACGCCTACGGCATCGGTGTCGCCGCCTGGCGCCTCGGCGCGGGCCGCGCCCGCAAGGAGGACCCGGTGCAGGCGGGCGCGGGCGTCGAGATGCACGCCAAGCCCGGCGACACGGTGACGGAGGGCCAGCCCCTCCTCACCCTCCACACGGACACCCCGGACCGCTTCGCGTACGCGCTCCAGGCGGTCGAGGGCTCGTACGACATCGCGGCCCCCGGCACGGACTTCTCCGCCACGCCGGTGGTGCTGGAACGCATCGCCTGACCTGGAGTTTCCCCTTTCGGGTGAACGGGACCGGTGGACCCCCACCGGTCCCGTTCGGCATGCTGGACTCGGTGACGCACCGATTGGGGACCGTCGTGAGCGCACTCACCGTGAGCCAGGACCCCGAGCAGAGCTGGAACGACCTCGTCCGGTTCTGGGAGGGGATGGAATGGCCCGAGGGCAGCAAGGTGGAGATCATTGAGGGGATCATCACCGTGTCACCCGCTCCCGCCTACCGTCACAACGTGATCGCGGCCCGCATTCAGCGGCGCCTCTACTCCGTGATCCCCGACGACTGGGAGATCTTCCAGACCCTGGCCATCGCTGTGCCCTCGCGTCTGGGCATGCTGATCCCGGACCTCGTGGTGGCCCCGGTACGGGAGCACACGGAGTCGGACACCCACATCCCCGCCGCCCTCGCCGAACTGGTCGTCGAGGTCACCTCGAAGTCCAACGCCCGTGACGACCGCGTCAGCGAGCCCGCCGCCTACGCCACCGCGGGTATCCCGCTGTACCTCCTCGTCGACCGCTGGGCCCCCGACGGCCCGGCCGTGACGCTCTACGGTGAACCGAAGGGTGACGTCCACCGTCCCCTGAGCACCGCGAAGTTCGGTGAGCCGATCAAGCTCCCCGCCCCCTTCGACCTGGTCATCGACACCGGCGAGTTCCCCGAGGCCTGAGTCACCCCAGCAGCGCCGCGACCACCACCAGTACCGGCACCGAGAGCACCGTGGAGACGAGGATCGCCTCCCGGGCCAGCTTCTCGCCCACGCGGTAGCTGCTCGCGTACGTGAAGAGGTTCTGCGCGGCCGGGAGGGCCGAGGTCACCACCACGTCCAGCAGATGCGCCCCGCGCAGCCCGAAGACGCCGGCCCCCAGCACCCAGGCCACCAGCGGCTGGCCCACCGCCTTCAGCGCCACGGCGAGCAGGACGGCGCCCCGGTCACCGCCCCGCAGGGGCAGGGTGCTGCCGCGCAGCGAGATGCCGAAGGCGAGGAGCACGGCGGGCACCGCCATGTTGCCGATCAGCGTCATCGGGTCCCAGACCGGGCCGGGTATCCCGATCCCGGCCGCCGACACCGCCACCCCCGCCAGCGACGCGACCGCGACCGGATTGCGCAACGGTGTCAGGACCCGCCGCCACAACGGCCGCTTCTCGCCCGCCGTCGACAGGTCGAGGATCGTCAGCGCGATCGGGGTGACCCCGACCAGCTGGAACAGCAGCACCGGAGCCACGAGGGAGGCGTCCCCGAGGACGTACACCGCGATGGGGATGCCCAGGTTGCCGGAGTTGACGTAGCTGGAGCACAGGGCGCCGATGGTGGTGTGGCCCACGCCCCAGCCGCGCACCACACCCACCGCGACGAAGACGCCCGCCACCGCCGCCGTGCTCAGCGCGGTGACCAGCAGCCGGCTGGAGAAGACCACCGACAGGTCGGCCCGGGCGAGCGTGGTGAACAGCAGGGCGGGCGAGGCCACGTGGAACGCCAGCTTGGTCAGGACCTCGCGGCCCTGTGCGCCGAGATACCCCCGGCGGCCGATGACGTAGCCGACGCCGATGACGACGGCGATCACCAGGAACCCGCTCAGCACCCCCTGCACGGCAGCTCCTCGCGGAGGCGAAGGGCACCGGACACCGCGGGCGGGGATGATCTATGGCGCATACACCCAACTCTCCGGGGAGGGGCATGCCCAGGTCAATGTGATCCTTCCGGCGCGGGACGCCGCGGACCGGCGCGATGAGTTACGCGCGCACCGCCGGTCTACCGATCGTGGACGCCATGACACCGCCCGTACTCGTGCTCAGCGGCCCCCTCGCCCGGGACGGGGTGAGCGGGCCCTGCGACGCGCTGCGGGCCCTGCTGGAGAGGGGCGGCGGCGGGCCGGGCGGGGTGGTCGTCTGCGACGTCGGCGGTCTCGGACCGCCCGGGCTCGCCGCCGTGGACCTGCTCGCCCGGCTCCAGCTCACCGCCCGCAGAGCCGGGGGCCGGATCCGGCTGCGCGACCCCTCCCCGACCCTATGCGCCCTGCTCGACCTGGTCGGCCTCCGCTTCGAGACGGAGGGGCAGCCCGAACAGCGGGAACCACCGCTGGGTGTCCAGGAAGCAGTGGAACCCGGTGATCCGGTCGTCTGAGATCTCCAGCACCTGCACCGCCCATGGGACGAAACCGCCGCTGTCCGGGTCGGGCTTGTACTGCGCGAACCCGGGCAGCCCGTTGACCTGGACGGGCACCAGCCGCGAGTTCGCGCAGGGCGCGCCCAGTGTCGTCATGAAACCCGTGATGTCGGCGGGGCCGGTCAGCCACAGGTCGAACGGCGGCATCGTCATGATGGCGTCCTCGTGCAGCAGCGCGGTCAGCGCCGTCATGTCGTAGCCCTCGAACGCCGCGACGTAGCGGTCGAGCAGCTTCCGCTGCTCCTCGTCCAGCGGGTCGGACACCGACGCGTCGGCGCCCGGCTGCCGCCGCTCGGCGAGCGTCGCCCGGGCGCGCTGGAGCGCGCTGTTGACCGACGCGACCGAGGTGTCCAGCAGCTCCGCGACCTCGCTCGCCTTCCAGGCCAGCACCTCGCGCAGGATCAGCACCGCCCGCTGCTTGGCGGGCAGCTGCTGGAGCGCGGCCATGAACGCGAGCCGCACCGACTCCTTGGCGACCGCGGCCTCCGCCGGGTCGGTGGGCGTGGGCAGCACCCTCGCGTCGGGCATCGGCTCCAGCCAGGTGTGGTCGGGACGGGGCGACAGGGCCGCCTGCGCGAGCGGGGTGGACTCCGTCAGGTCCATCGGGCGGGCGCGCTTGTTGCCCGCCGCCAGCATGTCCAGACAGACGTTGGTCGCGATCCGGTAGAGCCAGGAACGCAGGCTGGAACGGCCCTCGAACGTGGCGTAGCCGCGCCAGGCGCGGACCATCGTGTCCTGCACCGCGTCCTCCGCCTCGAAGGAGGAACCGAGCATCCGGTAGCAGTACCCGGTCAGCTCGACGCGGTGTGCTTCCAGCCTGGTGTCCAGGTCCGTCGTCGCCGTGCCGTTCGTCATCGTCCACCCACCCCATGTGGCGTCCTCGGGGCGCGCCATCGCACCCGGCACTTCGGAAGCTACCGCAGGCCACTGACAACGGCCCCCCGAGCGCGAGACATCGCAGCTCAGGGGGCCGTTTCCCGTTCCGTCCCCCGGGGTCCGAAGCTCGGGGGACGGGAGGGGGTCAGGCAGGCCGGGCCACCGCCCGTGCCGCCGCGCGCGTTCCCGCCAGGGTGATCGCCGCGACTCCGGCCACCGCCACCAGGCCGACCGCCACCGTCCCGGCCCAGCCGCCCGAGTGGAACGCGAGCGCCCCCACCGTGCTGCCCACGCTGGAACCGACGTAGTAGGCGGACTGGTACAGGGCCGACGCCTGCGCACGCCCCGTCGTCGCCGTCTTCCCGACCGCCGACGACGCCACCGCGTGCCCCGCGAAGAAGCCCGCCGTGATCAGCACCAGACCCAGCAGCACCACCGGAAGCGACCCGGCCAGCGACAGCAGCAGCCCGGCCGCCGTCGTCCCGCCGCCCGCGTACAGCGCGCCCCGGCGGCCCAGCCGGCCCACCAGCCGGCCCGCCGCCGACGCCGAGACCGTGCCCACCAGGTAGACCAGGAAGATCGAGCCGACGATGCCCTGCGGCAGCGAGAACGGCGCCTCGGTCAGCCGGTAGCCGATGACCGTGTACACACCGCCGAACACCGTCATGAACAGCGCGCCGATCGCGTACAGCCGCCGCAGCAGGGGGTTGGCGAGGTGGTCCCGCACGGTGCGCGCCAGCACGCGCGGCCGCAGCGAGCCCGGCCGGAAGTGCCGCGGCGCCGGCAGCAGCAGCCGGAAGGCCACCGCGCACGCCACCGCCACCGCGCCGATCACGCCGACGGCGACCCGCCAGCCCCACTCCTGCGCCACCCAGCCGGTGATCACCCGGCCGCTCATCCCGCCCACGCTGTTGCCCGCGACGAACAGCCCGATCGCGGTCACCAGCGCCTTGGGCGTCACCTCCTCCGCGAGGTACGCCGTCGCCGAGGCGGGCAGCCCGGCCAGGGCCGCGCCCTGGAGCGCCCGCAGGACCACCAGCGCCTCCAGCGACGGGGCGAAGGGCACCAGCAGGCCGACGGTCACCGCGACGGCGAGGGAGGCCGTCATGACCGTACGGCGGCCGAAGCGCTCCGACAGCGCGCTCATCGGCAGCACGAACAGCGCGAGGCCGCCGGTGGCCGCCGCCACCGTCCAGCTCGCGTCGCCCGCGCTCACCGCGAAGTCGGCGGAGATCAGCGGCAGCAGGGCCTGGGTGGAGTACAGCAGCGCGAAGGTCGCGACACCCGCGAGGAACAGGGCGAGACTCATCCGGCGGTAACCGGGTCCGCCCGGGGACATCCGGGACGCGGAGACGGCCTCGGGGACGGGCTGGATCGGAGGAACGGAAGCGACGGCGCCCACACTGGTGGACGCCCCGGTACTGGCGGGAGTCATGCCTCGAACGTACGGACGCCCCGGCTGATCCGTCCAATGCACGGAATCGTCATAATCGTTCCCATGGTGCATGAGCAGAGGTCACGGGGTCGGCTGTCACGGAGCAGTGACACACGAGACACCACCGACATGTCGAGGCTGCTGGCGCCGCGCCTCGCCCACTTCGCCGGTGTGGCCCGCACCGAGCACGTCACGCGCGCCGCGCAGGAGATGCAGGTCCCGCAGTCCACCCTGTCCCGGGCCATGGTCCGCCTCGAACAGGACCTGGGTGTCGACCTGTTCGCCCGCCACGGCCGCACGGTCTCCCTGACCCCCGCCGGCCGCACCTTCCTCGCCTCCGTGGAGCGCGCCCTCGCCGAGATCGAACGCGCCGCCGACGAGGTCCGCGCCGACGCCGACCCCGCCACCGGCAAGGTCGCCTTCGGCTTCCTGCACACCATGGGCGCCGAGACCGTGCCCGGCCTGCTGCACGCCTTCCGCGCGGACCACCCGCGCATCCGCTTCAGCCTCGTCCAGAACTACGGCGAGGCCATGCTGGAACGCCTGCGCGCGGGCGAACTCGACCTGTGCCTGACCTCCCCGGTGCCCGACGCCCCCGACCTCGTCGCCCGCCGCCTCGACGAGCAGAAACTGCGCCTGGTCGTCCCGGCCGACCACCGGCTCGCCGGCCGCCGCCGCATCCGGCTGGCCGAGGCCGCCGACGAGATGTTCGTGACCCTGGAGCCCGGCTACGGCCTGCGCCGCATCACCGACGACCTCTGCGCGCAGGCCGGTTTCAAGCCCCGTGTCGCCTTCGAGGGCGAGGAGGCCGAGACCCTGCGCGGCCTGGTCGCCGCGGGCCTGGGCGTCGCCCTGCTGCCCCCGCCGGCCTTCCCCCGTCCGGGCGTGGTCGAACTGAGCGTCACGGCCCCGAAGGCCGCCCGGGAGATCGGCGTGGCCTGGCTGGCGGGCCGCCCGGACACCCCGCCGGTGACCGCCTTCAAGAAGTTCCTGCTGTCGAAGCGGGGCAGCCTCCTGCCGACGTGAACCGGGGGCGCGGACAGCCGGACGGCGTCAGCGCCGCAACGACCTGCCGAATCCCGCCGCCAGCGGCATCCGCAGCCCCAGCGGAGGAGGCGCCGCCAAGGCGTCCCGCACGGGCCGGGACAGCGCCCGCCCGAACAACGCGCCCATCACGAAGTCCTCGGCCAGCGCCAGCACTTCGTCCCGGTACTGGTGCAACCCGTGGCCGTCCGAGTGGACTTCGAACCGGCACACCTCCCGGTTCGCCTTCTTCGCCCGCGACGCCAGCCGGAACGACAGCTCCGGGTCGGTCCGGGCGTCGTTGGTGCCGTGCACGATCAGCACCCGCCGCCCGGCGAGCTGCTTCACCGGTTCGGGTGGCGCCGCCACGTCCTCCTCCGGCAGCCAGGGAGCCAGCGCCAGCACGGAGTTGACGGCCTCGTGGCCCGCCGCGCGCAGCGCGGCCCTGCCGCCCATCCCGATCCCGGCGAGACACACGGGGACGTCGCCGTACCGCCGGACGGCCTCGTCGACGGCCCAGGCGGCGTCGCGCGCCGGATGCGCCTCGCTGCCGTTCCAGCCCCGGTAGCGGTAGTGGACGACATGGGTGGCGAGGCTCCGGTCCCGGGCCGCGCGGGTCAGACGGCGTCCCAGACCCCGCACCGAGGCGGCCGCCACCAGGGCGGACGGCCTGCGGCCGGAGAACTCCTCGCCGCCGGGGAGCAGCAGCACCACGCCGTCCACCGCCGTCGGTTCCGGGCCGAGCGCCCGCCCCAGCCGGGCCGTGCGCACCGGCGTCGCTTCCTGTGCCATGACAGAACAGTGTCAGAAGCACCGGTGTACTCCACCCGTCCGTGCGGTCACCGTTGCGTATCGACGCGGGCGGGCGACGAGTGATCTACGCGCGTAGGAGTTAGAGTGCGAAAATGACGAGCCAGACCATTGCGAACACCCCGGACACGGACCAGATCCGCCGGGCCCCCAAGGTTCTGCTGCACGACCACCTCGACGGCGGACTGCGCCCCGGCACCGTCGTCGACCTGGCCCGCGCGTCCGGATACGACCAGCTCCCCGAGACCGATCCCGGCAAGCTCGGCCTGTGGTTCCGCGAGGCCGCCGACTCCGGCTCCCTGGAGCGCTACCTGGAGACGTTCTCGCACACCGTCGGGGTCATGCAGACCCGCGACGCCCTCGTCCGGGTCGCCGCCGAGTGCGCCGAGGACCTCGCCGAGGACGGTGTCGTCTACGCCGAGGTGCGCTACGCCCCCGAACAGCACCTGGACGGCGGACTGACCCTCGAAGAGGTCGTCGAGGCGGTCAACGAGGGCTTCCGGCAGGGCGAGCGCCGCGCCAAGGAGAACGGCCACCGCATCCGCGTCGGCGCCCTGCTCACCGCGATGCGGCACGCCGCCCGCGCCCTGGAGATCGCCGAACTCGCCAACCGCTACCGGGACCTGGGCGTCGTCGGCTTCGACATCGCGGGCGCCGAGGCCGGCTACCCGCCCACCCGGCACCTCGACGCCTTCGAGTACCTCAAGCGCGAGAACAACCACTTCACCATCCACGCCGGTGAGGCCTTCGGCCTGCCGTCCATCTGGCAGGCGCTCCAGTGGTGCGGCGCCGACCGGCTCGGACACGGGGTGCGCATCATCGACGACATCCAGGTCCACGAGGACGGCACCGTGAAGCTCGGCCGCCTCGCCTCCTACGTCCGGGACAAGCGCATCCCGCTGGAGCTGTGCCCCAGCTCCAACCTCCAGACCGGCGCGGCCGCCTCGTACGCCGAGCACCCCATCGGACTGCTGCGCCGGCTGCACTTCCGGGTCACGGTGAACACCGACAACCGTCTGATGTCGCACACCGGCATGAGCCGGGAATTCGAGCACCTTGTCGACGCCTTCGGTTACACGCTCGACGACCTGCAGTGGTTCTCCGTCAATGCGATGAAATCAGCGTTCATTCCTTTCGATGAACGTCTGGCCATGATCAATGACGTCATCAAGCCCGGATATGCCGAGCTGAAATCCGAATGGCTGTTCCGGCAGACCGCTTCCACCAGCGGTTCCCCGGCCACGGAAGACTGAACGGGGCGTTCTCGGATGACGGGACCGCGGACGGCGTTCACCATCCGTCCGCATTTCGATGTTTGCGGCGGGAGGTGCCGCGTGTTTACGGTCACCACACCGCTCACATCCCCGTATCCCATTTCGAGGACGCATTTCATGAAGCAGTCTGCTGCCAAGACCCTCGGTGTCGCCGCCCTCGGTGCCGCCTTCGCCGCCGCCGGTGCGGGCGCCGCCCACGCCGCCCCCGCCGTCCCCGACGCCCTGCCGGCGCTGGACACCGTCACCCAGGCCGTGCCCGCGGAGCAGCTGTCCGGCGGGCTGCCGGGCTCGGACCGCCTGCTCGCGCAGGGACAGGAGCTGACCGGCTCGGCGACCGCGCAGCCGGTCGCCGAGCAGGCGGGCTCGCAGCTCCCCGCCGCCAATCTCCTCGGCGGCCTGCCCCTCCAGGGCGGCGTGCCCACCCAGGGCCTCGCCTTCAACGGTGTCCCGCTCGGCGCCTGACCCACCCGGGCCGCGACGGCCGATGGGGCGCACCCGGACTCGGGGTGCGCCCCATCGGCGTACTCGGGGAGAGGGCCGTACACGGCCCTGAGGGAGACGGTGTCGCTCCGCGGGGCGGGACTACCAGGCCGTCCGGGCCTTCTCCTCCGAGGGCAACAGGATCCACAGCGCTATGTAGAGCAGGAACTGCGGGCCCGGAAGCAGACACGAGAGCAGGAAGATCACCCGCATCGTGGTCGCGGAGGTGCCGAAGCGCCGGGCCAGCGCGGCGCACACTCCGCCGATCATGCGGTCGTGGGGGCGGACGGGGCGGCTCATCTGCGGCTCCTTCGTGAGCGGTGCGAGGCTTCCCGGTCGGTTGCCTCCATGCACTCCACGTTACGGAGACGAAGGGGGCAAAGCGTCGCTCCACGGGGCGATCCCGACCCTGGGAATCGTCGGGGTCCTACCCTGAGCCGGCTCCTCCGCCAGGACGGCGGTGACCGGCCGTCCCATGCCGTGGCGGCGCAGCCAGGAGCGGCCCGCGGGCACCACGGCCGCGTGCGCGAGCCCCGCGCCCACGGTGTTCAGCAGCAGCGAGTCGATGTCCACGACCTGGCCCGGCACCGCGGTCTGCAGCATCTCGACGGCCAGCGACACCAGGGCGGTCGCCGCCATGGTGCGCACCAGCGAACCCACCGGCGGGACGTCCGGCCGGCCCCCGGCCATGGGCAGCAGCACCCCCAGCGGCGCGAGCAGCGCCAGCCCCTCGCAGGTCCTGCGGACCCCCTCCGCCCAGCCCAGCGCGAAATCCGCCCGGATCCCGTCGAAGGGCCGCAGATTGGCGGGCATCACCCAGGGCACGTCCAGCGGCCGCAGCGCGAACCAGGCGACGAACGCGAGATACGCCGCCAGGAGGAGCCCTCCTGTCACACGGACACGGAACGCGGCGGTGCCGCCGACGAAGCCTTGACGCTGCACGACCCCCTAGACGCGGCGTCCCGCGGGATCGGTTCCGGGATGTCACCCGTTCGCCGGGTGAGGCATGCGCCACAGTGCCGCGCACCGCGCGGACCACCGCGCGGACCACCGCACCGTGCCGCGTGCCGCGCCCGCCGCGCGGCTCAGTTCCCCGTGGTCTCCGAGGACGGCGGTTCCTCCTGGTCCGGACGGGTCCGGACCTCGTCGGTGCACTCGTAGCGGCGCGGCCGGCCGTCGTCGGGACCGCCCAGGATCACCGATCCGTCGCCCTCGGCCGCCGCCGAGTCGGAGAAGGTGCACACGATCTGCGCCAGCTGGGCGGAGGCGAGGCTCCCGGGCGCGGTGCTCAGCCGCAGCGTGTCCTCCGGGTCGCCGGACCGCGGACCGCTCACGGTCGTCCCGCGCCGCACCCGCGTGGTGTACCCGGCCTCCTGCTCGGCCGCCGTCGGCTGCCGGGACAGCTCGTCCAGCAGCCCCTGCGCCACCGGCACGCGGCGCGAGTCCGCCGCCCCGTCCGGCACCCGGACCGTCCGGTCCACGGCCACCAGCGACGACCCGCACAGCAGGAACACCCGCACCGGCAGTCCCCGCACGGCCTGCGTCGACACCTCCGGCTCGGCCAGCGAGCAGCTCACCCGTGAGGGCGCGGGGCCGAAGTCGGTCGGCACCTCCGTGGCCCGGATCCCGCACCCGGTGAGCAGACCGCCCAGCATCCCGAAGGCCAGCAGCGCCGCCGCACGGCGTACGGTCCCGCGTCGTGCGTTCATCGGGCGTCCCCCTCGGCGCCTTCGCCCCCGGCGTCTCCGGTCCGCTCCGCGGGGCTCTGCGCGGACACGTCCCGCGGCAGTCGCAGCGTGAACACGGCGCCGCCCTCGGGGGAGTTGGCCGCGGTGATCCCACCGCCGTGGATGTGGGCGTTCTCCAGCGCGATGGACAGGCCCAGACCGCTGCCCTCGGAGCGCGGCCGGGAGGCGCTGGCCTTGTAGAAGCGGTCGAAGACGTGCGGCAGGACCTCCTCGGGGATGCCCGGCCCGTGGTCCCGCACCTCGATGACCACCACGCCCCCGTCCCCCTCGGTGTCCTCCTCGCGCACCGCCACCCGCACCGGCGAACCGCCGTGCTTGAGCGCGTTGCCGATCAGGTTGGCCAGGATCACGTCCAGCCGGCGCGGGTCGATCCGGGCGTGGATGCCGCGCTCGGCGTCCAGCTCGACCGCGTCCAGCCAGGCACGCGCGTCGATGCAGGCGGTGATCTGGTCGGCTATGTCGACGTCGTCGAGGACCAGGCGGGCCGTGCCCGCGTCGAAGCGGGTGACCTCCATCAGGTTCTCCACCAGGTCGTTCAGCCGGCGGGTCTCGCTCACCACCAGCCGCACGGCGGGCTCGATCATCGGGTCCATGCCGCCGCCGCCCTCGGACTCCAGCTCCTCCTCCAGGACCTCGGTCACGGCGGTGATCGCGGTCAGCGGCGTCCGCAGCTCATGGCTCATGTCCGCCACGAACCGGCGGGACGCCTCGTCCCGCGCCGCCATGTCGGCCACCCGCTTCTCCAGCGCCTCCGCCGCCTTGTTGAACGTCCGCGACAGATCCGCCAGTTCGTCGGTGCCCGACACCCTCAGCCGGGTGTCCAGCTTGCCCTCGCCGAGCCGCCGGGCGGCCACGCCGAGCCGCTGCACCGGCTTCAGCACCGTCGTGGCGGCGGCGTGCGCGAGCAGCGCGGAACCGATCAGCGCCAGCCCGGTGGCGATGCCCAGCGACCAGGCCAGCGAGTTGAGGTCCTTGGCCTCCGGCTCCAGCGACTTCAGCATGTAGCCGGTCGGCCCGCCGCCGATCATCCGGGTCCCCGCCACCAGGTACGGGGTGTCGCCGTCGACGATCCGCTGCCAGTACAGGTGGTGCGGGTACTTGTTCGCCGAGGTGACCTTCTGCCGCTCGGTGACCGCCTCGCGCAGCGAGGCCGGCACGTCCCGCAGCGAGAAGCCGCTCAGCCCGCCCGAACCGCCGTAGACGGTCCGCCCGTCCGGGTCCTCGGCGACCAGCAGCACGGTGAAGCGCTGCCCGCTGTTCGCCATCTGGCCCGCAGTGCGCTGCAGTTCGTCCTGTGTGGGGTGCTCGGGCAGCGCGCCCGCCCGGTTGCGCATCTCCTGCTCGAAGTCGCGCAGCACCGCGTCCTGCGCACGGGTCAGCACGGACTCGCGGTTCAGCCAGTACGCGATGCCGGACGCGGACACCGCGGCGGTGAGCGCGACCAGCCCGAACACCACCACCAGCCGCAGCCGCAGGCTGGTGAAGCGCAGCCGTGACCAGACTCCCTTGCGTGCCGCGGACCAGCCGCGGCTCCCCCCTTGGTGCTCCTCGGTCACTGAGGCGGGTCCAGCCGGTAGCCGACACCGCGCACGGTACGGATCAGCGTCGGGGACGACGGCACGTCCTCGACCTTGGCGCGCAGCCGCTGGACACAGGCGTCCACCAGCCGGGAGTCGCCCAGGTAGTCGTGCTCCCACACCAGCCGCAGCAACTGCTGCCGGGACAGCGCCTGGCCCGGCCGCCGGCTCAGCTCCAACAGCAGCCGCAGTTCGGTCGGCGTCAGCTGGAGGTCCTCGCCGTTCTTCGTCACCGTCATCGCCGCACGGTCGATGACCAGGCTGCCGAAGGTCGCCGAGTCGCTGGACTCCCGCTCCCCGCGCCGCAGCACCGCCCGGATCCGGGCGTCCAGCACCCGGCCCTGCACCGGCTTGACGACGTAGTCGTCGGCGCCGGACTCCAGGCCGACCACGACGTCGATGTCGTCATTGCGGGCGGTCAGCAGGATGATCGGCAACTGGTCCGTGCGCCGGATGCGCCGGCACACCTCGAACCCGTCGATGCCGGGCAGCATCACATCCAGCACGATCAGATCCGGCCGCTGCTCGCGCAGCAGCTTCAGACCGTCCTCACCGCTGGCAGCGGTCGCCACCCGGTGGCCCTGGCGCGTCAGAGAGAGCTCCAGGGCCGTGCGGATGGCGTCGTCGTCCTCGATCAGCAACAGGGAAGGCACGGGCTCATTCTGGCCCATGGAGGGCTCCCTGTTCGACCCGTGGACGACAGATGCCCATTGGGCCCGCATACGTGGCGCTACGTGCACCGACTCCTGTGAAGGATCTGTGTTCCCGCCGTGCCCGGCCCCTGTGACAGGTCTGTGACAGTCGGCGGACACGGCCATGAAGGTCCCCCGGCAAGCTTTTCGGCACGAGCACAACAGCAGGACCGAACACCGGAAGTCCACGACGGGGGGCGCGAGATGAACACGCTGCACGGCACCAGCACCAGCGCAGTGATCACGCGTCTGCACGACGTGCACCGGGGTTCCGAGAAGTCCGGTGCGGCGGGCATGCGGGGGTGCGCCCGCGGCACCGGGCGTCAGCACACCACGATCATGACGGTGGTTGACGCACCCAAGGGGGAGACCGGGGGGAACGCGTACGGGGAGGACCCGGGGGAGCGCGGCTCGCTGACGGAGGTGGAGTTCACCGCCTACGTCCGGGAGCGCCGCGCCTCCCTGTACGCCACCGCCTACCACCTGACCGGCGACCGTTTCGAGGCCGAGGACCTGCTGCAGAGCGCGCTGTTCTCGACCTACCGGGCGTGGGACCGGATCAGCGACAAGGCGGCGGTCGGCGGCTACCTCCGCCGGACCATGACCAACCTGCACATCAGCGCGTGGCGCCGCCGCAAGCTGAACGAGTACCCGACCGAGGAGCTGCCGGAGACGGCCGGTGACACGGACGCGATGCGCGGCACCGAACTGCGCGCGGTCCTGTGGCAGGCGCTGGCCCGGCTGCCCGAACTCCAGCGCACCATGCTGGTCCTGCGCTACTACGAGGGCCGCACGGACCCGGAGATCGCGGACATCCTCGGCATCAGTGTCGGCACGGTGAAGTCCAGCATCTGGCGGTCGCTCCGCCGGCTGCGTGAGGACGAGGTCCTCAGCTTCGGCCGTGACGAGGAGGACGCCTTCGGGGAGCTCGTCGCCTGAAGGTACGGGGGAAACGGGGACCCGGGGGGATCGGGGAACCGAGGGATCGGGGGACCCGGGAGACCGGGGCCACGGGGGAACCGACGGGACGCCGGGGGGCGTCACCGTCACGGGTGGGGGACCGACGGGGGAATCCGCCGGGGAATCCGCCGGGAACCCATGGGGAACTCATGGGGGACCGACGGGGGAACCGGCGGGGGAACAAAAAGGGGGAGCACAAGGGGGTCACGGGGGACCTCTGGGGACACGGGGATCACGGGGGAGTGCGAAACAGCGGGACTGGAGGGCCGGGGGGCCCGCCCAGTCCCGCCTTTCGTGTGCGTGGACTCCCCGCGCCTCGGAACTCCGCTAGGCCGGCGTGCTCGTGCTCGTGCTCGTGCTCGTGCCCGTCGCCGTCCGTCCGGCGACCGCCGCCCTGGCGAGCCGGCCCAGCGCTTCGTCCCGGTCGCAGGCGTACGCGCCCAGCGCCGTCTGGCGGGCGACGATCGACCGCTCCAGCCGCATCAGCCGCCAGCCGCGCCGCAGCAGGAACGGCACCGACTTGCGGCTCTCCTTCAGGTCCCGCAGGAAGCGCCGGCGGAAGGTGCGCACCGGGCCGCGGCTCAGGCACAGCGCGTCCGCCAGCAGCCCCAGTTCACGGCAGCGGGTGACGATCTCCGCGGCGAAGATGCCCTCCGCGATGAACAGCGGTGTCCCGCCGATGTCGACGGTCCCCTCGCCGGTGCGGGCGCTCAGGGAGATGTCGTAGACGGGCACCTGTGTGCGACGCGTGCGGCACAGCCGGTCGATGGCGGCGACAGCGGTGTCGGCGTCCCAGGAGCCCGGGTGGTCCCAGTCGATGTCGGAGGTGCCCGCCACCAGCGGCAGCGTCGGGTCGTCGCCCTCCTTGTAGAAGTCGTCGAGGCGCAGCACCGGGAGGCCGGAGCGGGCCGCGAGGAGGGACTTGCCGGAGCCGGAGGGGCCGCAGAGCAGCACGACTCGCGCGGATATGGGCGACTGGGAACTCACGGGACACCAGTGTGAGGCATCGTTCGGGTGGCGTACGACCCCGCGGTGCGGCTTTGAAGCGCGCGTCACATCTCCACTACTCTTCGCGTCGATCCGATCACCCAGTGAAGGCGACAGGTGGCACAGCGATGGCCCGACACAAGGCACCCAGGACTCCGGCCGCCCGACGCGCGCTGGCCGTGCTCGCGACCGCGGGAGCGGCGCTCGGCGCCGGGGCGACGGCCGCGGAGGCGGACGTGCTGCCCGACAGCGCCGGCCAGGTCGTGGGCACGGTCGCGGACCTCAAGCCCAATCCGCTCGCCGGTACGGGCGTGGACCCGCTCGACAACGGCGTCGGCACCCAGGTCGCCGACTTCCGGCCGGTGGACTCGCGGGCGGTGACCGGGCCGGTCGCGCAGGCGCCGTCGGTCGGCGGCGTTCCGGTGGTCGGCTCGGTGACGAGCCTGCCGGTCCGCTGACGTCCGGCGCACGGCAGAGCGCCGCACCCCGCCCGGACGGTGGCGGAGTGCGGCGCTCCGGTCATGGGGGGCCGGTCAGTAGGCGGAGCCCGAGGCGCCCAGCGAACCCGTCGGGTGCCAGACCGTCTTGGTCTCCAGGAACGCCGTCATGCGGTCCGTTCCCGGATCGGCCGACCAGTTGTCCACAGGCTGTGGACGCAGCACCCGCTTGAGGTTGTCTGCGGCCGCGATCTCCAGCTCCTTCGCCAGCGCCTCGTCCGCGCCCGCGAGGTCGATCGCGTTGACGTCCTGGTGCGCGGCGAGCGGGGCGGCGATCTCCGCCGTACGGCCGGAGAGGACGTTGACCACGCCGCCGGGGAGGTCGGAGGTGGCCAGGACCTCGCCGAGGGAGAGGGCGGGCAGCGGAGCCTTCTCGGACGCCACCACGACCGCCGTGTTGCCCGTGGCGACGACGGGGGCGACCACCGACACCAGGCCCAGGAACGACGACTCCTGCGGGGCCAGTACGGCGACCACGCCCGTCGGTTCGGGGGAGGACAGGTTGAAGAACGGGCCCGCCACCGGGTTGCCGCCGCCGACCACCTGGGCGATCTTGTCCGTCCAGCCCGCGTACCAGACCCAGCGGTCGATCGCCGCGTCCACCTGGAGCCCCGCCCTGGACTTCGACAGCCCCTCGGCGTCCGCGACCTCCGCGACGTACTGGTCGCGGCGGCCCTCCAGCATCTCCGCGACGCGGTAGAGGATCTGCCCGCGGTTGTACGCCGTCGCCCCGGACCAGCCGCCGAACGCCTTGCGCGCGGCGACCACCGCGTCACGGGCGTCCTTGCGGGACGACAACGGCGCGTTCGCCAGCCACTTGCCCTTGGAGTCGGTCACCTCGTACACCCGGCCGCTCTCCGAACGCGGGAACTTCCCGCCGACGTACAGCTTGTAGGTCTTGAAGACGCTCAGGCGGTTCTGATCAGACATCGAGGTACGCCTCCAGGCCGTGGCGGCCGCCCTCGCGGCCGAAGCCCGACTCCTTGTAGCCGCCGAACGGCGACGTCGGGTCGAACTTGTTGAACGTGTTGGACCAGACGACACCCGCGCGGAGCTTGTTCGCGACCGCCAGGATGCGCGAGCCCTTCTCCGTCCAGATGCCCGCCGACAGGCCGTACGGGGTGTTGTTGGCCTTGGCGACGGCCTCGTCGGGGGTGCGGAAGGTCAGGACCGACAGCACCGGGCCGAAGATCTCGTCGCGGGCGACGGTGTGCGCCTGGGTGACGTTCGTGAAGAGCGTCGGGGCGAACCAGTAGCCGCTCTCCGGGAGGTCGCAGGCCGGGGACCAGCGCTCGGCGCCCTCCGCCTCGCCCAGGTCGGCCAGCGCGGTGATCCGGGCCAGCTGCTCGGCGGAGTTGATCGCGCCGATGTCGGTGTTCTTGTCCAGCGGGTCGCCCAGGCGGAGGGTGGTGAGCCTGCGCTTGAGGGAGTCCAGCAGCTCGTCGTGGATCGACTCCTGGACCAGCAGGCGGGAGCCCGCGCAGCAGACCTGGCCCTGGTTGAAGAAGATGCCGTTGACGATGCCCTCGACGGCCTGGTCGATCGGCGCGTCGTCGAAGACGATGTTGGCGCCCTTGCCGCCCAGTTCGAGCGTCAGCTTCTTGCGGGTGCCCGCGACCGTGCGCGCGATCTCCTTGCCGACGGCCGTGGAGCCGGTGAAGGCGACCTTGTTCACGTCGGGGTGGGCGATCAGCGCGGCGCCGGCGCGGCCGTCGCCGGTGATGATGTTGACGACGCCCTTGGGGAGCCCGGCCTGGCGGCAGACGTCCGCGAAGAAGAGCGCGGAGAGCGGGGTCGTCTCGGCGGGCTTCAGGACCACCGTGTTGCCCGTCGCCAGCGCCGGGGCGATCTTCCACGCCAGCATCAGGAGCGGGAAATTCCAGGGGATGACCTGGCCGGCGACGCCGAGGGGGCGCGGGTCGGCGCCGTAGCCGGCGTGGTCGAGCTTGTCCGCCCAGCCCGCGTAGTAGAAGAAGTGCGCCGCGACCAGGGGGAGGTCCGCGTCGCGGGTCTCCCTGATCGGCTTGCCGTTGTCGAGCGTTTCGAGGACGGCCAGTTCGCGGCTGCGCTCCTGGATGATGCGGGCGATGCGGAAGAGGTACTTCGCGCGCTCGGCGCCGGGCAGCGCCGACCACTTCTCGAACGCCTTGCGGGCGGCCTTCACCGCCCGGTCGACGTCCGCCTCACCGGCCTCGGCGACCTCGGCGAGCACCTCCTCGGTGGAGGGGGAGACGGTCTTGAAGACCTTGCCGTCGGCCGCCTCGGTGAACTCGCCGTCGATGAACAGGCCGTAGGACGGGGCGATGTCGACGATCGCGCGGGACTCGGGCGCCGGCGCGTACTCGAATGCGGATGTCCGCTTTTCCATGGTCATGGGGTCTCAGTCCACCGTCACGTAGTCAGGGCCGGAGTAGCGGCCGGTGGCCAGCTTCTGCCGCTGCATCAGCAGGTCGTTCAGCAGCGAGGAGGCGCCGAAGCGGAACCAGTGGTTGTCCAGCCAGTCCTCGCCCGCGGTCTCGTTGACCAGGACCAGGAACTTGATGGCGTCCTTGGACGTGCGGATGCCGCCGGCCGGCTTCACGCCGACCTGGACGCCGGTCTGGGCACGGAAGTCGCGGACCGCCTCCAGCATCAGGAGCGTGTTCGCGGGGGTCGCGTTGACGGCGACCTTCCCGGTCGAGGTCTTGATGAAGTCCGCGCCCGCCAGCATGCCGAGCCAGCTCGCCCGGCGGATGTTGTCGTACGTCGACAGCTCGCCCGTCTCGAAGATGACCTTGAGGCGGGCGCTCGTCCCGCAGGCCTCCTTCACGGCGGTGATCTCGTCGTACACCTTCAGGTAGTGCCCCGCGAGGAACGCCCCGCGGTCGATGACCATGTCGATCTCGTCCGCACCGGCGGCGACGGCCTCGCGGACGTCCGCCAGCTTGACCGCGATCGGGGCGCGGCCGGCCGGGAACGCGGTGGCGACCGAGGCGACCTTGACGGTGGAACCGGCGACGGCCTCCTTGGCCGTGGCCACCATGTCGGGGTAGACGCAGACCGCGGCCGTGGCGGGCGTGGTGCGGTCGGTCGGGTCGGGGCGGACCGCCTTCGCGCCGAGCGCCCGGACCTTGCCCGGGGTGTCCGCGCCTTCCAGCGTCGTCAGGTCGACCATCGAGATGGCGAGGTCGATGGCGTACGCCTTCGCGGTCGTCTTGATCGAACGGGTGCCGAGGGAGGCGGCGCGCGCCTCCAGGCCGACCGCGTCGACGCCGGGCAGCCCGTGGAGGAAGCGGCGCAGCGTGCCGTCGGACGCGGTGACGTCGCTGAGAGCGTGGGGTGCAGTGGTGGGCATGGTCACCAGACGAGCATATCTACGCGCGTAGCGGCTGTACAGCCCTCCCACCGATCCCGGCGGGCGTCCACCGCGTACGGCGTTCTGGGAGCCGTCGTGCAGAATCGGGAGCATGACGACCCCCGACCCTCAGTCGCCTGCCCCGGAGCCCTCGAAGCCCTCGGGGTCCGCGGCACCGCAGTACCAGGACCGGATCTACCGCTCGCCCGCGGCCCTCGCCGGTGGGGTGCTGCTGCTCGCCGTCATCGGATGGCTCGGCATCGACGCGGTGGTCGCCGGAGAGGGCCGCACCCCGTGGCTGTCCCTCGCCACCATGCTCCTCCTCGCGCCCCTGGTCGTCGCCTACACCCTGCGTCCCGCCGTGTACGTCAACGACGACCGGCTGCGCGTCCGCAACCCGTTCCGCGTGATCGTGCTGCCCTGGGGGCGGGTGGCCTCGCTGCGGTCCGGGTTCTCCAACGAGGTCGTCGACGACTCCGGCGCCAAGTACCAGCTGTGGGCGCTTCCGGTCTCCCTGCGGGCCCGCAGCAAGGCGGCCCGGCAGGAGACGCGGGCGGCGGCGCGGGCCGCACGCGGCGAGGGCGGCGGTGACGGCGAACGCGGGGGACGGCGGGGCGGCCGGGGCGCGTTCGGAGCGGGGGCCGCTGCCGAGGGGCCCCGGCGGGCCGAGAGCGACCGGGCGATGGACGAGATGCGTGAGCTGCGCGAGCGGCGGCAGGAGGCGGAGGCCGCGCAGGGCGAGGTGACCGTGCGCTGGGCCTACGAGATCGTGGGGCCCGTCGTCGCGGGGGTGGTGCTGCTGGCGGTGCTGCTGGCCGTCGGGTGAGGGGTGGAGTGGGGCCAAGGGGTGGTGTTCCCCCGGCCCCGCTCCCTCAGATGCCGGCCGCGCGGGACAGGTCCTGCTTGATCCGCTCCAGAAGGGCCGTCGCCCTGGCGCGGGCCTCGGGCAGGCCGGCCTTCGCGGCGACCGGGACCACCACCTCCAGGTAGCACTTCAGCTTCGGTTCCGTGCCGCTGGGGCGGACCACGACCCGCGCGCCGTCCATCGTGTAGCGCAGGCCGTCCGTCGGGGGGAGCCGGTCCGTGCCCCGGGTCAGGTCCTCGGCGGTGACGACGGCCAGACCGGCCAGCTCGGTGGGGGGCCGCTCGCGCAGGCGGCGCATCGCCGCGGCGATCACGGACAGGTCCTGCACCCGGACCGAGAGCTGGTCGGTGGCGTGCAGGCCGTGCTCCACGGCGAGGTCGTCCAGGAGGTCGAGGAGGGTACGGCCCTCCGACTTCAGCTCGGAGGCCAGCTCCGTGAGCAGGAGCGCCGCCGTGATGCCGTCCTTGTCGCGCACGCCGTCCGGGTCGACGCAGTAGCCGAGGGCCTCCTCGTAGCCGTAGCGCAGGCCCTCCACCCTGGCGATCCACTTGAAGCCGGTCAGCGTCTCCTCGTACGGCAGCCCGGCCTTCCCGGCGATGCGGCCGAGCAGGCTCGACGACACGATCGACTCGGCGAACGTGCCGGTCGCTCCGCGGCGGACCAGGTGGGCGGCGAGCAGCGCGCCGACCTCGTCGCCGCGCAGCATGCGCCAGTCGGCGCCGTCCCTGACGGCCGCGGCGCAGCGGTCGGCGTCGGGGTCGTTGGCGATGACCAGGTCCGGGTCGGTCTCACGGGCCTTCGCGAAGGCGAGGTCCATCGCGCCCGGCTCCTCCGGGTTGGGGAACGCGACGGTCGGGAAGTCCGGGTCGGGGTCCGCCTGCTCGGCGACGAGGTCGGGGGCGGGGAAGCCGGCCCGGGCGAAGGCGGCGAGCAGGACGTCCTTGCCGACGCCGTGCATCGCCGTGTAGACGGTGC
The DNA here is from genome assembly GCF_007829875.1 of Streptomyces capillispiralis. Lineage (NCBI taxonomy): Bacteria > Bacillati > Actinomycetota > Actinomycetes > Kitasatosporales > Streptomycetaceae > Streptomyces > Streptomyces capillispiralis. Next base: position 3,077,353 of record NZ_VIWV01000001.1, on the reverse strand, counting down.
GGGCGGTGCGGGGCGAGTCCTTGGACAGGACGGCGTCCGTGCGGGCCAGGTAGGCGTCCAGGACGGTGTCGTCGAGGGTCTCCCACCCTTCGGTGGGGCGGTCGACGGTGGTGAGGGAGGGGACGGCCTCGATCTCGGCGGCGATCTCGGCGTCCGCCGGGGAGACGATCTGCGAGCCGTCGCCGAGGTACACCTTGTAGCCGTTGTCCCGGGGCGGATTGTGGCTGGCGGTGACCTCCACGCCCGCGACGGCGCCGAGGTGCCGTATGGCGAAGGCGAGGACGGGGGTGGGGAGGGGGCGGTCGAGGACGGCCGCCCGCAGACCGGCGCCGGTCATGACGGCGGCGGTGTCGCGGGCGAAGTCGGCCGACTTGTGGCGGGCGTCGTAGCCGATGACGACCAGGCCGCCGGTGTGGCCGTTCTTCTTGAGGTACGCGGCGAGGCCGGCGGCGGCGCGGATGACGACGGAGCGGTTCATGCGCATCGGGCCCGCGCCGAGTTCGCCCCGGAGGCCGGCGGTGCCGAACTGGAGGGTGCCGGCGAAGCGTGCGGCGAGCTCGGCGCGGTCGTCGGCGTCGATGAGACGGGCGAGTTCCTCACGGGTGTCCGGGTCGGGGTCCTCGGTCAGCCATGCCTGGGCCTGTGCGATGAGGGCGTCGTGCACGTTCGGTCAGCCTCTCGGTCCGGTGGGGTGCGTGTTCTGTGCCTGCGGCGCGGGGGTGGGGGGCGGTGCCCGGCTCGGGCGGTACCTGGGGTGCCGGCGGCGCCTGTGCGGCTGTGGTGGGGGTGCGGTGGCGCCTGGGGCCGGTGGGCGGGGCGGGACCGGGCCGGGGGTACCCGTCCTCGGTCCGGCGCGGAATCGGTCACTTGACATGTTCCCCGGTCGACGCGTCGGCCGCCGGGGGGCGGGTACCCCCGCCCCGTCCCCTTCGCGCCGTACGCGGTACGCGGGCAGCGCGCCCCGCCGCCGGTCTCGGGTGTTACAGGCGGCCGAGGACCTGGGTCAGGAGGGAGCCCATGCGGGTGGCGGAGTCGCGGCCCGCCTGGAGGACCTCCTCGTGGTTGAGGGGTTCGCCCGTCATGCCCGCGGCCAGGTTGGTGACCAGGGAGATGCCCAGGATCTCCGCGCCCGCCTCGCGTGCGGCGATGGCCTCCAGGACCGTGGACATGCCGACCAGGTCCGCGCCGATGACCCGGGCCATGCGGATCTCGGCCGGGGTCTCGTAGTGCGGGCCGGGGAACTGGGCGTAGACGCCCTCCTCCAGCGTGGGGTCGACCTCCTTGCACAGGGCGCGCAGGCGGGGGGAGTAGAGGTCGGTGAGGTCGACGAAGTGGGCGCCCACGATGGGGGAGGTGGCGGTGAGGTTGATGTGGTCGCTGATCAGGACCGGCTGGCCGGGGCGCATGCCCGCGCGCAGGCCGCCGCAGCCGTTGGTCAGGACGACGGTCTTCGCGCCCGCCGCCACGGCGGTGCGCACGCCGTGGGCGACGGCGGCGACCCCGCGCCCCTCGTAGTAGTGCGTGCGGCCCAGGAAGACCAGGGCGCGCTTCGCGCCGATGCGGTACGAGCGGACCCTGCCTCCGTGGCCCTCGACCGCCGGCGGCGGGAAACCGGGCAGCTCGGTCACCGGGAACTCGGCCTCGGGCGTGCCGAGGGCGTCCGCGGCCGGTGCCCAGCCGGAGCCCATCACGAGGGCGACGTCGTGGGTCTCGGCGCCGGTGAGTTCGCGCAGGCGCGCGGCGGCGGCGTCGGCTGCGGCGTAGGGGTCGCCCTGGATGTCGTCCGGAAGAAGAGAAGCGTTCACGCGTCGAGGGTAGCCGGTATTCGCCTACGCGCGTAGATGCGGGAGGTGGCGGGTTGGCGATCGTTGTCCCGTCGTTTCCTGGGAGGGGTCCCGGGGCGGGGCTCAGCAGGGGCGCTTGCGGAGTTCCATCACGTAGTCGTGGGGGGCGCCCGCGGACTCGGCCGCGTCGGCGATCTCCCCCAGGTAGCGGGCCGAGGGCAGGCCGCCCTCGTAGCTGTTCAGGACGTACGTCCAGGCCGGCTCCTCGCCGTCCAGCGTGTGGGCGCGGACCCGGGTGCGCCGGTAGAGGTCCAGGCCGCCCGCCCCCTCCCAGCGGTCCAGGGACTCCTCGTCCATCAGGGCGATGTCGTAGAGCGCCACGAAGACCTGCGAGATCGGATCCTCGACGAGCGTGGCGAGCGAGCCCTCCCAGCCCATGTGCTCGCCCCCGAAGGTCAGCCGCCACCCGTTCAGCCAGCCCGTGGCGCGCAGCGGCGAGTGCGGAGCGCGGCGGGACATCAGCCGCGCGTCGAGGTTGCCGGCGTACGCGGCGTAGAGCGACATGGGGGAAGGGTACGGCAGCCGTTTACCGGGCCCCTCCGGTAACAGGGGGGCCACGGCTGAGGCCCCCGGGCGGTCGCACGGTGAAGTGTGCGGGACAATGGAGTACGTGACTCGGATCGTGATCATCGGTGGCGGACCCGGCGGATACGAAGCGGCGCTGGTCGCCGCGCAGCTCGGTGCGGAGGTGACCGTCGTCGACTGCGACGGTCTGGGCGGGGCGTCGGTGCTCACCGACTGCGTGCCGTCCAAGACCCTGATCGCCACGGCCGAGGTGATGACCACCTTCGACTCGTCGTACGAGGAACTGGGGATCATCGTCGCCGACGACACCCCGCCCATGGAGCAGGCCGCCCGGGTGGTGGGCGTGGACCTGGGCAAGGTCAACCGGCGGGTGAAGCGGCTCGCGCTGGCCCAGTCGCACGACATCACCGCGTCCGTGACGCGGGCCGGCGCGCGGGTGCTGCGCGGGCGGGGCCGGCTGGAGGGCATGCAGGCGCTCGACGGTTCGCGCAAGGTCGTGGTGCGCGCCGCGGACGGCACCGAGGAGACGCTCACCGCGGACGCCGTGCTGATCGCGACCGGCGGACACCCGCGCGAGCTGCCGGACGCCCGTCCCGACGGCGAGCGCATCCTGAACTGGACCCAGGTGTACGACCTGAACGAGCTCCCCGAGGAGCTCATCGTGGTCGGATCGGGTGTCACGGGCGCCGAGTTCGCCGGTGCCTACCAGGCGCTCGGGTCGAAGGTGACGCTCGTGTCGTCGCGCGACCGGGTGCTGCCGGGCGAGGACCCGGACGCCGCCGCCGTGCTGGAGGACGTCTTCCGCCGCCGCGGCATGAACGTCATGGCGCGGTCCCGGGCCCAGTCCGCCAAGCGGGTCGGGGACCGGGTGGAGGTGACCCTCGCCGACGGGCGGGTCATCACCGGGTCGCACTGTCTGATGGCCGTCGGCGCCATCCCCAACTCCGAGGGCATGGGCCTGGAGGAGGCCGGCGTCAGGCTGCGGGACTCGGGCCACATCTGGACCGACAAGGTCTCGAGGACGACGGCTCCCGGCGTCTACGCCGCCGGTGACGTCACCGGTGTCTTCGCGCTCGCCTCGGTGGCGGCGATGCAGGGCCGTATCGCCATGTACCACTTCCTGGGCGACGCGGTGGCCCCGCTGAACCTGAAGACGGTCTCGTCGAACGTCTTCACCGACCCCGAGATCGCCACCGTCGGCTACTCCCAGGCCGATGTCGACGCCGGCAAGATCGACGCCCGGGTCGTGAAGCTGCCGCTGCTGCGCAACCCGCGCGCCAAGATGCAGGGCATCCGCGACGGCTTCGTCAAGATCTTCTGCCGCCCGGGCACCGGCATCGTGGTGGGCGGTGTGGTCGTGGCACCGCGCGCCTCGGAACTGATCCACCCCATCTCGCTCGCGGTCGACAACAACCTGACCGTCGAACAGATCGCGAACGCCTTCACCGTGTATCCCTCGCTGTCGGGGTCGATTGCGGAAGTGGCACGGCAGTTGCACACGCGGAAGTCGGGCGGCGAGGCCTGACGGCCGGAACCGACTCCCCGCCGGTCACGGGGAGTTGTCACCTGTCGCGCCTTATACCACTCGCTGTACCGCTGTGCGAACAACTTCTGCTATTCAGCGCAAACTGCTGAAAGCAGATGGTCGCTGGCGTTACTGTCAGTTTCGTGTTCGCTGCAGAACGTCGCCAATTGATCCTCGAAATGGTGCGAGCGAACGGGGCCGTGTCGCTCCGTGAGCTCGCCCGCGTCGTCCAGACCTCCGAAGTGACCGTACGGCGGGACGTGCGCGCGCTGGAGGCAGAAGGACTCCTCGACCGCCGGCACGGCGGTGCGGTACTCCCGGGCGGTTTCACGCGAGAGTCCGGTTTTCCGCAGAAATCACATCTCGCGACCGCCGAGAAGACCGCCATCGCCGACCTCGCCGCGAACTTCGTGGAAGAGGGCGAGGCCATCGTGGTCGGCGCGGGTACCACCACGCAGGAGCTGGCACGCCGGCTGGCCCGGGTGCCCGGGCTGACCGTCGTCACCAACTCCCTGCTCGTCGCCCAGGCCCTGGCCCACGCCAACCGCGTCGAGGTCGTGATGACCGGGGGAACGCTCCGCGGTTCGAACTACGCACTCGTCGGCAGCGGCGCCGAACAGTCCCTCCAGGGGCTGCGGGTGTCCCGGGCCTTCCTCTCCGGGAGCGGCCTGACCGCCGAGCGCGGGCTGTCCACGTCCAACATGCTGTCGGCCTCGGTCGACCGGGCGCTGGTGCAGGCCGCGGCGGAGGTGGTCGTCCTCGCCGACCACACCAAGCTCGGTACGGACACCATGTTCCAGACGGTGCCGACCGATGTGATCACACGCCTGGTGACGGACGAGCCGCCCGCGCACGACGACCGCGCGGCGACGGAGCTTCAGGCGCTCGCCGATCAGGGCGTGCAGATCGCTGTGGCGGGGGCGCCGGGAGGGTCCGCGGGAGCGGGAAGCGCGGGGGGTGAGGGGTCGTCGGCGGCGCGCCAGCAGCGTCGGGATGTGCCGCTTCCGGGGCCCCGACGGCAGGGGCCCGGGCTCCGGTCGGCGACGGTGGGGCTGGGGACGGACCAGGCCGCCGGTGCGGAGCGGGGTGCGCGGGTGGCGGATCTGCGGAGGCGGTGAGGGGTCGCTGCGCGGGCGGGGCGCGGTGAGGCTGCCTGTGCCGTGACCGGCGTCCGCGCGATGATCCGGTGCCGTGCCGTGCCGGGGTCGGGTCGCGCGGCCCGACGCTCACGGGTGCCGCCACGCCCACCCTCCCCCAACGGCCGCCCGCCGTGAGCGGCAGTGGCTGCCCGCAGCTGTCCGGGCGGCGACGGCCGCGTACGGCGGGAAGGGGACGGGGCGGGGGTGTCCGCCCGCAGCGGCCGTCGCGTCCGCACCCTGAGCCTTCTCGAGTGACCGATTCCGCGCCGGACCGAGGACGGACACCCCCGCCCCGGCCCCGAACCCACCCCCCACCCGTGGGCGCTACCGCACCAACCGCCGAAGCGGCACCCGCGCCGCAGACAGGGCGCGGGTGCCGCTTCGCACGGACTCAGTCCTTGATCTCGCAGATCGCCGCGCCCGAGGTGACCGACGCCCCCACCTCCGCGTTCAGACCCTTCACCGTGCCCGACCGGTGGGCGTTGATGGGCTGCTCCATCTTCATGGCCTCCAGGACGACGACCAGGTCGCCCTCCTTGACCTCCTGCCCCTCCTCCACCGCGACCTTGACGATCGTGCCCTGCATCGGCGAGGCGAGCGTGTCGCCCGAAGCCGCCGGCCCGGACTTCTTCGTCGCCCGCCGCTTCGGCTTCGCACCGGCCGCCAGCCCCGTACGGGCCAGGGACATGCCGAGCGACACGGGCAGGGAGACCTCCAGGCGCTTGCCGCCGACCTCGACGACGACGGTCTCGCGGCCCGCCTCCTCCTCGGCCTCCGTGTCCACGGCGGCGGCGAACGGCTTGATCTCGTTGACGAACTCGGTCTCGATCCAGCGGGTGTGCACCGTGAACGGATCGGCCGAACCGGTGAGCTCGGGAGCGAACGCCGGGTCCACGACCACCGCGCGGTGGAACGGGATCGCCGTCGCCATGCCCTCGACCTGGAACTCCGCCAGCGCACGCGCGGCCCGCTCCAGCGCCTCCTTACGGGTACGCCCGGTGACGATCAGCTTCGCCAGCAGCGAGTCCCACGCCGGACCGATGACCGACCCGGACTCCACACCCGCGTCCAGCCGCACACCCGGCCCCGACGGCGCCGCGAACTTCGTCACCGTGCCCGGCGCCGGCAGGAAGTTGCGCCCCGGGTCCTCACCGTTGATGCGGAACTCGAACGAGTGGCCCCGCAGCACCGGGTCGTCGTACCCCAGCTCCTCACCGTCCGCGATGCGGAACATCTCCCGCACCAGGTCGATCCCCGCGACCTCCTCGGTCACCGGGTGCTCCACCTGCAGACGGGTGTTGACCTCCAGGAACGAGATCGTGCCGTCGACACCGACCAGGAACTCCACGGTGCCGGCACCGACGTAACCGGCCTCCTTGAGGATCGCCTTGGACGCGCGGTACAGCTCGGCGACCTGCGCCTCGGACAGGAACGGCGCCGGCGCCTCCTCGACCAGCTTCTGGTGCCGCCGCTGGAGGGAGCAGTCACGGGTGGAGACGACGACCACGTTGCCGTGCTGGTCGGCCAGGCACTGGGTCTCCACGTGCCGCGGCTTGTCCAGGTAACGCTCGACGAAGCACTCTCCGCGACCGAAGGCGGCGACCGCCTCGCGCACCGCGGAGTCGTACAGCTCCGGCACCTCTTCCAGCGTCCGCGCCACCTTCAGGCCGCGGCCGCCACCACCGAACGCCGCCTTGATCGCGATCGGCAGCCCGTGCTCCTCGGCGAACGCGACGACCTCGTCCGCGCCGGACACCGGGTCCGGCGTGCCCGCCACCAGCGGAGCGCCCGCGCGCTGCGCGATGTGCCGGGCGGCGACCTTGTCACCGAGGTCGCGGATGGCCTGCGGCGGCGGGCCGATCCAGATCAGGCCCGCGTCCAGGACCGCCTGGGCGAACTCGGCGTTCTCGGAGAGGAAGCCGTAGCCGGGGTGGACGGCGTCGGCGCCCGACTCCCGCGCGGCCTTCAGCACCTTGTCCATGTCGAGGTAACTGGTGGCGGGAGTGTCACCGCCCAGGGCGAACGCCTCATCCGCGGCGCGGACATGCAGAGCGTCCCGGTCCGGGTCGGCGTATACGGCAACGCTCGCGATTCCGGCATCCCGGCAGGCCCGGGCCACGCGGACAGCGATTTCGCCACGGTTGGCGATGAGCACCTTGCGCACGATTGAGGCTCCCTCCTTGAAACAAGCCGAGTTTAGGGACTGCCGACACGACACTTCGACCCGTCCCCACTGGTGAGCTTGCCCACACGGAGCGTGATGCGAGGCTTGCTCGACCCGGGAAATCCCTTGTCGCACCTAGGTGCGCCGGGCTCCTCCCGGAAACCCTAGCCGTCCCATGTGGTCAAGGTCTCTGTGAGAGCGTGCTGCGGCCCACTCGGTTTCTTTGTGGAGTCCCTACGAATGGCCCAATGATTCTTTGCCGTCCGCAGGGCCCTTGTACCGAGGTTTACCCGTTAGTAGCCTTCGCGTCGTCCCGAACATACTCGGGGTAACCACAGTCGTGCTCGAAAGTGGGTGGGGGCCGGTGGTGCGCAGACCGGTGGCTTGGGTCCTGGCGCTCGTGCTGTTCGCCGAGGCGTTCGGCGTCGCGGCGCTGAACTGGTTCCTCGGCGTCGTCGTCGACCGGCAGGACATGTCCCTGGCCGGTCTCGACCCGCACGCGATGTCGGTCGGCTCGAAGATCGGCGGGATCGTCTTCGGCCTCTACTTCGCCCTGTGTGCCCTGGTGGCCCTGCTGGTCGCCGTGCGCGACCGGGCGCCGGCCGGTTTCGGCCGGGTGGTGCTGATCAGCGCCGCGGTGGTGCACGGGCTGCTGGGCGCGGTCGTGTGGGGGCTGGTCGGCCGGACCGCGTTCCTGTTCATGGTGGCGGTGCTCGGGCTCGTCGTCCTGCTGCTGATGACGTACGACGGCCGGCCCGGCGAGCCCGCCGGCGCCGCGCGCGAGGGCGGCACCGGCGGTGACGGCGCGCCGCTCACGCCTCCCGCGGCGCCCACAGCTCCGTGATGCCGACGCCCAGGTCGGCCAGCAGCCGGCGCACCAGGGGCAGGCTGATGCCGATCACATTGCCGTGGTCGCCGTCGATGCCGTCGATGAACGGGGCCGAGCGGCCGTCCAGGGTGAACGCCCCGGCGACGTGGAGGGGTTCGCCGGAGGCGACGTAGGCGGCGATCTCCTCGTCCGTGGGGTCGCCGAAGCGGACCACGGTGGAGGCGGTGGCGGAGGCGTAACGGCCGCTGAGGGTGTCGTAGACGCAGTGGCCGGTCTGGAGCGTGCCCGCGCGGCCGCGCATGGACTTCCAGCGTGCGGTGGCCTCCTCGGCGTCCGCGGGCTTGCCCAGCGCCCGGCCGTCCAGTTCCAGGACCGAGTCGCAGCCGATCACCAGCGCGCCCTTGACCTCGGGCTTGGCGGCGACGACGGACGCCTTGGCCTCGGCCAGGGCGAGCGCCAGCTCGGCGGGGGTGGGGGCGGTGACGGCGTCCTCGTCGACCCCGCTGACGATCACCTCGGGGTCGAGGCCCGCCTGGCGGAGCAGTCCGAGCCGGGCGGGGGACTGGGAGGCGAGCACGAGTCGGCGGCGCGGCTGATCTGTCATGCGGTCAGCGTATCGACGTCGCCCGGATGCCTCACCTCACGCCGATCACGAGCATCGCGAGCACCATGGCCAGCGCCACGAGAATGCCCAGCCGCCGCAGCATCTCCTGCGTGTCCCGCAGTTCCTCGGGCGGCTCGTTCTCGGGGTCGGACCACAGCATCCCCCTAGCGTGCGGCTGAGCCGGGGGAGGGCGCCTGAGTACGGGTACTCAAGTTGCGGCGCGGCGCGGCGCGGCGCGGTGGGGTGAGGTGAAGTGGGAAGGGGTGTGGCGCAGGTGTCCGGGGCCGGGCCGGGTGTCGGCCCGGCCCCGGGGGGACTGCTAGGCCGGCCAGTACGTGCGCGTCCAAGAGGCCGGCCCCGGCTGGGGCAGGCGGTGGGCGGCGACGCGGGACGGGTCGGACCAGGAGTCGCGGGGAGCGGGCGCGCCGGACGGCAGGGCGGACGCCGCCGCGGCGCGTGCGCGAACCACCGCCAGTGCGGCGGCCAGCTCCTCCGGGGTCGGGTTGCCCCGTACGACCTTGATCACGTCGGCTCCTTGCAGGGCTCAGAGGGGGATGTTGCCGTGCTTCTTCGGGGGGAGGGATTCCCGCTTGGTACGCAGCTGACGCAGGCCCCGGACGATGTGGCGGCGGGTGTCGGACGGCATGATCACCGCGTCGACGTAGCCGCGCTCGGCCGCGACGTAGGGGTTGAGGAGGGCGTCCTCGTACTCCCGCATCAGGCGGGCGCGGGTCTCCTCGGGATCGTCCGACTCGGCGATGGTGCGGCGGTGCAGGATGTTGACGGCGCCCTGCGCGCCCATGACGGCGATCTGGGCGGTCGGCCAGGCCAGGTTGAGGTCGGCGCCCAGGTGCTTGGAGCCCATGACGTCGTAGGCGCCGCCGAAGGCCTTGCGGGTGATGACGGTGATGAGGGGGACGGTGGCCTCGGCGTAGGCGTAGATCAGCTTGGCGCCGCGGCGGATGATGCCGTCGTGCTCCTGGTCGACGCCGGGCAGGAAGCCGGGGACGTCGACGAAGGTGAGCACCGGGATGTTGAAGGCGTCGCAGGTGCGGACGAAGCGGGCCGCCTTCTCGGAGGCGGTGATGTCCAGGCAGCCGGCGAACTGCATCGGCTGGTTGGCGACGATGCCGACGGGGCGGCCCTCGACGCGGCCGTAACCGGTGAGGATGTTCGGCGCGAACAGGGGCTGGGTCTCGAAGAACTCGGCGTCGTCGAGGACGTGCTCGATGACGGTGTGCATGTCGTAGGGCTGGTTCGCCGAGTCCGGGACGAGGGTGTCGAGTTCGCGGTCCTCGTCGGTGAGCGTCAGGTCCGCCTCCTCCGGGAAGGCGGGCGGCTCGGAGAGGTTGTTGGAGGGGAGGTACGACAGGAGCTGCTTGACGTACTCGATCGCGTCCTTCTCGTCGCCGGCCATGTGGTGGGCGACGCCGGACGCGGTGTTGTGGGTGCGGGCGCCGCCCAGCTCCTCGAAGCCGACGTCCTCACCGGTGACCGTCTTGATGACGTCCGGGCCGGTGATGAACATGTGGGACGTCTGGTCGACCATGATCGTGAAGTCGGTGATCGCCGGGGAGTAGACCGCGCCGCCCGCGCAGGGGCCGACGACCAGGCTGATCTGCGGGATCACACCGGAGGCGTGGGTGTTGCGGCGGAAGATCTCGCCGTACGCGCCGAGGGAGGCGACGCCCTCCTGGATGCGGGCGCCACCGGAGTCGTTGATGCCGATGACCGGGCAGCCGGTCTTCAGCGCGAAGTCCATCACCTTGACGATCTTCTGGCCGTAGACCTCGCCGAGGGCTCCGCCGAAGACGGTGAAATCCTGGGAGAAGACGGCGACCGGGCGGCCGTCGACGGTGCCGTAACCGGTGACGACGCCGTCGCCGTAGGGGCGGTTGGCGTCGAGGCCGAAGTTGGTGGAGCGGTGCCGGGCGAACTCGTCCAGCTCGACGAAGGAGCCCTCGTCGAGCAGGAGGTCGATCCGCTCACGGGCCGTCAGCTTGCCCTTGGCGTGCTGCTTTTCGACGGCGCGTGCGGAGCCGGCGTGCGTCGCCTCTTCGATACGACGCTGGAGATCCGCGAGCTTGCCCGCGGTCGTGTGAATGTCAGGCTGCTGCTCTTCCGGCTCGGACATCGGGATGCGGCTCCCTGCCTGCTCAAAAGGGGGGACGGTTACTCATCCGTAGCGTAGTGGGGGGCCTCCGCTTCGGCAGTGCGGCGTTTACCACACCTAGGGTGGCTTGCATGACGCCGAAAGATGCATCAGATCCGTACGGGAGCCGTTGGTCCGACCTGGAGCGGCCGCCGCTCAACGCGGGCGCGTTGAAGCGAGGGCTGGTGCGGGAGGGGGCGCTGTGGTCACAGGTGGACGTGGTGCAGCGGACCGGGTCGACGAACTCCGATCTGGTCGCGCGGGCGGTCTCGGGGACGGTGGGTGAGGGGGCCGTCCTCGTCGCGGAGGAGCAGACCGCCGGGCGGGGCCGGCTGGATCGGCAGTGGAGTGCGCCTCCCCGGTCCGGGCTGTTCTTCTCCGTGCTGCTCACGCCGCGCGAGGTGCCGGTGGACCGGTGGGGGTGGCTGCCCTTGCTGACGGGGGTCGCCGTGGCCACGGGGTTGTCGCGGGCGGCCGGGGTCGATACGGCGCTGAAGTGGCCGAACGACGTGCTGGTCACGGTGGGGGGAGAGGAGCGCAAGGCCGGGGGGATCCTGGCGGAGGGGGCCGGGGAGGGGGGTGTCGTGGTGGGCGTCGGCATCAATGTGAGCCTGCGGGCGGACGAGCTGCCGGTGCCGACGGCGGGCTCGCTGGCGCTGGCGGGTGCGGTGAGTACGGACCGGGATCCGCTGCTGCGGGGGGTGCTGCGGGCGCTGGAGGAGTGGTACGGGCGGTGGCGGGAGGCCGGGGGGGACGCGGGGGCGTGCGGCTTGCAGGAGACGTACGCGGCGGGGTGCGCGACGCTGGGGCGGACGGTGCGGGCGGAGCTGCCCGGGGACCGGGCGCTGGTGGGGGAGGCGGTCGCGGTGGACGGGGACGGGCGGTTGGTGCTGGCCACGGAGGAGGGGGTGCAGGAGCCGGTGGGGGCGGGGGACATCGTGCATCTGCGGCCGGCGGGGTGAGGGTGCCTGCGGCGCAGGGGGCTGTTCGGTGGGGGTGCGCGTAGCGCGTCCCCTCCTGGCCGTACGCGGCACATCGCCCGCCTCGCCCACGGTGGGCAGTCGGGCCGCTGGGCGGTATTCCGGAGGTGCGGGCTGCGTGGCGCTTTACGGTCCGCACCCGTGTCGGGTGCCAGGAGAGTCGGCCGGCTCACCCCTGGCCCAACCTCACGGAGTGAGCTGGCGCACACCTGCCGTAGAGTTGTGGCCGGTCGATATATGGCCGTGGCAGATCGGAAGGGCAGCAACGCGTGACCGTCGACGACTCGGGTTCCGGTACGGACGCGCAGGGCGCCGGCGAGGATCCGCTTGCTCTGCGCCTCGAACAGCTCATCCTGGGCGCCGAGCGCCGTTACACCCCGTTCCAGGCCGCCCGCAGTGCCGGCGTCACCATGGAGCTGGCCACGCGGTTCTGGCGGGCCATGGGCTTCGCCGACGTCGGGCAGGCCAAGGCGCTCACCGAGGCGGACGTGCTGGCGCTGCGGCGGCTGGCCGGCCTGGTGGAGGCGGGGCTGCTCAGCGAGGCCATGGCGGTGCAGGTGGCCCGGTCCACCGGGCAGACCACCGCGCGGCTGGCCGAATGGCAGATCGACTCCTTCCTGGAGGGGCTGACCGAGCCGCCCGAGCCGGGGATGACCCGTACCGAGGTGACGTATCCGATCGTCGAGCTGCTCCTGCCCGAGCTGGAGGAGTTCCTCGTGTACGTCTGGCGGCGGCAGCTCGCCGCTTCGGCCGGGCGGGTCGTGCAGGGCGCCGACGACGAGGAGATGGTCGACCGGCGGCTCGCCGTCGCCTTCGCCGACCTCGTGGGGTTCACACGGCTGACCCGGCGGATGGAGGAGGAGGAGCTGGGCGAGCTGGTCGAGGCCTTCGAGACCACGGCCGCCGATCTGGTCGCCGCGCGGGGCGGGCGGCTCATCAAGACGCTGGGCGACGAGGTGCTGTACGCCGCCGACGACGCGGGTGTGGCCGCGGAGATCGCGATGCGGCTGATCGAGACCATGGCGCACGACGAGACCATGCCCGAGCTGCGGGTCGGCATGGCGTTCGGCACGGTCACCACCCGGATGGGTGATGTGTTCGGTACGACCGTGAATCTGGCCTCCCGGCTCACCTCCATAGCTCCCCGGGACGCCGTGCTCGTCGACACCGCGTTCGCGGAGGAGCTCATCCGCACCGGTGACGCCCCCGCCTCCGAGGCGGCGGCGGCCGAGGCGCTGGCCACCGCCGAGAAGGAGGGCGAGGAGCCGCCGGTGTACCGGTTCGCGCTCCAGCCGATGTGGCAGCGGCCGGTGCGTGGTCTGGGAGTGGTGGAGCCCTGGCTGCTCACGCGGCGGAACGGGGTCCCCTCCTCCTAGCGCGGCCCTTCGCCGCCCACGCAGATGCCGATGATCGGTACGCACAGGCCGGGCTCGGGCTTCGGCTCGGGCGTCGGCTCGGGTGTGGGTTCCGGCGTGGGGTGGGGGCGCGACGGGTGGGGGCGGTCCGGTGCCGGGTCCCGTGGTGTGGGGGGAGCGGGTGGGGGCGGGCCCGGGGTGGCGGGACCGCTCTCCGGGGGTGGGCTGGTCGGGGTGTGCGTGGTGTCCGGAGCGGACTTCTCCGGGGCGGGTGTGGTGAGGGGGGTGGGGTTCTTGGCGCCCAGGGCCGTGGGGGAGGACGGGCTCGCCTCGGGGGTGACCGTGTCCGGCGTGGGGATCGGGCGGGGTGTGGTGGTGTCCGCGTGGGGGACGACGGGGCGGGGGCCCGCCTCCACGCCGATGTCCGTGCCGGCGTCGGGAGCGGCGGCCAGGCGGACCAGGCTCACGGCGCCCGCGGCCAGGGCCAGGCCCCCTGCGGCCAGCAGGGCCTTGCGCGGGCGCGGCTTGCGGTGACGGCCCCGGAAGCGGGGCGCCCTCGGCGGCTCGTCGGGTGGTGTGGTCCGTGGCATCGCGCTTCCCTCCCCTGCGTGCGCGCTCCCCGACGCGCCGCGGTGTGCGCACGCTATGCGCCGGCGTGGGGGTGGCGGGGCGGGAGTCGGGCGGATGTCACTCGAACGGGTGGGCGGGGGGTGACGGGGGAACCGGCCGTGCGCCCTTTTCCGGGTGGGCGCCGGCTGCGATGATCGATGGCGAGTCACGTTAACCCGCGTTAACCGGAGGGTGTCATGAGTGAGGAACGGTTCGGGGAGTTCGTGCTGGTGCGCCGGCATGAGCGGGGGCATGTCGCGGAGCTCGTCCTCGACCGGCCCAAGGCCATGAACGCCGTGTCGACCGAGATGGCCCGCTCCCTCGCCGGGGCCTGTGCGGCGCTGGGGGAGGACCGTGACGTACGGGCGGTGGTGCTGACCTCGTCGCACGAGCGGGCGTTCTGCGTGGGGGCCGACCTGAAGGAGCGGAACTCCTTCAGTGACGCGGACCTGGTGCGGCAGCGGCCCGTGGCGCGGGCGGCGTACACCGGGGTGCTCGAGGTGCCGGTGCCGACGGTCGCGGCGGTGCACGGGTTCGCGCTGGGCGGCGGGTGTGAGCTGGCGCTGTCCTGCGACGTGATCGTGGCCGACCGTACGGCCGTCATGGGGCTGCCCGAGGTGTCCGTCGGGGTGATCCCGGGCGGCGGCGGTACGCAGTTGCTGCCCCGGCGGGTGGGGGCTGCGCGGGCCGCCGAGCTGATCTTCACGGCGCGGCGGGTGGAGGCCGGAGAGGCCCGGGAGCTGGGACTGGTCGACGTGCTGGTGGACGAGGGGCGGGACCGGGAGGAGGCCCTGGCCATGGCGACCCGGATCGCCGCGAACTCCCCGGTGGGGCTGCGGGCGGCCAAGCGCGCGCTGCGCCTCGGGCACGGGCTGGACCTGGCCGCCGGGCTGGAGGTGGAGGACGCGGCGTGGAGAGCGGTGGCGTTCTCCGGGGACCGGGCGGAAGGCGTCGCCGCGTTCAACGAGAAGCGCAGGCCGCAGTGGCCCGGGGAGTAGCCGCCCGCCCGCCTCCCCGATGTCCCGATTGGTCGGGAATCTCCCTAGTCTGGGGGCATGGGTGAGGAGACGCGACTGGCGGCCGTGGTGGCGCTGGCTCAGGGCATGGCCGCCGCGCACGGTTCGCGGGACGCCTGGCGGGCGGCGGCCGGCGGGGCCTGCCGGGCGCTGAGCGGGAGCTTCGCGGCGCTGTCGGTGTGGGAGCGGGAGCTCGGGCGGCTGCGCGTCCTGGTCAACGTCGGCGAGCTGGCCGAGGGGGAGGAGGAGTTCCCGGACGACGAGTCCTATCCGGTGCACCAGTTCGCCGAGATCACCGAGTTCCTGCACGAGCGGTGGGCGGGGGGCGGTGAGCCCGACGCGTGGGTGGAGACCGCCGAGGGGCCCTCGGCGGGGCGCCCCGGGTACTGCCACCAGCGGGTGGCCGCGCTCAGGCGGCGGGGGCGCGGGTGCTGCGTGGTCGCGCCGATCGTGCTGCACGGGCGGGCCTGGGGCGAGCTGTACGTGGCCCGGCCGGCCGGTGTGCCCGTCTTCGGGCGGGCCGACGCCGACTTCGCGACGGTGCTGGCCGCCGTCGTGGCCGCCGGGCTCGCGCAGACCGAGCGGCTGGAGGAGGCCCGGCGGCTGGCGTACACGGACGCGCTGACCGGGCTGGCCAACCGGCGGGCCGTGGACGCGCGGCTCGACGAGGCGGTGGAGCGGCACCGCCGGGACGGGGCCGTCGTCAGCCTGGTGGTGTGCGACGTGAACGGTCTGAAGCGGGTCAACGACACGCTGGGCCACGCCGTGGGGGACCGGCTGCTGGAGCGGTTCGGGACCGTGCTCTCGCTGTGCGGGGCCATGCTGCCGGGGGCCCTGGCGGCGCGGCTCGGCGGGGACGAGTTCTGTCTGCTGGCGGTGGGGCCGCCCGCCGACGAGGTGGTCAAGGCGGCCGACGAGGTGTGCCGCCGCGCCGTCGAACTGGGCATCGGGGACGGTGTCGCCTGCGGGGTGGCGACCACGGAGGACCCCATCGGGCCGGTGCGCTCCGCCCGGCGGCTGTTCCGGCTGGCCGACGCGGCGCAGTACCGGGCCAAGGCCGAGCGGTCCGCCCATCCGGTGGTGGCCGGGCGCGAGGGGCCGGACGACCCGGTGGTGCGGCTCGCCGACGAGCCGTCGCGGGTGAGGGGCGGGGAGCGGCGCCGGTTCCGGGGGCGGCGCTCGCCGGAGGGGCCGGTGTGACGCGAAGGTCCGTCCGCCGGTCTGGGGCCGGTGGGTCCGGAGTGGTCACGGGTTTCGGCGGCGGCCCCTGTGACGCATCGGTAAGGGGTGGACCCCGGCCCCAGTGGTGACATCATCGAATTCACTGCGTACGCTCCTGAATATGGATATGCACACTGTGGTGGTGGGGACGTCCGGCGCGACCGCGTCCGACGTGCTCGCCGTGGCGCGCGGCGGTGCCCGCATCGACCTGTCCCCGGAGGCCGTGGCCGCCCTCGCCGCGTCCCGCGAGATCGTGGAGGCCCTGGCCGCCAAACCGGACCCCGTGTACGGGGTGAGCACCGGCTTCGGCGCCCTGGCGACCCGGCACATCAGCCCGGAGCTGCGCGCCCAGCTGCAGCGCAACATCGTCCGCTCGCACGCCGCCGGCATGGGGCCCCGCGTGGAGCGGGAGGTCGTCCGCGCCCTGATGTTCCTGCGGCTCAAGACCGTCTGCTCCGGGCGCACCGGCGTCCGGCCCGAGGTCGCGCGGGCGATGGCCGACGTGCTGAACGCCGGGATCACCCCGGTCGTCCACGAGTACGGCTCCCTCGGCTGCTCCGGCGACCTGGCCCCGCTGTCCCACTGCGCCCTCACCCTGATGGGCGAGGGGGAGGCGGAGGGCCCCGACGGCCGGGTGCGCCCGGCCGGGGAACTGCTCGCCGAGCACGGCATCCGGCCCGTCGAACTGCGCGAGAAGGAGGGGCTCGCCCTCCTCAACGGGACCGACGGCATGCTCGGCATGCTGATCATGGCCCTCGCCGACCTGGACGTCCTGTACAAGTCCGCCGACGTCACGGCCGCCCTCACCCTGGAGGCGCTGCTCGGCACCGACCGGGTGCTCGCCCCCGACCTGCACGCCATCCGCCCGCACCCGGGCCAGGCCGCGAGCGCCGCCAACATGCTCGCGGTGGTCGCGGGGTCGGGGCTGACGGGACATCACCAGGACGACGCGCCCCGGGTCCAGGACGCCTACTCGGTGCGCTGCGCCCCGCAGGTCGCCGGCGCAGGACGGGACACCCTGGCCCACGCCCGGCTGGTCGCCGAGCGCGAACTCGCCTCCGCCGTCGACAATCCGGTGGTGCTGCCCGACG
This sequence comes from Streptomyces capillispiralis, assembly GCF_007829875.1. NCBI lineage: Bacteria > Bacillati > Actinomycetota > Actinomycetes > Kitasatosporales > Streptomycetaceae > Streptomyces > Streptomyces capillispiralis. The sequence continues at coordinate 3,060,299 of NZ_VIWV01000001.1, read as the reverse complement.
GACGGGTGGAGTCCAACGGCAACTTCCACGGGGCGCCGGTGGCGTACGTGCTGGACTTCCTCGCCGTCGCCGTCGCCGACCTCGGCTCCATCGCCGAGCGCCGCACCGACCGGCTGCTGGACAAGAACCGCAGCCACGGGCTGCCGCCGTTCCTCGCCGACGACCCGGGCGTCGACTCCGGGCTGATGATCGCCCAGTACACGCAGGCCGCCCTGGTCAGCGAGCTGAAGCGGCTCGCCGTACCGGCGTCGGCGGACTCGATCCCGTCCTCCGCGATGCAGGAGGACCACGTCTCCATGGGCTGGTCGGCGGCGCGCAAGCTCCGTACGGCCGTCGACAACCTCGCCCGGGTCATCGCCGTCGAGATGTACGCCGCCACCCGCGCGGTGGAGCTGCGCGAGGGACTGACCCCGGCGCCCGCGACCCGGGCCGTCATCGACGCCGTGCGGGCCGCGGGGGTGAGGGGTCCCGGACCGGACCGCCACCTGGCACCCGACCTCGCCGCGGCGGAGGCGTTCGTGCGGGACGGGCGGCTGGTCGCGGCCGTGGAGACGGTCACCGGACCGCTGCGCTGAACGCGTCCGGGGCTCCGCGGTGACGCCGCGCGGCCCCGGTCGGCGCCGGGCGCGTCAGAACTCCAGGCGCTCCCGGCGCACCGAGTAGACGACGAAGCCGGCGCCGAGGGCCAGGAAGGCCGTGCCGCCCGCGATGTACGGGGTGCTGTCGAAGCTGCCCGTGTCCGCGAGGCGGACGTCCTGGCCGGTGCCGTCCAGGGAGGCCGTCGTGCTGCTCGTGACGACTCTCGCCTGTTCGGTGACCTGCGGGGACGGGCCGGTGGCGGGCGCGTCCGACACCGAGGTCGCGTTCGCGGACGGGACGAACCACAGGGCGCACAGCAGGGTGCCCGCGGCGGTGGCGGTCAGCAACGGACGGAGCGCGGATGACACGGAATATCGATCCCCTTGTGGCGCTGGCGAATTGGCCGTGTGGGGCGATGTTAGTGAAAGGCGCGGGTCACAGGAAAGTCACGGGAGCCAAGGGCCGTACGCTCCGGTCATGAGCACTCCGGAGACAACACGGTTTGTACGACTTCGCGTGGAACTCGTCCTCGAGATCGACGACGAGGACGCGGTGACCAAGGCCGCGCTGCGCAGGATCACCGAGGACGGCGATATGCCGGCCGAGGAACGGGTACACGCGGAGAACGCCGTGACAGAGGACACCGCGGAGGCCCTGGCCTATCTCGTGGACCCGCTGAACCTGGTCGGCGAGGTGCCGGGAGTGGACCTCCTGCAGGCCTCCTGGAGCGGCGAGCAGATCGACTACGACCCGGACTCGCCGGAATGGGACCTCGACGAGGATGATGAGGAGTCCTACGACGACGGGGCGGACAGGGCCGGCTGACGCGACTTGGGGAAATCGTGACCCCGGGAGGCAACCGCCGCCCGGGGTCACGGCGTCTCAAGCGGCGCACCGACCGCTGTCCCCACCGTCCTTCCGGCGGACGTGGTGAGCCCCACACCCGCGGGCCATGGGGAACCGGATCACCCGGTCGTAGCGTTGAAGGTTGTGGACGAGGTCCTTCGGCTCCGGGCGGAGGTCTCGTGGGGTTGGGAATCGGCGACGATGGAGAAGCGTGTGATGACGGACGGTAAGCGGCGCAGGGGTCTGGCGGCCGCGTCCGCTCTGCTCGGCGGAGTGCTGGTGCTCTCGGCGTGTTCCGGCGGCGACGACAGCGCCTCGGGCGACGGCGGCAAGGGTGACTCGCAGGCCCAGGTCGACGAGGCGGCGGCCAAGAAGTCCTCCGAGGCGCAGATCGAGATCACGCCCAAGGACGGCTCGAACAACGCCTCCATCAACAACTCCGCCGCCGTGAAGGTGAGCAAGGGCACGCTCACCGAGGTGAAGATGACCACCGCCGACGGCACCGCCGTGGCCGGTGAGATATCCGCCGACAAGAAGAGCTGGAAGCCCAGCGTCCAGCTGGAGCGGGCCACCACCTACAAGCTGTCGGCCACCGCCGAGGACGCCGCGGGCCTCGCCGCCCACGAGAACGCCTCGTTCACCACGGTCGCCCCGGACAACAGCTTCATCGGCACCTTCACCCCGGACGACGGCACCACCGTCGGCGTGGGCATGCCGGTGTCGATCAACTTCGACAAGGCGATCACCGACAAGGCCGCGGTGCAGAAGGGCATCACCGTCTCCACCACCAGTGGCCAGGAGGTCGCCTGCCACTGGTTCAACGCCAACCGCATGGACTGCCGGCCCGACGAGTACTGGCAGGAGGGCTCCACCGTCACGCTGAAGCTGGCGCTCGACGGGGTCGAGGGCGCCGAGGGCGTCTACGGCGTCCAGCAGAAGACGGTCACCTTCAAGATCGGCCGCAACCAGGTGACGTACGTCGACGCCAAGACCAAGCAGATGAAGGTGACGCAGGACGGCAAGACCGTCCGCACCATCCCGATCTCCGCCGGGGCGCCCGAGAACAAGACGTACGAGGGCCAGATGGTGATCTCCGAGAAGTTCAAGGAGACCCGGATGAACGGCGCGACGGTCGGCTTCACCGACGACGACGGCAAGGGCGAGTACGACATCAAGGACGTGCCGCACGCCATGCGGCTGAGCACCTCCGGCACCTTCATCCACGGCAACTACTGGGGTGCCAAGTCCATCTTCGGCAGCGTCAACACCAGCCACGGCTGTGTGGGCCTCCAGGACGCCAAGGGCGCCGACGACCCGAACACGCCGGGCGCCTGGTTCTACGACAACTCGATCATCGGTGACGTGGTCGTCGTCCAGAACACCGGCGACAAGACCATCGCCCCGGACAACGGCCTCAACGGCTGGAACATGAGCTGGGACCAGTGGAAGGCGGGCTCGGCGGTCTGACGCGGCGCGGAGCACCTCACCCCACCTGACCGATGCCGCCGTCCGCTCCTCACGGGAGCGGGCGGCGGCATCCGTCGTCCCCGGCGGCCACCGGCGGCCCCGACGGTTCTCATGCGGCTCTTATCCCGGGCTCAACGCTTCATCACGGACCGCCCCTAGCTTGCCGCCATGTTCTTCACCTACCTGAGGCGCGAGCTGCGCCGCCGCAGAAAGGCGGCCCTCGTCGTCGCCTCCGGCCTCGCGCTCGGCATCGCGCTGGTCGTCGTGGTCACCTCCGTCTCCTCCGGCATGGGCAGGGCCCAGGAGAAGGTCCTGCAGTCCCTGTACGGACTGGGCACCGACATGACGGTCACCAAGGCCGCCGAGGCCACCACCACCCCCGAGCGCCCCCGCTTCAGCTTCGACGCCCAGGACGACGGCTCCGGCGAGGAGCAGAGCAGCGACCGCGTCATGGTGCAGGGCTTCCAGACCCTGGCGAGCTCCACCGTGGGCGAGGTCGGCGAACAGAGCGGTGTCGCCGACGCGGTGGGCGGACTGAGCCTGAACGTAGTCAAGGTGAGCGGCGAGTTCACCCGGGGCCGGTTCCAGCAGGAGGGCCAGGGCGGTGAGGGCGGCGGACCCGGCGCCGGCCAGTCCTCCCCGCAGGGGCGGGTCCAGGGCGGCGGCGCCGACTTCGACGTCAACAGCTACACCGTCTACGGCACCGACGTCACCGCCCCCGCGCTCGGCCCGCTGACCTCCTCGGAGATCACCGACGGACGCGCCTTCAGGACGACCGAGACCGACGCCGAGGTCGCCGTCGCCGACTCCGCCTACGCCCAGGAGAAGAAGCTCGAAACCGGTGACACCGTCACCGTCAAGGGCACCGACTACAAGGTCATCGGCATCGCCACCGCGTCCAGCGGGGACGCGGCGGCCAACCTCTACATCCCGCTGAAGCAGGCGCAGACGCTCGCCGGCGCCACGGACGAGGTCACCACGATCTACGTCAAGGCGACGGACTCCCAGCGGATCGACGACGTCAAGTCCACGATCCGGAAGAACATCCCGGGGACCACCGTCACCACCTCCGCCGACCTCGCCGACACCGTCTCCGGCTCCCTGTCCACCGCCTCCTCGCTCGCCGCCGGCGTCGGCACCTGGCTGTCCGTCGTGGTGCTCGTGGCCGCGTTCCTCGTCGCCGGTCTGCTCACCTCCTCGGCGGTCTCCCGCCGGGTGCGCGAGTTCGGCACGCTCAAGGCGCTGGGCTGGACGTCGGGCCGGGTGACCCGGCAGGTGGTCGGCGAGTCCGTGGTCCACGGCCTGGTCGGCGGCGCCCTCGGCATCGCGCTCGGGCTGGCGGGCGCGTACGCCGTCACCGCGGTCGGCCCCACCTTGCAGGCCCAGCTCGGCGGCGGCGCGGGCACGACCGGGCCCGGGGGCGGCGGTATGGGCGGGCCCGTCCGGCAGGCCTCCGCGCAGACCCTCGACGTGGCGCTCACCGCGCCCGTCAGCCTCACCACGCTCGCCCTCGCGGTCGGCCTCGCCGTGACCGGCGGCCTCGTCGCCGGCGCCTTCGGCGGCTGGCGCGCCTCCCGGCTGCGGCCGGCCGACGCGCTGCGCCGCGTCGGGTAGCACCCGCCCGGCACCGGCACCGGGGCCCGCCCCACGAGGGACGGGCCCCACCCCCGTACGCGATCCAGGAGGAGACCCATGTACCAACTCAGCGGCGTCACCCGGCGGTACACGCGTGGCAAGGAGACCGTCCACGCGCTCGACGGCGTCGACCTGACCATCCCCGACGGCGACCGGCTCGTCATCCAGGGGCCCACGGGCGGCGGCAAGTCCACGCTGCTGCAGATGCTCGGCGGGCTCGACCGGCCCAGCTCCGGCGAGATCGTCCTCGACGGCACCGACCTGGCCGGGCTGCCCGAGGCGCGGCTCACCCGGGTCCGCAGTGAGAGCATCGGTTTCGTCTTCCAGTCGTTCAACCTGATCCCCACGCTCACCGCGCAGGAGAACGTGGAGACCGCCCTCGTGCCGCTCGGCGTGCAGGCGAGGGAGCGCCGGGAGAAGGCCGCCGAGGCGCTGGCGTCGGTCGGGCTCGGCGAGCGGCTCGGCCACCTGCCGGGCGAGATGTCCGGCGGTCAGCAGCAGCGGGTGGCCATCGCGCGGGCGCTGGTGAAGGAGCCGAAGGTGCTGCTCGCCGACGAACCCACCGGAAACCTCGACGAGTCGACGCGCGACGAGATCATGGACGTGCTGATCCGGATGTGGAAGGAGCTCGGGCTGACCTTCGTCATGGTCACCCACGACTCGGCCCTCGCGAAGCGGGCGCCGCGCGTGGCGACCATCCGCAAGGGGCGGATCACCGTGCGGGAGAACGCCCGGACCTGACCCCGCGCAGGCCCAACCCCTCGGTTCGGTAACGAAGTTCCGGCGGTGGCGTTACAGCCGTCCGTCGACTTCCGCACCTTTCGTCCAGGCCCCCGAAGTGCCTTGAGACGCGTGATCACCCCTCGGCATACTGCGTGATCCGGGGGGTGCGCGCATGCGTACGAGACCACCCCCGGCCGGGTGATGTGTTGTGCGCCCGGCGACTTCGCTAGGGGGAACCTTGCGCAGACAAGTGAAAAGAGCGTGCGCGGCCACGGTCGCCACGGCGGCGGCCGTCGCGCTCGCGGCGGGCATGACCAGTCCGGCGGCGGCGGACGGGGGGCACACGACCGCCGGGGCGCAGACGTCCTCGAAGGCGTCCGCGCTCAAGGCCAAGCACCGCATCACGCTGATCACCGGTGACCGGGTCGCGGTGGACGCCAAGGGCCGTGTGGTCGGACTGGAGCGCGCGGAGGGCCGGGAGCACATACCCGTGCAGGTCCGCAGGTCCGGCGGCCACACCTTCGTGGTGCCGGCGGACGCCGCCCGGCTGGTGGCGAGCGGCAAGCTCGACCAGCGACTGTTCGACATCACCGAACTCAACAGGGCCACGACCCGCGGCTCCCAGAAGCGGGGCCTGAAGGTCATCGTCGGCTACCAGGGCAGCGCGGCGGGCGCCAAGACCGAGGTCCGGGACGCGGGCACGCTCCGCCGGACCCTCAAGACCCTGAACGCGGACGCGGTGCAGACCCCGCACGAGGACGCGCCCGAGCTGTGGGACGCCGTCACCGACGGCGACCGGACCGCCGCCGGTGTCGCCCACGTCTGGCTCGACGGGGTGCGCGAGGCGAGCCTGGACACCTCCGTCGGGCAGATCGGCACCCCCAAGGCGTGGGCCGCCGGCTACGACGGCAAGGGCGTCACCATCGCCGTGCTGGACACCGGTGTCGACGCCAACCACCCGGACCTCAAGGGCCAGGTGACCGAGTCCAAGAACTTCACCTCCGCGGCCACCGCCGGTGACAAGGTCGGCCACGGCACCCACGTCGCGTCCATCGCGGCCGGTACGGGCGCCGAGTCCAAGGGGAAGTACAAGGGCGTCGCGCCCGGCGCGAAGATCCTCAACGGCAAGGTCCTCGACGACGCGGGCTTCGGTGACGACTCCGGCATCCTCGCCGGCATGGAGTGGGCGGCCGCGCAGGGCGCCGACGTCGTCAACATGAGCCTGGGCGGCATGGACACCGCCGAGGTGGACCCGCTGGAGGCGGCGGTCAACAAGCTGTCCGCCGAGAAGGGCGTGCTCTTCGCCATCGCGGCCGGCAACGAGGGCCCGCGGTCGATCGGTTCGCCCGGCAGCGCGGACGCCGCGCTCACCGTCGGCGCCGTCGACGACAAGGACGCGCTCGCCGACTTCTCCTCCACCGGCCCCCGTCTCGGCGACGGCGCCATCAAGCCGGACGTCACCGCGCCGGGCGTGGACATCACGGCGGCCTCGGCGGAGGGCAACGACATCGCCAAGGAGGTCGGCGAGCAGCCGGCCGGCTACATGACCATCTCCGGTACGTCGATGGCGACCCCGCACGTGGCGGGCGCGGCGGCGATCCTGAAGCAGCAGCACCCGGAGTGGACGTACGCGGAGCTGAAGGGCGCCCTCACCGGCTCCACCAAGGGCGGCAAGTACACGCCGTTCGAGCAGGGCTCGGGCCGGATCCAGGTCGACAAGGCCGTCCAGCAGACGGTGATCGCCGAGCCGGTGTCGCTGAGCTTCGGCGTGCAGCAGTGGCCGCACACCGACGACAAGCCGGTCACCAAGGCACTGACCTACCGCAACCTCGGCACGACGGACGTCACGCTGAAGCTGGCGTCGACGGCGACCGACCCCAAGGGCAAGGCGGCCCCGGCCGGCTTCTTCAAGCTCGGTGCCACCTCGGTCACCGTCCCGGCGGGCGGCAAGGCCTCCGTGGACCTCACCGTGGACACCCGGCTCGGCGGCACGGTCGACGGCGCGTACTCCGCGTACGTGGTCGCCACCGGCGGCGGGCAGAGCGTGCGCACGGCGGCCGCGGTGCAGCGCGAGGTCGAGTCGTACGACGTGACGCTGAAGCTCCTCGACCGCGCGGGCAAGCCGGCCGGCAACTACAACGCCAGCCTGTCCGGCCTCACCGGTCTGGGCGCCGGGCAGTGGTACCAGCCCTACGAGACCGACGGCACCGTCACCGTCCGCGTGCCCAAGGGCGGTTACGTCCTGGACACCGGCATCTTCGTCGGCTCCGACCCGGAGAAGTACGAGGGCGCCGACTGGCTGGCCCAGCCGAAGCTGAACGTCACCAAGAAGACGACGATCACGCTGGACGCCCGCAAGGCCAAGCCGGTGAAGATCACCGTGCCGGCCAAGGGGGTCAAGTCGGAGTTCGCCTCGGCCGACTACACCGTCGAGACGAAGAACAGTGCGCACGCCTTCGGCTGGTGGCTGGAGTCGTACGACAACTTCCGCTCCGCCCACCTCGGTCCGCAGATCACCGACGGCTCGCTGAGCCAGCAGTGGGACGCCCACTGGAGCAAGGGCGCCAAGGAGCAGTACGACACCGTCGCCGGCGGCAAGGTCAAGCAGCTCGCCACCGGCTACAACCGCGCCTACAAGGCGGGCGACCTCGCCACGGTGAAGGTCGGCCTCGGCACGGCGGCGAGCGGCAAGAAGGGCGTTCTCGGCGCGGTGGGCTGGCTGCCGGCGAGCAGCGGTGCCTCCTCCATCGGCATCCCGCAGACCCTGCCCGGCACCCGCGTCCTGCACCTGTCCACGGCGAACGGGGTCAAGTGGGACCTCGACTTCGAGCAGCAGGGCGGTCTCGACGAGGAAGGCTGGCCGATCACCGAGGCCGGTTACTCCGTCGGCTACGGCAAGGGCTACAAGGCCGGCAAGAGCTACTCCGAGACCGTGAACACGGCCGTCTTCCAGCCGCGTCTGACCGCGGACTACGGGCTGTTCCGGGACGGCAACAGCATCTCGGGCCTCATCCCGCTGTTCGCCGACGGCAAGGGCCACGCCGGCTCCTCGCTGTTCACCTCGGCCACCACCACCCTCTACCGTGACGGCAAGAAGGTCGGCTCGAACGACGACCCGCTGTTCGGCGACGGGGAGTTCAAGGTCCCGTCCGGTGACGCCGCGTACAAGCTGACCACCTCGGTCAAGCGCAGCGCCAAGGTCGCCGCCGCCTCCACCCGGATCGACGCGAGCTGGTCCTTCCGCTCCAAGAAGACCAGCGACCTCACCCAGCTGCCCGCCTCCACGGCCCGCTTCCTCGCGGCCACCGGGCTGGACAGCAAGGTCGCGGCCGGCAAGACGGCCAAGATCCCGGTCACCGTGGAGGGCGCCGCCAAGGGCAAGAACCTCAAGTCCCTGTCGGTGTACGTGTCCTACGACTACGGCAAGACCTGGAAGAAGGTCACCGTGAACAAGGGCAGCATCTCGGTCAAGAACCCGGCGAAGGGGAAGGCCATCTCCTTCCACGCCAAGATCGCCGACAAGAAGGGCAACAAGTCGACGATCTCGATCTACAACGCCTACTACGGCAAGTAGGACCCGACCGCGCACGGCCCGTCGGAAGCTCTGCTTCCGGCGGGCCGTCCGTGTGTCAGGCCGTGGGCGCCGACGTGCCGGAGCGGTGCGCGTCCGCGCCCCAGCTGGCCAGCAGCCGCAGCGCCTCCGCCGACGGCGAGCCCGGCTCGGCGAAGTACGTCACCAGCGACTGCTCGCTGGTGTCGCCCGCCGGGCGGAACGACTCCCACAGCAGCGTCAGCTCACCGACCAGCGGATGCCGGAGGTGCTTGACGCCGTGGCTCTTCTCCTTGACGTCGTGCGCCGCCCACAGGCGCCGGAACTCCTCGCTCTTGACCGAGAGCTCCCCGACCAGGGCGGACAGCTGGGGGTCGTCCGGACGGCGGCCCGCGTCCATGCGCAGATAGGCGACCATGTCGGACGCCTTCTGCTCCCACTCCACGAACAGCTCCCGGTAGTCCGGGTTCAGGAAGACCAGCCGCGCCCAGTTCCGCTCCGGCGCCGGCATCCCGCCCCAGTCGCCGAAGAGCGCCGCCGCCATCCGGTTCCAGGCGAGGATCTCGGAACGCCGGCCCACCACGTACGCCGGGACCGTGTCCATCGACTCCAGGAGCTGCCGCAGCGCCGCGCGGGGCTGCTGGGACCGGGCCGGCTGCTTCTTCCTGAGCCGCTTCGGCTTCGCCAGGTGCGTGAGGTGGGCGTGCTCGGCGTCGGTCAGGCGCAGGGCGCGCGCGATCGAGTCCAGCACCTCCGCCGACACGTTCTGCCCGTTGCCCTGCTCCAGACGCGTGTAGTACGCGGGCGACACCCCGGCGAGCTGCGCCAGCTCCTCCCGGCGCAGTCCCGGCACCCTGCGGGTCCGCCCGAAGTCCGGCAGGCCCACGTCCCCGGGCTTCAGCCGGGCCCGCCGGGTGCGCAGGAACTCGCTGAGTTCCGCCCGCGGGTCGAGGCCGGCGCCCGCGGGACCGGCCGGATCGGTGTGCTGCTCGTCCATGACTCCAGTATTCCCGGTCGTACGCGCACCATCCTGTCCCCGCCAGTGGTACGCACAGCCAACGTACGAAGAAGCGTGGGCTGGGTGAGGCGCGGCGATCGGCGCAGGCTGGAGGCCGTGCCCGGCCGGACAGAAGGCAGCCGGGCGCACGACGTCACGAGGAGAACCCCCGCATGACCACTGTTGCCGCGTACGCCGCACCCGCCGCCAAGGCTCCGCTGGAGCGGACGACCATCGAGCGGCGCGAGGTCGGCGAGCACGACATCCTGATCGACATCAAGTTCGCCGGCATCTGCCACTCCGACATCCACCAGGCCCGTGAGGGCTGGGGCGAGGCGATCTTCCCGATGGTCCCCGGCCACGAGATCGCCGGTGTGGTGTCCGAGGTCGGGTCCGGCGTCACCAGGTTCCGGGTCGGCGACCGCGTGGGCGTCGGCTGCATGGTCGACTCCTGCCGCGAGTGCGACAACTGCCGAGCGGGCCTGGAGCAGTACTGCCTGAACGGCGCCACGATGACCTACAACGGCATCGGCCGGGACGGCCTGCCCACCCAGGGCGGCTACGCGCGGACCATCGTCGTCGACGAGAACTACGTCGTCCGCATCCCCGAGGGCCTCTCCCTCGATGAGGCCGCCCCGCTGCTGTGCGCGGGCATCACCACGTACTCCCCGCTGCGGCACTGGAACGCCGGTCCCGGCAAGAAGGTCGCCGTCGTCGGGCTCGGCGGCCTTGGCCACCTGGCCGTGAAGATCGCGCACGCGCTCGGCGCCGAGGTGACGGTGCTGTCGCAGTCCCTGCGCAAGAAGGACGACGGCCTGAAGCTGGGCGCCGACCACTACTACGCCACCGCCGACCCGGCCACCTTCGAGAACCTGCGGGGCAGCCTCGACCTGATCGTCTCCACCGTCTCCGCCCCGCTCGACCTCGGCGCGTACCTGTCGCTGCTGAAGACGGACGGCGCGCTGGTGAACGTGGGCGCCCCGGAGGAGCCCGTCTCCCTCAACCTGTTCTCGGTGATCGGCGGCCGCAAGACCCTCGCCGGGTCGAGCATCGGCGGCATCCGGGAGACCCAGGAGATGCTGGACTTCTGCGCCGAGCACGGCATCGGCGCGGAGATCGAGCTGATCGGTGCCGCGGAGATCAACGAGGCCTACGAGCGGGTCCTGAACAGCGACGTCCGCTACCGCTTCGTGATCGACACGGCGACGATCTGAGCCACCCCCGGCCCGGCGGCCGCCGCACGCGTCAGTGCGGCAGGGTCGCCGGGCTGCCGCCGTTCGCCTCGTAGCCGGCGACCGCCAGGGCGCGGTAGACGGCGAACTCGGCGGCGGGGTCCCGGGACAGCGTCCAGGGCAGGGCGCCGACGTGGCCGTCGACGTGTATCAGCTGGCTCATGGCCTCCGCCCAGCGCTCGGCGCGGACCAGGAAGAAGACCAGCAGGTGCCGCACATGGGCGAGCATCGGGTCGTCGGGCCGCGCCGAGTGCACCGCGTGCAGCGCGCCGTGGATCGCCTTGGTGACGACCTCGCTCCGGTAGAAGCCGCTGACCAGGTTCACCTCGGGCAGGTGCTCGAACACCGCGAAGAGCGGCATCGCGGCGAGCAGCGAGCCCTGCGGTGCCCTGGCCGCCGCGGCCTCCGCGAAGGAGTAGGCCTGCTGCCGCGAGCCGTGCCACTTCTCGCACCAGTAGTGCAGGGCGGCCAGGTGGGCGCCCATGTGGTTCGGCGCGCGGTCCAGGATCTTCAGCCACAGCTGCTCGAACTCCGGCTGCGAGTAGCCGAGCCCGCGGGCCACCGAGAGCTCCACGATGTACGGGACCGGGTCACCGGGGGCCAGCAGCGCCGCCTCGCCGCACGCCGCCCTCGCCTCCTCCATGATGATCCGGAACTCGTCCGTCCCGGGCGCCGCCGTACGCCACGCCTGCTGCACCAGGAACTCGGCGTGCACCGCCGCGCCGCCCGCGTCCTTGGGCGCCTCGGTGCGCCACACCCGCAGCCACTGTCCGCCCGGCGCCTCGCTCACTCCGCCGGGCCGCGTGCTCAGCTCCAGCGAGGCCGCGCCCGCGAAGGCCTGGACGCGCTGCCAGCGCGGCTCGCCCTCCGCGGCCGTGCCGGCCAGCAGCTGCTGCGCCGCCCGGTGGTCCTGGGTGCGCTGCACCAGGTCCAGGACGTCCAGCAGGTCCTGGTCGGGGCCGGGCATGCGGATGTCCAGCTCCTCCTCGCGGGCGAAGCCGTAGTTCGCCGGGTCCGCCGCGTCCGGGTGGCCGGGCGGCACCAGCCCGACCGCGCCGCGCCGGCGCCGCAGGAACGGCAGCACCACGAAGCCGAGCATGACGAGGGCGATCAGGACCCACAGAATCTCCATGCCACCAGCGAACCAGACCGCGCCGACACTTGGCCAACCCGGTCCCCGAACCTGTGGAGAACTCCCGGCACCCGCCCCCGCGAGCCCGCCCCGACCCCTTCTCGCCGCCCTTCCCGACCCCTTCCCGGAACCCGCGCACGCTCCGAGCGCGCTCCGGGTCCGGCATCCGCGCGCCGCGCGCACTACCCTCGGTGCCCATGAGCGACAGGCACATCAGTCAGCACTTCGAGACGCTCGCGATCCACGCGGGCAACACCGCCGACCCCCTGACGGGCGCGGTCGTCCCGCCGATCTACCAGGTGTCCACCTACAAGCAGGACGGCGTCGGCGGCCTGCGCGGCGGCTACGAGTACAGCCGCAGCGCCAATCCGACCAGGACAGCGCTGGAGGAGAACCTCGCCGCCCTGGAGGGCGGCCGCCGCGGCCTCGCGTTCGCGTCCGGACTGGCGGCCGAGGACTGCCTGTTGCGTACGCTGCTCGGCCCCGGCGATCACGTGGTGATCCCGAACGACGCGTACGGCGGCACGTTCCGCCTCTTCGCCAAGGTCGTCGCCCGCTGGGGCGTGGAGTGGTCGGTGGCCGACACCAGCGACCCCTCCGCCGTACGGGCCGCCCTCACCCCGAGGACCAAGGTCGTCTGGGTGGAGACCCCCTCCAACCCGCTGCTCGGCATCACCGACATCGCCGCCGTCGCCCAGGTCGCCCGGGACGCGGGCGCCCGCCTCGTCGTCGACAACACCTTCGCCACGCCCTACCTCCAGCAGCCGCTGGCGCTCGGCGCGGACGTCGTCGTGCACTCCCTGACCAAGTACATGGGCGGCCACTCGGACGTCGTCGGCGGCGCGCTGATCACCGGTGACGCGGAGCTGGGCGAGGAGCTGGCGTTCCACCAGAACGCGATGGGCGCGGTCGCCGGGCCCTTCGACTCCTGGCTGGTGCTGCGCGGCACCAAGACGCTCTCGGTCCGCATGGACCGGCACAGCGAGAACGCCACGAAGATCGCCGACATGCTCACCCGCCACCCGCGCGTGACGAGCGTCCTGTACCCGGGGCTGCCGGACCACCCCGGTCACGAGGTGGCCGCCAAGCAGATGCGGGCCTTCGGCGGCATGGTCTCCTTCCGCGTGGAGGGCGGCGAGGAGGCGGCCGTCGCGGTCTGCGACCGGGCCAGGGTGTTCACGCTCGGCGAGTCGCTGGGCGGCGTCGAGTCGCTGATCGAGCACCCGGGGCGGATGACGCACGCGTCCGCGGCCGGCTCCGCGCTCGAGGTCCCGGCCGACCTGGTGCGCCTGTCCGTGGGCATCGAGAACGTCGACGACCTGCTCGAGGACCTCCAGCAGGCGCTCGGCCGCTAGCGGCCGGACCGCGCCGGCCGGTCACCAGACCGTCAGGGGTGGAGTCGTCTCCGACGGCGGCTCCACCCAGGGGCGGACCGTCAGCGCCCACACCACGAACACCACGGTCACCGCGAGCAGCACCAGCCACATCGCGCGGCGGGCGAGCGTCCTGCGGCGCAGCAGCCGGGCCCCGCGGCGCGCGGCCTCCGCGTGCAGGCCGGGCGGCACGGGCGGCGGCGCCTGCTCCAGCAGCCGCCGCACGGTCGCCTCGCGGTTCATCCGGGTCATGACGGCACCCTCCCGACGCCGCCGGGCGCGGGCGCGGCCGGTGCCGGGGGCGGGCGCAGGACGGTGGCCATCGCGCGGTGGAAGACCGTGCGCACGCGCTCCGCGGGCAGGCCGAGCAGCGCCGCCGTCTGCTCCTCGGCGACGCCCTCGTGGAGCCGCAGCACGAGGACCAGGCGCTCCCGCGGGGTCAGCCGGGCCACGGGGCTCCCGGGGTGGGGGCGGGAGCGGAGCAGGCCCCCGTGCCGGTGCCAGGCGCCGCGCGCGAAGCGGGTCGCCAGGTACTGGCGGGTGTGGTCGTAGGGATCCTCGCCGCGCAGCCGGTCCCAGGAGGCGTACGTGTGGGCCATGGCCAGGGTGAGCAGGCGCCGCGCGCGCGGGTTGTCGTCCCGGGCCTCGGCGGTGAGCAGGGTCGCGGTGTGCAGCAGCCGTCCGCCCGCGCCCGCGACGTACGCCTCGAACTCGCGGGCGCGGGGAACGTTTCCGGACGCGTGCCGTGGTCGCAACCGCGCCTCCCGCCACCGCTGAGAGAGCCCTTGGTTCTCATATCAGGCCAGGGTGCGCCTCGGGGTCAAGAGACGTGCACGCGCGCAGGGGCCCGCGGGGCCGAAAGGGGGGCCGGGGCGCGGCCCCCGGGGCTCAGGAGTCCACCCGGTCCTGGATGGACATCCGGGAGGACAGCGCGCTGTTGAAGCGCGTCAGGAGCGCGCAGAACGCCTCGCGCTCCTCCGGCGCCCAGTCGTGTGTCAACTCGGCCATCAACTGACGCCGCGAGGAGCGCACTTCCTCCAGGCGCGCCTGCCCGCGCGGGGACAGCTGGAGCACGACCGCCCGCCCGTCCTCGGGGTGCGAGGTCCGCTTGACCAGGCCGGTGTCCACGAGCGGGGCGACCTGTCGGGTGACCGTCGAGGAGTCGATGCCCATGCTCGCGGCGAGCGCCTTGACGCCCATCGGGCCTTCCTTGTCCAGGCGGTTGAGCAGCAGGTACGCGGCGCGGTCCATCGAGTTGCGCACCTGGCCGACCCCGCCGAGCCGCGTCTGTTCCGCGCGGCGGGCGAACAACGCCACCTCGTGCTGCAGCGTGTCGAGAAGACCGGTGTCACCGACGGCCGACAGGTCCGTCGTCATGTCCATCGACATGTCAGGTGGTGTGGGCATGGCCGGGGGCTCACTTCGTGGAGGGCTGCTAATTGGGGGACAGGGTACGCGGATGGAGGGCGGGTCGTACCGGGGCTGCGCAAAGCCGAGTCCGCGGGTTGGTCACACCGGTCGCCGCCGCCGGCGAACTGCGATGCTGGAGTCATGAGCTACAGCACGGCCGACGCCCTGCGGACCGTCACTCTCGACGATGTGCGCGGCGCGCGGAAGATGCTCTCGGGCGTGGCCCGCACGACCGCGCTGGAGGGCAGCAGGCACCTGTCCGGGGCCGTGGCGGCCCCGGTGCACCTGAAGTGCGAGAACCTCCAGCGGACGGGATCGTTCAAGCTGCGCGGCGCGTACGTGAGGATCGCCGGGCTGCTGCCCGAGGAGCGGGCCGCCGGTGTCGTCGCCGCGAGCGCCGGCAACCACGCGCAGGGTGTCGCGCTGGCGTCGTCGCTGCTCGGGGTGCGTTCCACCGTGTTCATGCCGAAGGGTGCCCCGCTGCCGAAGATCAGCGCGACCCGGGAGTACGGCGCCGAGGTGCGCCTGCACGGCCAGGTGGTCGACGAGACGCTGGCCGCCGCGACCGAGTACGCGCACGAGACCGGCGCGGTGTTCATCCACCCCTTCGACCACCCGGACGTCATCGCGGGCCAGGGCACGGTGGGGCTGGAAATCCTGGAGCAGTGCCCGCAGGTGCGCACGATCGTCGTCGGGGTGGGCGGCGGCGGGCTGGCGGCCGGGATCGCGGTCGCGGTGAAGGCGCTGCGGCCCGACGTGCGGATCGTCGGGGTGCAGGCGGCGGGCGCGGCGGCGTATCCGCCCTCGCTGGCGGCCGGGCGTCCGGTGTCGGTGCGCAACCCGGTGACGATGGCCGACGGCATCAAGGTGGGACGGCCCGGGGACGTGCCGTTCGGCATCGTCGACGAGCTGGTGGACGAGGTGCGCACGGTCACCGAGGACGAGCTGTCGGCCGCCCTGCTGCTGTGTCTGGAGCGGGCCAAGCTGGTCGTCGAGCCGGCCGGGGCCAGCCCGGTCGCGGCCCTGCTGAGCCGCCCGGACACCTTCGAGGGGCCGGTCGTCGCGGTGCTGTCCGGCGGCAACGTGGACCCGGTGCTGATGGAGCGGGTGCTGCGGCACGGCATGGCGGCCCAGGGCCGCTACCTGGCCGTGCGGCTGCGTCTGACGGACCGGCCCGGCGCCCTCGCGTCGCTGCTCGGCACGTTGTCGGCGGCCGACGCCAACGTCCTCGACGTGAGCCATGTGCGGACCGATCCGCGGCTCGGGCTCACGGAGGCGGAGGTCGAGCTGCACCTGGAGACGAAGGGCCCGGCGCACTGCACCGAGGTCGGCCAGGCCCTGCGCGAGGCGGGCTACACGGTCATCGGCTGACGCGCGGCACGACAAGGCCCCCGGCGCCGCTGGGGGCTCCGGGGGCTCGTCGGGGTGTCGCGGGCCGGGTCAGCCGCTGTACGGCTCGGCCTTGAGGATCTTCACCGAGGCCTTCTTGCCGTTGGGCAGCTCGTACTCCGCGTCCTCGCCGACCTTGTGGCCGATCACGCCGGAGCCGAGCGGGGACTGCGGCGAGTAGGTCTCGATCTCCGAGCTGGCGTACTCGCGCGAGGCGAGCAGGAACGTCAGCGTGTCGTCCTCGTCGCCGTCGAAGGCGATCGTCACGACCATGCCGGGCGCCACCGCGCCGTTGGCCGCCGGAGCCTCACCGACCTTCGCGTTCTCGAGGAGCTGGGTCAGCTGGCGCACACGGAGCTCCTGCTTGCCCTGCTCCTCCTTGGCCGCGTGGTACCCGCCGTTCTCCCGCAGGTCGCCCTCCTCGCGCGCGGCGGCGATCTTGGCGGCGATCTCCGAGCGCGCGGGACCAGTAAGGTACTCAAGCTCGTCCTTGAGCTTGTTGTACGCCTCCTGGGTCAGCCAGGTGACGTTCTCGCTGGTCTGGGTCACAGGTGCTCCTCGTAGGTACTGGGAATACAAAGCATCGCCCTCCCCTCAAGCATGTTCCTCCAGGGATGGGCGAAACCACGAGCCTAACAATTCAGGGACCGTAGGGGGAGGACATAAGCCACCAGACTCATGTCAGCGCAGGTCAGCGCGCAGGTATTCCTCGCCGGTTCACTCGGCGTGGCAGCCGACGAGCTCGGCGGTGGTGCCGGGGGAGGCCGTGCGCAGGGTGACGACCTCGTCGACGCGCGTGGCGTCCGCGGCGAAGCGGAAGTCGGCGCGGCCCACCTCGGCGCCGTTCTCGGCCTGCGAGCGCACCGTGCAGTAGCCGGCGGTCCCCGCGTCCTTGTGCACCTCCAGGTGCACCTTCACCGCGTCGTCGGAGAGCTCGAAGCCGATCACCTCGGCGCTGATCTCGTTCTGGGCGACGTAGTGGTACCCGAACCAGCCGACCAGTGCGAGGAGCAGCACCCCCAGGACGGCGCCGACGGCCTTGAGGGTGCGGTCGGCACGCTCGTCCGAGGAGCGGCCGTAACGGCCCTCGGGCAGCCGCGTGCTCGGCGTACTCATGATCGTCTCCTCGGCAGGAGGGGACGGGCGTCCCCTGGCAGGCGCCGGAGTGCGAAACCCCGGAATTATTCGTCCCCCGATTCGGTCACTATAGAAGCCTGCTACCGCGCCGCCGCACGGAGGGCGCCGACCGACTTGAGGATTGAGTCTTGACTGACCAGCTGCGACTGATGGCCGTGCACGCCCACCCCGACGACGAGTCGAGCAAGGGCGCGGCCACCATGGCGAAGTACGTGTCCGAGGGGGTGGACGTGCTGGTGGTGACCTGCACGGGCGGGGAGCGCGGCTCCATCCTCAACCCGAAGCTGCAGGGCGACGCCTACATCGAGGAGCACATCCACGAGGTACGCAAGAAGGAGATGGACGAGGCCCGGGAGATCCTGGGGGTGAAGCAGGAGTGGCTCGGGTTCGTCGACTCCGGGCTGCCCGAGGGGGACCCGCTGCCGCCGCTGCCGGAGGGCTGCTTCGCCCTGGAGGACGTCGACAAGGCGGCCGGTGAGCTGGTCCGCAAGATCCGCGCGTTCCGTCCCCAGGTGATCACCACCTATGACGAGAACGGCGGTTACCCGCACCCCGACCACATCATGACCCACAAGATCACGATGGTGGCGTTCGAGGGCGCGGCGGACACCGCGAAGTACCCGGAGGCCGAGTTCGGCCCGGCGTACCAGCCGCTGAAGGTGTACTACAACCAGGGCTTCAACCGGCCCCGCACCGAGGCGCTGCACCAGGCCATGCTGGACCGTGGGCTGGAGTCGCCGTACGGGGACTGGCTGAAGCGGTGGAGCGAGTTCGAGCGCACGGAGCGCACGCTCACCACGTACGTCCCGTGTGCCGAGTTCTTCGAGATCCGGGACAAGGCGCTGATCGCGCACGCGACGCAGATCGATCCGGACGGGGGCTGGTTCCGGGTGCCGATGGACCTCCAGAGGGAGGTCTGGCCGACGGAGGAGTACGAGCTCGCCAAGTCGCTCGTCGACACATCCCTCCCCGAGGACGACCTCTTCGCGGGCATCCGGGACAATGTCTGACATGAGCGCAAGCGCAAGCCTGGCAATGACCCACCTGGTGCCTCTGGCCAAGGAGCTCGACGAGGACAAGGTGACCCCCGGTGTCCTCGGGTTCATCGTGTTCGCGGTGATGGCTCTGGCGGTGTGGGGGCTGATGAAGTCCATGAACCGGCACATGGGGCGGGTGGACTTCCCGGAGGGGGAGTCGGAGCCGCGGGACGCCGGTGTGTCGAACGGTGCGGAGAAGCGGGCCTGACGGCTGAGCGGTAGGCGGTACGGGTGGGTCCCGGTGCCGGGGTGGGTGCGCGGCGCCTTCGGGTGCCGTCGCGCCCCCCTTCCCCACCTGGCCCCCAGCGGCCGCCCCTCGCGCGGGGAGCTACGCCTCCGGGTCCACCGGTACGCCCATGATCTCGCGGGCGTGCCGGGTCGGGTACAGGCCCAGGTGCCAGGCCTGCCAGCCGGCCTCCAGCGTGACGCCGCGTTCCAGGAGGAGCTGGTAGGCCTCCACGCAGTCCGCCAGTTTCCCGTCGCGGGAGGGGTGGGAGGCGCGGCCCAGCTGCGCCAGTTCCTCCTGCGCCACCGCCGTACCGACCTCCGTGCCGCCCGGTGCCGCGTACGGCAGCAGCGTGCAGCGCAGGAAGCGCGCCCAGTCCTCGCCGCGCCGGTCGCCGTAGGACACGAACAGGCCCACCGCCTCGTCGCACAGGGCGAGCGCCTGCTGCGTGCGGGCGTTGCCCGCGTCGACGACCGCCAGCTCCAGGCAGGTCCACGCCTCCCCGTGCGCCACCCCGATGCGCTGGAAGTCGGCGCGGGCGTCCACCAGGAGCTGGCGGGCGAACCCGGAGTTGCGCAGCGACCCGGTCTGCGCCGCCCGCTGGTCGCGGGTCACCCGCGCCGAGTGGTGCCGGGCGCAGGCCAGACCGTAGACGTCCCGCATGCGGGAGAACATCGTGCGGGCGCGTTCCAGCTCGCGCACCGCCCGGTCCAGGTCGCCGGTCTCCTCCAGGGCCTGGCCCAGGTAGTACAGCGTCCAGGCCTCGCCGCGCGCGTCCTCGTTGTCCCGGTGCCGGGCGGCGGCCCGGCGCAGCTCCTCCACCGCCGGTGAGGCGTCGCCGTCCACCAGGCGGGCCCGCGCCAGCTGGGTGAGCGCCCAGGCCTCGCCACGGGCGTCGCGGGTACGGCCGTACAGCTCCAGGGCGGCGTCCAGCTCGGCCCGTGCGCGCGGGACGTCGCCCATCCGCAGGTTCAGCTGGCCCAGCTGGAAGTGCGCCCACGCCTGCCCGTGCACGGACTCGCCCGCGCGGTGCAGCACCAGCGACCCGGTGAGCAGGTCCAGCGCCTCGGACAGCCGGGCGCGGTCGCGCTCCACCGCCGCCAGCGCGTGCATCGTCCAGGCGCGGTCCGTGGCCAGCTCGGGCGCGGCCTGGAGGTCCATCGCCTCCCGCAGCTTCGCCGACGCCTCCGTCAGGTTGCCCTGGTGGTGCAGGGTGATGCCGAGCGAGGTCAGCGCCCGGGCCGCACCGGCGTCGTGGTGCGCCTCCCGGTACAGGTCCACCACCGACGTCAGCGTCGCGCGCGCCTTGTCCAGCTCACCGAGCTGGCGTGCCGCGATACCGGTGCGCCACTGCACCGAGCGGACCAGCAGCCCCTCGTCCACGGCCTGCGCCAGCTCGCTGATCTCCCCGAGCCGGTACAGGTCGCCGCGCAGCAGGCAGTAGTCGCACAGGGCGCCGAGCAGGTTCAGCACCGCGCTCTGGTTCACGCCCTCCGCGTGCCGCAGGGCGGCCGTGATGAAGCTCGACTCGTCGTCCAGCCAGCGCAGCGCCTCGTCCAGCGAGGTGAAGCCGTAGGGGCTGAAGCGGTCCGAGCGGGTCGACATGTTGCCGTCGACCAGCCGCAGCACCGAGTCGGCCAGCTCGGCGTAGTTCACGATCAGCCGTTCCTGCGCCGCGGTGCGCTCGGCGGGGTCCTCCTCGTCGAGGAGGCGGGCCAGGGCGAAGGCGCGGACGAGGTCGTGCAGCCGGTAGCGGCTGTGCCGTACGCGGTCGATCAGGCCGGCGCGGGACAGCGCCACCAGGTGCCGGGTCGCCTCCGCCTCGTCGGTGGCCAGGAGCGCCGCCGCGGCCGCGGCGCCCAGGGACGCCCGTCCGGCCAGCGCCAGGCGGCGCAGCAGCCGCCGCGCGGTCTCCGGCTGGTCGGTGTAGCGCAGCCACAGGGCGCGTTCGACCGGTTCGACGGGCCCGTAGGCGCCCAGGTCGGTGGCGAGGGCGAGCGGTGAGCGCGGGCCCAGGGCCGCGCCGGCGATCCGCAGGGCCAGCGGCAGTCCGCCGCACAGCTCCCGCACCCGCTCGGCGGACTCGGCGTCGTACGGCCCCGAGGGGTCCTGCGCGGCGGCCGTCAGGAGTTCCTCGGCGCCCGCCGGGTCCAGCGGCTCCACCGGCAGCTGGTACACCCGGGCCGGCAGGTCGTCGGGCAGGCCGAGCGGTGCGCGGGCGGTGACCAGGACCAGGCTGTCGGAGCGCTCGGGGATCAGCGTGCGGACCTGCTGCGGGTCGCAGGCGTCGTCCAGCACGACGGTGACCGGCATCCCGGTCACATGCTGGTGGTACAGCTCGCTCAGCCGCTTGACCTGCTGGTCCGGGGAGGACCGCTCACGGAACAGCAGCTGCTCGCGGGGCGCGCCGAGCCGGTTCAGCAGGTGCAGCAGGGCGTCCCGGGTGGACAGCGGGGGCTCGCCGGGGCTGTCGCCGCGCAGGTCGACGACGCAGGCGCCGCGGAAGTAGTCCTTCAGGTCGTGGGTGGCGCGCACCGCGAGCGTCGTGCGGCCGCTGCCGGACGGCCCGTGCAGCACCACCACCGTCGGCTGGGTCTCCGTGGTCGCGCGGGCCGCCTGCACCCACTGCCGGATCCGCGCCATCTCCTGCCGCCGGCCGGCGAACGGGCCGAGCGGTTCCGGCAGTTGCCCGAAGGACTGCTCCAGCACGTTGCGGCCGCGGGCCGCCGCGCTCTTGTCGGCGCCGCGCAGCCGCGGCCCGGTCTGCTTCGGCCCCGTGGACGCGGCCAGCACCCGCTGCTGGTCCAGGAAGGGGCGGATCCCGCGCACCTCCAGCGCCGTCAGCCACTGCAACCGCAACTGCTCGGGGCCGCCCGGCTGGCCGACCGCGCCGGCCCGGTGGTGGGCGGCGGGCACATGGGCGCCGGCCACCTTCACCACGGTCGCCGCGGCACCGACGACGCCGACGGTCACGCCCGCTCCCAGCGCGGTCCCGGTGCCCGTGCCGAGCGCCATGTCGGCGATCACGGCGGCGACTCCGGCCACCCCGGCCACCAGCAGCGGCGTCCCGGCGCCCTCGCGGGCGTAGCGCTGCCGGAAGGTGAGCTGTCCGGCCTCCGCCTCGTCCAGGGCCCGGGTGTACGCCTCGTACTCCTCGGCGGCCTTCGCCGCCATCGCCTCCATCGCCCCGCGGGCCCGCGCCAGCAGCACCTTGCCGTCGGTGCGCCCGCCCGATCTGCGCACCTCCTCCTCCACGGCCCGCGCCAACAGCCGCTCGGCGTCCGCCCGATGACCGTCCCGCATGTCATGTCCCCCTCCGGCGGCAACTCCTTCGCCCACGAGTGTCCTTGGTACGGGCCGTCAGCGCGAGGGGGTGCGATCAACGGGTCTTCCCCCGGGTGCCCGGACGGCCGGCGCTACCTCTTCACCCGGCTGCGGACGGCGAGGGCCGCGAGTCCGAGCAGGGCGGGTTCGACGACGCGGGAGGTCATCTCGACGTAGGTGCCGGCGGTGGTCAGGTCCTGCCCGGAGGAGCGGAAGACCACGGAGTTGACGACGACCCGCAGCGACTTGTCGAACCGCTCGGACGACAGCCGGCTGCCGTACGACCCCCGGGGGTTGACCGGGTCGGGCTTGTCCGTGGTCAGGGTGAAGCGGTCGCCGGTGACCCGCCCGGTGCTCACCGGCTCGGGGTCGTCCTGGGGCAGTCCCCACAGCATCATCGCCAGCACGGTGGCGACGACGGCCAGGAGCAGCCAGCCGAGGGCCCGTGCCGCCCGCAGGCCGTACCCGGAGACCGCCCAGTACAGGGCGAGGAGGGTCCGCTCGCCGGGGGGCGACTCCGGGTCGTGGCGGCGCATCTCCATCTCGCCGTAGTAGAAGTCGGCCGCCCCCGGTTCGTTCCTGCCATCCTCGAGGGCCTTGCGCAGTTGCCGGTACACGGGGGCCAACACCGCGGGTTCCCGCACCTCGACGCCCCGCGGCGCGCGCGTCCAGCCCTCCGCGCCGTCGCGGGCGGCGCGCCAGTGGTGCTCCTCGATCAGGGTGCGGCGGCGGGTCCGGCGGATGCCCGGCGGAGGCAGCGGGAGGGGGCACCGCCCGTCGAGTTTCAGCTGGTCGAGGTGGACGGTCTCGGCGAACAGGCAGCGGGTCAGGTCGACGTCGGTGAGGACCAGGTGGGCGGCGTCCGCGCCCCGCAGGGAGGTGACGCGCACCCGGGGGTCGTCGAGTCCCGGTTCGGGCAGCTCCCCGCCGTCGTCCGCGAGGAACGGGCGGGAGCGGCCGGCGATGCTCACCGGGAACTCCAGGACGGCGTCACTGACGTCCACGCAGGCGTGGCGGAGGCGGAGCGCCGCCGTCGACGCCCACCGGGTCCGCCGGCAGCGCAGGCTCCGCGTGGCCGCCCGGATCGTCACCGCGGACTGGAACTCCGCGTCGGAGAGGTCGAGCAGCCCGGGGAACACGAGCGGGCCCAGCACCGCCGTGCGCAGGAAGGTCGCCCTGCGGAACGTGATGTCGCCGGTGATGTCGTTCCCGCCGAACTCGACGTCGCCGCCGAAGGTCGCCCCGGGGAAACCGGCGCCCTCGGCGAAGTCCGCGCCGTGGAACGACAGGTCGCCGCCCGTCGTCGCCGAGTCGAAGCGCGCCTCCCGGCCGAACCCGGCCCCGTCGAACCAGGCCGCTCCGCCGAAGTCCGCCCCGGTGAAGAGCGCCAGCCCCCGGAACCCGGTCCCGCTGAACGTGGCGTCCCCGCCGACGGCCAGCCCCTCGAACACGGCGTTGCCGTCGATCCGTACGGCACCGAACCGCAGGTCGCCGCCGATCCTGGCGCGGTCGAACCAGGCTTGGGCGTGGATCTCCACGTCGTCGAACCAGGCGTCGCCGGTGACGGTCGCCTCCCCGAACCTGAGGTCCCCCCGGAAGACGGCCCCGTTGAAGTAGGCGCCGCCGTGGAAGCGCGCCCCGCCGAGGCAGCAGTCGCCCGTGAAGTCCACGTCGTCGAACTGCGCGTCACCGCTGAACACCGCCTCGTCGAGCACGGCACCGCCCAGGCGGTGCCGCCCGGTCGCCGGGTCGGTGAGCGCGGCGAGCAGGTCGTTCAGCAGGTCCTGGGTGAAGGGCGTGCCCCGGTGGTCGAGATCGGCGCCGGGTTCCAGGGCGGCCAGGTACGCGGCGCGCCGGTCCGCGTCCAGGTGGGCGAGGCAGGCCGCGTGCGGGGCGACACGGCGGCCGCGGCAGTCGTGGCCGCAGTGCGGCCAGTCGGGGGCTTCGGACGAGGGCGAGGTGATGGCCGTACTCCTGTGGCAGCCGGGGGGATGTCTTGGGGGGCGGGGGTCACGCGGTGTAGAGGGTGACGACCTTGCGGTCGGCGCCGTTCGGGCGCTCGACCCTCGCCTCCACCATCCACTTGCCGGGCCCTCCCGTCAGTTCCGCCCGGAACCGGCCCGCCGTGTCACGGGCGAAGACGACCTCGTCGCCGGCCCGGGTTCCGATGCGCCGCATGACGACGCGCGGTCTGCGGTCCGCGAGGTTGACGCCCAGGACGGACGCCTCGAAGGGCCGGCCGGCGACGGCCTCCGAGGGGGCGTGCAGGGTGATCCGTGCGTCGCCGGCGAGGTTGGCGGTCACCGCGGCGCCCTTCCTGATGGCGATCAGCTTCCCGCCCAGGGCCTCGGTGCCCGCCAGGTCGGCGTGCCGGGCGTCGGTCCACAGCATGTCGGCCGGGTCCCGCAGGGCCCACTCCGCGACGGCGGAATCCCGCGGCACCGTCCCGTCGCCGGGCCCGAAGCCGTCGCTCTGCGCGGCGAGGTGCCGCCCGTCGGACGACAGCCCGACGGTGCGGAGCGTCGGGTGCGCGGTGCTCCCCAGGCAGTACACGTCGTACGGCAGCCGCCCGCCGGCGTCGGTGCGCCGGTGCGCCTCCCGGGCGGCGTGGAAGCGCCGGTGGAAGGAGAACGCGTCGGCGACCGCCTCGGAGGGCAGCCCGGGGACGGGGTACCGGCGGTCGTCCAGTCTCCGCGGACGGCTCTTCCCGGTGACCCGGACGGCGTCGTCGTACGGCAGCAGCTGCGCCACCGACGGCAGGGTGAGGGCGAAGTCGCGCAGCACCTCGCCGAGGGCGCGCGCGTCCGCGCCGTCGCCGACGGCGTGGCCGGTCAGGAAGCGGACGGCCCGGGGCACGCCCTGGTGGGGCGTGCCCAGCGTGACCAGGGTCCTGGCCGTCTCCCGGCCGCCCAGGCACTCCAGGTAGTACCGGCCGGCGAGGCCGCCCGTCGAGTGGCAGACCAGCACGACCTTCGGGTCGTCCGGGCGGCCGGGGTGGTGCGCGTCCACGCGCTCGGTCCACCGGGTGAGTTCCCGCTCCACCCGCTCCTTCAGCCGCGCGGCGACGAGCCGGTGGGACAGGCGCCAGTCGTAGGCGAAGGGAACGTACTGGCCGTCGACCGGATCGCCGAGCGCGGCGCGGATGCCGGGATGGCCCATGCAGGAGAGCAGCCCCGGCATCGAGTCCGGGGCCGTGGTCAGCCCGTCGGCCGTCACCCGGAACCGGTCCTCGGGCGGCTCGTCCCCGAGCCCCGGCGGAAGGGCCAGGTCTGCCAGTGCCGCCGGGGAGGGCCGGGACCCGAGCAGGGCGTCGCCGGCCTCGCCCCACAGGTCCCGGCCGTCCCTGACCAGCCGGCTGCCGAGTAATCCGGGTACGAAGACCACGAGGTCGTGTTCCACTGCGCCTCCTCAGTCGCACAAGGCCGTCCGGGCCGTCCGGGTCGCACGGGTCGTACGGATCGTCCGGGTCGTACGGGTCGTCACGTGGGGTGGGCGGCGCCCGGTTCGAAGAAGGCGTGGGGCAGCCGGATCAGATCGCACCGCTCGTTCCCCTGGAGCGCCACCACCAGGCCCTCCGCGTCCGGGGCGGCGTCGACGGCGTGCACGGCGTAGCCGCGCCAGGGGACCCCCTCCCCGTGCAGCCAGGCCCTGGCCCGCACGTCCCACACCCGCGGCGCCGTCCACTCGTCGCAGACCAGCAGCACGGGCCGCTCCGCGGGCCCCGCGAACACCAGCGACGTCACACCGGGCAGGTCGCCCGGCAGCCGCTGGGCCGGCTTGTCGTACCCGGCCGAGCAGTCCTTCACCAGCACGCCCCCGTCCACCCAGGCCAGCAGCGGGAAGGACTCCTCGTCCTCCGGGTCGTACAGCTCGCCCAGCGCCAGGTGGGCGGGGTACACGTCGGTGATGCGGTGGGGGCGCACCGGGCGGTCCTCGTCGTGTTCCCACAGCCGGATCTCGTCCCCGAGGTCGGCGGCCAGCCAGTACGTCCCGTCCCGCATGGAGCGGGCGCCGAGGCCGCAGCAGAGCAGCCCCACCGGGGTCGGCTCCCCCCTGCGCCAGCCGCGCGAGGCGTCGGCGGGCAGGTCCGCGTGGACGACGCGGCTGCCGTCCGGCACACAGACCCGCAGCCGGCCCGCGGAGCGGTCGGCGACGAGACCCAGGTACGGGACGGCGTCCCCCTCGTCCTCGCCGATCGTCAGGTCGTGCCGCGCCTCGACGGACAGGTCCTCGGCCAGACGCCACATCCGCAGGGTGCGATCCGCCACCGCGACCACGTTCCAGGCGCCCCCCGCGTGCACCGCCTCCACGGCGGTCACCAGCCCCTCGTGGGTGAGCACGGTCGCCGGGGCGGTGGCCGGGGCGTCCCGGACCGGCCGGGACACCAGGATCCGTTCGGCCCGGGTGCGGCACAGCAGCGGCGGCCCGTCCGGGCCCTGCGCCAGGGCGACCGCGGGCCGCTGGTTGCTCGGCCGCCACCGCCCGCCGCGCCCGGCGGCGAGCGCGGGACCCACGTCGAGCATGCGGATGTCGGGGCCGTCGGCCACGGCGAGCAGTCCCTGCCCGCCGGGTTCGAAGGCCATGGCCCGGTCCCGGGGCGCGGTCATCCGGAACGCCGCCTCCCGCGCGGGGTCCTCGACGGCCCAGACCCGGACGGTGACCTCCTCGTAGCCGGCGAGGAGCAGGTCGTCGCCGTGGCGCCCGAAGACCAGCCCCCGCGCCGACGACTCGACCTCCCGTACGAGTTCCACGGCCGGCGGTGCGACGGGGGCCGCGTCGTCCGTCTCGCAGCGCCAGACCCGCACCCGGCTGCCGTCGGCGACCGCGAACCAGCCCCGCAGCCGTCCGCCGGGGGCCGGCACCGGTCCGGAGGTCGCGGCGGCGGCCAGCGCGGGTGCCCCGAGCCGGCCCAGGCCGGTGCCCTCCGCGAGCAGCCCGCCGGACCCCGCCGTGCCGCGGTCGACCTCGAACAGCGCGGCCCGGTCCCCGGCGACCACGGCGAACAGCCGCGCGCCCATGGGGAGCGCGGCCAGCCGCTCCGCGTCCATCAGGCGGATGTCCGTCAGGGGCGTGCCGAGCCGGCGCAGACCGCCCTTCCAGGACCACATCCACAGCCGCTGCCCGTCGGCCGCCAGCACGACGGTCTCCGACGCCCGCTCGGCCGCCGCCAGCGCGCCCACGGCGCCGCCCCAGCGGTAGACGTGGTCGGGCAGCCGGGAGCCGGAGTGCCAGAAGTAGACGGCCCGGTCGTCGCGGGCGACGGTGGTCCAGCGGGGTCCGGCGCCCACCTCGCGCACCTCGGTGAGGGCGCTCCCGCGCTCCCCGGACGCCTCCCCGGTCCGCCGGGTCAGCAGCCGCTTGCCCGACTCCGGGTGCAGGACCAGGATCTCGCCGCGCCCGCCGGCGGTCAGCGTGTCCCCGGCCGCCGGTTCCGCCCCCGTACCGGTACGCCAGCTCAGCGTCCGCGCCCCGCCCAGCGGGGCGGGGCGGCGCCATTCCAGCGGGTCGGGCGGCATGTCGGTCCAGTACTCCCGCCACGGCAGGAACCCGTCGGCGTCCGCCAGCGCCCGGTAGGTTCCGTCCCGGTGGCTGACGAAGGCGGTCGCCCGCAGCAGCGCCTTGCGGGCCCGCGGGGAGGAGGAGTCGCGGAAGGCGCCCCCGACCCGGCCGTAGAGCGCCGCCCCGTCGCAGTCCCGGGCCAGGGCGGAGGCCGGCGGCAGCATCACGTCCGGGTTGGTGTGCAGCAGGAAGTCGACGTCCTGGAACAGCTCCCGCAGTTCCCGCGGCCCGACCTGGGCGGCATGGGCGCCCAGGTAGTCGCGCGCGTAGGCGTCCGCCCCGCTCCAGCCGTCCCGGGCCTGAGCGCGGAGCGCCGTCACCACCCTGCGGTGGGCGGACCGTGCGTCGAGTCCGGCGCCGGTGAGGAAGAACTCGCCGAAGCTGGGGTGCGCCAGGTGGTAGGTCGTCCCTCCGTCGTGCGGGGCGGTCTGGGAGGCGACGATGCCGCCGTGGGCGCTCCGGCACACCTGCCGCAGGTCGCCCAGCGTCAGTTCGTCGCTGTCGTCCTCGCGCAGCGCGTTGGCGAGGGAGAGCCAGGTCCGGCCCGGTGCCAGTCCCCGGCCCTGGACCACGGCCAGCGGGCGCAGCACCTCGTGCGCGCGCTCCGCGCCCCGCTGCGAGGTGAGGTGGCCGACCTCCTCGGCGAGGCGCTCGTGCAGGTCCATGCCGCCGGACGTCATCCACGCCGACAGCTCCGCCTCGGTGGCGACCAGGGGCCGGCGGGCGAGTTCCGAGGCGGCGAGACGGGCCACCAGGAACGAGCCCTGGCTCCCGGAGGCGACCTGGCCGGCGGTCCAGGCCCGGTCGGCCTCCCGTTCCCGCCCCCGGTACGGGGAGCCGTCCGTGTCGAGCACCGACCGGGCCATCGCCGCGATGCTCGTCCTCGCCTCCTCGTCGTCCCCCAGCACCACCGGATCGGCGCTCTGGTCCAGCGTGTCCAGCAGCGACTCCTCCTCCGCGACCGCCGTGGTGCGTCTGCGGGGCTGCGGCCGCGTGCCGACGACCACCCGGACGCCCCACAGTTCGGACAGCGGGTTCAGCAGGTGGCGCGCGATCTCGTGGGCCTGGTCCGGGAGGGCTTCGTCGAGGGCGTCGAAGAGCAGGTTCAGGGAGCCCGCCCGGGACACGAGGGCGTCGACCGCCGTACGGCACTGCTCCGGGGTGACCGGCCCCGCGGGCAGCGGCGCCATCCCCTCGAACGGCGACAGGACGCCCCACAGGGCCGTGACCAGCGAGTGGACCGACTGCCCCTTGCAGCTCAGCGCGGCGTGCACGGTCCCGGGGCGCGGCAGCGTCGACGGGTCGAGCTCCGGTCCGAGGGTCTCCCGCCACTCCGGCAGCGAGGTGAGGGCCAGCCGGCCGAGCAGGGCCGTCTTGCCCGTCCCCGCCAGGCCCGTCACCGCGAGGAGCCCCTTCGGGCGGGTGTCCATCCAGCGCACCACCCGGCCCAGGGCCCGCCGGCGGCCCGCGAAGTGACGGCTGAGGTGGCCGCCCTCCTCCAGATCGAACTGCCCGGCGACGACCCACGGCTTCCGCCCCGCCAGCACGGCGGGGGTGTGCACCCGCCGCTCGCCGTCCTGGTAGTGGGGGTTGTCCAGGAAGCTGTTGGGCAGCGACCGGATCTCCGTGTGGCCGGGGCGCTGCGCCGGTTCGTCGAGGCCGGAGGCCGCGGCCGCCGCGTCCACACCGTCCAGCAGGTAGGGCACGGGAAGGTAGAGGGCGGAGGGTTCGAAGGGGCGGGCGTGGTCGGGGGCCACGAAGTCCGGCTGGGCGAGCGCCTCCTCCAGCCACTTCACCCAGCGTCCCTCGGGGACCTCCGCCTCGAACCCGGAGGTGCCGACGACGACGAAACCGGCCCGCCGGCTCCGCCTCGCCCGGTCCACGCTGTCCCGCTCCAGGCGCAGGGCGTGGCGCAGGGCCGCGGAGAGGTGGCCGCCGTGGGAGGAGCAGGCGTCGACGATCAGCAGGGTGTCGGTCTCGCACCCGGGGTCCAGCAGCCGGTCCACGAGAGCGGTCAGGGCGAGGGCACGCTCCGGTGCGAAGCGGCCGTTCCGCCAGGAGTCGGCGCAGGCGAGGAAGTAGCCGTCGTCGCCCCGTTGGAGCCCGTGCCCCGTCCAGTAGAGGATCTTCCGCTCGGCGTCGTGGGCCAGGAAGTCCTCGAGCCCTTCCAGCAGCTGCTCGCGCCCCGCGCCCGCCCCGTCGACGCGGACGCTCTCCCCGAACCCCAGCGAGGTCCGCGCCACCCGGGTGAACCGGTCGCGCACGTCCGCGACGTTCCTCAGTCTCAGCTGGTGCCGCGTGTCCGGGTCGGGATGCGCGTACTCGGCCACGGCCACGGTGCCCACCAGGGACGAGGACCGCCGTGCGGACTTGACCAGCGCCGGGTGAACGCCCACATCACTCCGTATCATGACGAGGTCCTGCAGCTACGGGCTCAACGAAGCTTACTGAAAAGGGTGTTGATATTGCGTCGGGACAGGTTCACCGTGGTCGGCAGGGTGACGGGCTGCCACCTCTTCGAGGGTGACGGGACCCGTCCCATCCACGAGGACAACCTCCGCGTCAAGTACCGCCCGCAGCGCGTGGAGTTCCCCGAGGAGATCGGCGGCTGGCGGCACGCCATCCAGGAGGAGGAGCGGCGCAAGAAGGCCCGCGGCCTGCCGTACCGCTGGAACAACGACCGCTTCGCGGTCGAGCGGGTCGTCGTCACCCGCACCCACCTGGCCGAGGACCCCGTCGTCACCCTCACCCTCCAGGACGCCGACTACTTCGACTTCCTCACCACCTCCCTCAACCTCGGACGCAAGCAGCAGAACGGCCTGACCCTGCGCGAGCAGTACCTGGAGGGCGACGACCCGGCCCACGCCCCGGCGTGGATGAACTGCAGCTTCGGCGTCAACGTGGCGCTGGAGACCGGCAAGGACGGCAAGATGCTGTTCTCGCGGCGCAGCGCCCACGTGGCCGGGCCGAACAGCTCGAAGTGGAACTCCTCCGCCAACGAGGGCCTGGCCCGCAAACACGACCTCCCCGAGGACGGCGGCCCGGTCAGCCTGCACGCGGTGGCCCGCCGGGCCCTCTTCGAGGAGCTCGCCGTCCACTCCACCGACCGGCTCGACCTGGAGCTGCTCGGCTTCGGCCTGGACCTGGACAACCACCAGTGGGCGGGTTTCTTCCGGGCGGTGCTGCCCGACCTGGACGAGGAGACCCTGCGGCTGCGCTGGACGCGCGGCGTCGCCGACAAGTGGGAGCACGACCGCTTCGAGTTCGTGCCCGCCGACCCCGACTCCGTGCTCGGTTTCCTCGCCGACGAGCCGCCGGAGCGGTGGACGCCCTGTGCGCCGACCCTGTTCTACCTGGCCCTGGTGCGCGGCGCGGTACGCCGCGCGGACGGTGATCCGGCCGCGCGCTTCGAGGTCGAGGCCGCCGAGCAGCGGGTCCTGGAGGCCAGGAGGCCCTGACCGCCTCCCGCCCCGGCCGCCCCGCCCCGGGCCGGTGCCCGCGTCACCGTCCCGCGCGCCGGACCGGCCGCGCAACACGCACGGGGCGCGCGGTCGCCTGTCCGCGGCGTGCGGCCGGGTGCGCGAAGATGGCGGTATGCCGAACCGACTGGCGCACGAGACGTCCCCCTACCTCCTTCAGCACGCCGACAACCCCGTCGACTGGTGGCCGTGGTCGGACGAGGCCTTCGCGGAGGCGCGCGAACGGAACGTGCCCGTCCTGCTGAGCGTCGGCTACGCGAGCTGCCACTGGTGCCACGTCATGGCGCACGAGTCCTTCGAGGACCGGGCCACCGCCGACGAGCTGAACGCGCACTTCGTCAGCATCAAGGTGGACCGCGAGGAGCGCCCCGATGTCGACGCCGTCTACATGGAGGCCGTGCAGGCGGCGACCGGGCAGGGCGGGTGGCCCATGACCGTGTTCCTCACGCCGGACGCCGAGCCGTTCTACTTCGGTACGTACTTCCCGCCCGCCCCCCGGCACGGCATGCCGTCGTTCCGGCAGGTGCTCCAGGGCGTCCACCAGGCGTGGGACGAGCGGCGGCACGAGGTCGACGAGGTCGCCGGGAAGATCGCGCGGGACCTGGCCGACCGGGAGCTCGCCTACGGCGACGACCGGATGCCCGGCGAGCAGGAGCTGGCGCAGGCGCTGCTGGGGTTGACCAGGGAGTACGACCCGCAGCGCGGCGGGTTCGGCGGGGCGCCGAAGTTCCCGCCGTCCATGGTGATCGAGTTCCTGCTGCGCCACCACGCCCGCACCGGCGCCGAGGGCGCGCTCCAGATGGCGCGGGACACCTGTGAGGCGATGGCGCGCGGCGGGATCTACGACCAGCTCGGCGGCGGGTTCGCGCGGTACTCCGTGGACCGGGACTGGGTGGTGCCGCACTTCGAGAAGATGCTCTACGACAACGCGCTGCTGTGCCGGGTCTACGCCCACCTGTGGCGGGCCACGGGCTCGGACCTGGCCCGCCGGGTGGCGCTGGAGACCGCCGACTTCATGGTGCGGGAACTGCGCACCGACCAGGGCGGATTCGCGTCCGCGCTGGACGCCGACAGCGACGACGGGACCGGCCGGCACGTCGAGGGCGCGTACTACGTGTGGACGCCGGCGCAGCTGCGGGAGGTGCTCGGGCCGGAGGACGCCGACCTGGCCGCGCGGTACTTCGGGGTGACCGAGGAGGGCACCTTCGAGGAGGGCGCCTCGGTGCTGCGGCTGCCGCAGCGCGAGGAGGTGTTCGACGCCGGGCGGATCGACGGCGTCAGGGAGCGGCTGCTCGCGGCGCGCTCGGCGCGGCCCGCCCCCGGCCGGGACGACAAGGTGGTCGCCGCCTGGAACGGGCTGGCGATCGCCGCGCTCGCCGAGACCGGGGCCTACTTCGACCGGCCGGACCTGGTCGAGGCCGCCGTCGCCGCCGGTGACCTGCTGGTGCGGCTGCACCTGGACGACCAGGCCCGGATCGCCCGCACCAGCAAGGACGGCCGGGCCGGCGCCAGTGCGGGGGTGCTGGAGGACTACGCCGACGTCGCCGAGGGCTTCCTGGCGCTCGCCTCGGTGACGGGGGAGGGCGTGTGGCTGGAGTTCTCCGGGCTGCTGCTCGACCATGTGCTCGCCCGGTTCACCGACCCGGACTCGGGTGCCCTGTACGACACGGCGTCCGACGCGGAGCGGCTGATCAGGCGCCCGCAGGACCCGACCGACAACGCCGCCCCGTCGGGCTGGACCGCCGCCGCGGGCGCGCTGCTGGGCTATGCGGCGCATACCGGTTCGGAGCCGCACCGCACCACCGCCGAACGGGCGCTGGGCGTGGTGAAGGCGCTCGGCCCGCGGGTGCCGCGGTTCATCGGGTGGGGGCTGGCGGTCGCCGAGGCGGCGCTGGACGGGCCGCGTGAGGTCGCGGTGGTCGGTCCCTCGCTCGACGACCCGGCGACGGCCGCGCTGCACCGCACGGCGCTGCTGGGGGCCGCGCCGGGCGCGGTGGTCGCCGTGGGGACCCCGGAAAGTGACGAGTTCCCGTTGCTCGCGGACCGGCCGCTGGTCGGGGGCGCGCCGGCCGCCTACGTCTGCCGTGACTTCACCTGCGACGCGCCGACGACGGACCCGGACCGGCTGCGCGAGGCCCTGGGCGGCTGAGCGGGCGAGCCGGCCGGGGCCCGGCACCCGCGAGGGTGCCGTCCGGGCCGGCACGGGGGTGTCAGGTGCCGCTTGCGCGGGGGCGCTGGGCGGGCGGGCCTCCCGGGGCCCGGCGACGGCGACGGTGCCGTCCGGGGCGTCATCGTCAGGCGCCGCTTGGGTGGGGCGCTGGGCGGCTGAGCGGGTGGGCCGGCCGGGGCCCGGCGGCCCGGGCGGCGACCGCGACGGTGCCGCCCCGGGGGCCACGGGTGTCACGCGCCGCTTGCATGGGGCGCTCGGTGGCTGAGCGTGTGGGCCCGCCGGGGCCCGGCACACGCGAGGGTGCCGCCCGGGGTGTCGCGGGGTGTCAGGCGCTGGGCGGGCGGGGCTCTCGGGGCCCGGTGACCGCGAGGGTGACCGTGCCGCGGGCGCGGGTCAGGCGCCGCTGAGGATCAGGGCGCTCGTGGTGAGCAGGGCGAGCCACTGCACGGCCACGGCCGCGGACCGGGCGGGCAGCCACCGGGTCCGTGGCCAGACGGCGGCGAGCAGTCCGGCCGCGAGGGCGGTCAGGAAGAAGCCGTGGACGACGCCGTCGGGGACCCGGGAGCACTGCTCGCCGTAGGTCAGGCACCGGCTGCCCCGCTCGCCGGCGAGCACGGCGGCCCAGGCGAGGGCGACGGCGGGCAGCAGCAGGACCAGTCCGGCGACGGACCATCCGGTCAGCTGCCGGGCGGCGGCCGGAGAGGGTGTGCTGTTCATGGCCCCATCCCACCGCGCCCCGCGGGCCCGGCGACACCGGCCGGGTACTCAGTCCGCCCGGGTACTCCGGCTCAGGGCGCGCTCCACGATCGCCACCAGCTGGTCGTGGTGGGCGCCCTTCCAGTACGCCCTGCCGCACGCGCCGCACTGCGCGAACACGTCGTAGGAGCGGTGGGTGCCGCCCTTCAGCTGGTCGGCGACCTCGTCCTTGGTGGCAGGGCGCAGCAGGCCGTTGCAGGCGGTGCAGCGGGTCCAGGGGCGCAGCTCGGGCCGGAAACGGTCCAGGACGTAGGTCAGCTGCTCCTCGGGGCGGGTGCTGTAGACGAACGCGCCCGCCCACAGCTCCCGGCGGCGCAGCAGGCCGCGGTCGCGGCTGAGCATGACCCGCCGCTCGGCCGCGGAGCGGGCGGCCAGCGCGGGGTCGCCGATGTCCGTCGACTCGTACGCCGTGTCCACGCCCAGCAGCCGCAGCCGGCGGGCCAGCGTGCCGAGGTGCACGTCGAGCAGGAAGCACAGGGGGGCGCCCGGCACCTGCTGGGGGTGTGCGACGGCGCGTACGGTCACCGACTCGCCGGCGCCGGGGACGTGGCCGGCGGGCACCTCGCGGCCGTCCACGAGCAGCGCGCCCACCTCGGTCAGCGGGACGCCGAGGGACTCGACGACATGGCCGAGGGTGGAGACACCGTCGGTGGCGGTCTTCGTGGCGCCCGTGGGCCGGGCCTGGGGGACGAAGAGCAGCAGCTCGGGGTCGAACTCGACGTGGATCTCGGGACCGTTCACCCGCCCAAGCATGGCACGCCCCCCACCGGCGGCCCCACGCTTTTCGCGGCTCAGGGGGCGTGGTCCGCCGGGCGGGTGGGGGACGGCTCCGGCAGGCCGTGTCCGAGGATGTCGAGGGTCCGGTCGACGAGGCCGGGGAGGTCGTCGGCGCGGCCGTGTTCGGCCCAGTACGTCGCGGCCTCCAGCAGACCGCACAGGAGGGACGTGGCGCGCACCCGCACCTCCAGGCCGTCCGGGTCCAGCCCGGTGCGCGCGGCGAGGTCCCGGGCGAGCACGCGGCCGGTGGCCGACAGGCTCTCCAGCATCCGCGAGCGCACCGCGGGCACCTCCAGCAGCAGCCGCGCCCGCAGCAGCGTGGTCTCCGGCTGCTCGGCCAGGGCGAGGCCGACGGCCCGGTGCAGCGCGTGCCGGACCGACGCCGGCCACGGCTCGTCGGCGGGCCGCTCGGCGAGGGCGGAGAGCAGGGGCCGGTCGTACGCGTCCGTGAGGACGATGTCCTCCTTGGCGGGGAAGTACCGCAGGACGGTCGAGGGCGACACCTCGGCGCGCTCGGCGATCCGCTCGATCGTCACGGCGTCGTACCCCCGCTCCCCGATCAGCGCGAAGGTCGCCTCGCGGATCGCCTCACGGGTCTTGGTCTTCTTCCGCTCGCGCAGCCCCGGGCGGGCGGGGCCGGCGGGCATGAGGGGGGAGCGTGCGGCCTTCATGACGGCCATTCTCGGCCACCGCGCGTCCGGCCACCGAGCGTCCGGCCACCCGGCGTGCGGCCCTTACGCGGCCCCCGTACGCGTCCGGCCCCTACGCGTGCTGGTACGCCACCAGGGAGATCCCGACGTAGTGCGCGATGAACGCGGCCAGGGTGAAGGAGTGGAAGACCTCGTGGAAGCCGAACCAGCGCGGTGACGGGTTGGGCTTCTTGAGGCCGTAGATCACCCCGCCCGCGCTGTAGAGCAGGCCGCCGACGACCACCAGGACCAGGACGGCGATGCCGCCGGTGCGCAGGAAGTCGGGGAGGAAGAAGACGGCCGCCCAGCCCATCGCGATGTAGCAGGGCGTGTAGAGCCAGCGGGGGGCGCCGACCCAGAAGACCCGGAAGACGATCCCGGCGGCGGCCGCCGCCCAGATGCCCCACAGCAGCCAGCGGCCCGTGGAGTGCGGCAGCAGCAGGATCGTCAGCGGGGTGTAGGTGCCCGCGATGATCAGGAAGATGTTGGCGTGGTCGAGGCGGCGCAGCACCCCGTCCATGCGGGGGCTCCAGTCGCCCCGGTGGTACAGCGCGCTCACGCCGAACAGCAGGCAGGCCGTGAGGGCGTATACCCCGCAGGCCAGGCGTCCCCGGGGCGAGTCCGCGAAGGCGGTCAGCACCAGCCCGGCCACCAGGGCGGCGGGGAACATGCCGAGGTGCAGCCAGCCGCGCAGCTTGGGCTTGACCGGGTGCGGCAGGGAGGTCGCGACGGGACCGCGGCCGTCGGCCGGCGGGTCCGTGGGCGCGTCGGGGGCGAACGCAGTCATGTCTCGCATCGTACCTACGGAACCGTAAGTTACGGATCGGACCGAGCAATTGGGCACGCGAAGTGGCCATCATCTCACGCCCGTCCGCCACCTCTTCGCCGCATCGTCACGCAAAGAGACCACAAGGTATACGCAACGTGCACGTAAAGCGCCGCGAGAAACCGTGGTCATCGTCACGTTGCTCACTTGTGCGGTCCTCTGGACAGATGGGCGCTCTCGTCGGATGATCAAATGAGTGCGGTCGGCACCGGATGAGCGCCAGGGATTCCACCGTGAAGCATCCGGGTCGCAGCCCCCACGGGGCCTCCCAACAAAAAACCCCTCATTTAGGAGCAATCGTGGCGCGCGACATCGCGGAACCCGGCGTCCCCACCACTCACCAGGGACTGATCTCCTGGGTCAACGAGATCGCAGACCTGACGCAGCCGGACCGGGTGGTCTGGTGCGACGGCTCGGAAGCCGAGTACGAGCGCCTGTGCGAGGAGCTCGTCGCCAAGGGCACCTTCCGGAAACTGGACCCGGTCAAGCGCCCGAACTCCTACTACGCCGCCTCCGACCCCACCGACGTCGCCCGCGTCGAGGACCGGACCTTCATCTGCTCCGAGAAGGAGGAGGACGCCGGCCCGACCAACCACTGGAAGGCCCCCGCCGAGATGCGGGAGATCTTCCGGGGCGAGCGGGGCGTCTTCCGCGGCTCCATGAAGGGCCGCACCCTGTACGTGGTGCCCTTCTGCATGGGCCCCCTCGGCTCGCCGCTGTCCGCCATCGGCGTCGAGATCACCGACTCGGCGTACGTCGCCGTCTCCATGCGCACCATGACCCGCATGGGCCGGCCGGTCCTGGACGAGCTGGGCGACGACGGCTTCTTCGTCAAGGCCGTGCACTCGGTCGGCGCCCCGCTGGAGCCCGGCCAGGAGGACGTCCCCTGGCCCTGCAACCGGACCAAGTACATCTCCCACTTCCCCGAGGACCGCGAGATCTGGTCCTACGGCTCCGGCTACGGCGGCAACGCCCTGCTCGGCAAGAAGTGCTACGCCCTGCGCATCGCCTCCGTCATGGCCCGCGACGAGGGCTGGCTGGCCGAGCACATGCTCATCCTGAAGCTCACCCCGCCGCAGGGGGAGTCCAAGTACGTCGCCGCCGCCTTCCCGTCCGCCTGCGGCAAGACCAACCTCGCCATGCTGGAGCCCACGATCTCCGGCTGGACGGTCGAGACGATCGGCGACGACATCGCCTGGATGCGCTTCGGCGAGGACGGCCGCCTGTACGCCATCAACCCCGAGGCCGGTTTCTTCGGCGTCGCGCCCGGCACCGGCGAGCACACCAACGCCAACGCCATGAAGACCCTCTGGGGCAACTCCGTCTTCACCAACGTCGCCCTCACCGACGACAACGACGTGTGGTGGGAGGGCATGACCGAGGAGACCCCGGCCCACCTCACGGACTGGAAGGGCAACGACTGGACCCCCGAGTCCGGCACCCCCGCCGCCCACCCCAACGCCCGCTTCACCACCCCGGCCGCCCAGTGCCCGATCATCGCGCCCGAGTGGGAGGACCCCAAGGGCGTGCCGATCTCGGCGATCCTCTTCGGCGGGCGCCGCGCCAGCGCCGTACCGCTGGTGACGGAGTCCTTCGACTGGAACCACGGCGTCTTCCTCGGCGCCAACGTGGCCTCCGAGAAGACCGCCGCCGCCGAGGGCAAGGTCGGCGAGCTGCGCCGCGACCCGTTCGCCATGCTGCCGTTCTGCGGCTACAACATGGGCGACTACATGGCGCACTGGATCGACGTGGCCAAGGACAAGGACCCGTCGAAGCTGCCGAGGATCTACTACGTCAACTGGTTCCGCAAGGACGACGCGGGCCGGTTCGTCTGGCCCGGCTTCGGTGAGAACTCCCGCGTCCTGAAGTGGATCGTGGAGCGACTGGAGGGCCGGGCGGAGGGCGTCGAGACCCCGATCGGCGTGCTGCCGGCCAAGGGCGCGCTGGACACCGACGGCCTGGACCTCTCCGACGCCGACCTGGACTTCCTGCTCACCGTCGACAAGGACGTGTGGCGCGAGGAGGCGTCCCTGGTCCCCGACCACCTGAACACCTTCGGCGACCACACGCCCAAGGAGCTGTGGGACCAGTACCACGCGCTGGTGCGGCGCCTGGGCTGACCGCCCCCTCACAGACCCCGCGGCCGGTTGGATGGGATGCCCTGACCTGCGATCGTCACGGCCGGCCGCGGAACACACCGGCGGGACCCCGCACAACGGCGTGCGGGGCGGTCCCGTCGCCGCCCTCCCGTCCGCCCCGACGGGTACCGCGGTGACCGGATCCGGCCCGCCTTCCCCGGCCCGGCCCGCCTCCGCGGGCTCTCACGAACGGGCCACGGGTGACCGAGCGCTCCAGCCGCCCGACCGGGCCGGCTGGAGCGCTCGGCCGTTGTGTCGGAATGCCGGGGAGCGGATCGGTCCGGGCGGTGATGCCCGAAGTGCCCCGAGGTGAACGCTCTCTGACGTCATCCCACCGGGGGTAATCGAACGCCCGGTGTGACTAATATGCGCGCTGCATCATGTGTGATTGAAACCGTCCGGTTGTGAAGCCGGTCCGTCCGAGGGAGTCCGTCCTGCGCTCGCGTGCCAGAAAGCCCATCTCGACGAGCATGTCGTTGCGGACGGCCCTCCTCGTCCTGGCGTTCGTCCCCGGCATCGCGCTGATCGCCCTGTGGGCCGTCACCAGCGGCCAGACCTATCTCGACTTCCAGCGCCAGGCCGACCAGGGGCTGCTGGCGGAGAAGGCCGGGAACCCGTCGAACATCGTCTACTACAACCTCCAGGAGGAGCGCCGCCTCAGCGCCGAGGTGCTCGCCGGAGAGGACGGCGCGGCCGAGGCGCTGGCCCGGCAGCGCACGTCGACCGACGAGGCGGTGGACGACTTCAGGGCCCTGTCGGACGACCTGTCCGCGGCCGGCAACGCGCCCCGGAAGGTCCGGGAGGCGGTCGGCCGGGCACGCGAGGCGATCGACCG
This sequence comes from Streptomyces capillispiralis, assembly GCF_007829875.1. Classification (NCBI taxonomy): domain Bacteria; kingdom Bacillati; phylum Actinomycetota; class Actinomycetes; order Kitasatosporales; family Streptomycetaceae; genus Streptomyces; species Streptomyces capillispiralis. The sequence continues at coordinate 3,021,013 of NZ_VIWV01000001.1, read as the reverse complement.
GCTGCCCGCGCAGCGCTCCCTGGTCGACAGCGGCGACGAGGACCAGCAGGCGGCGGTGTACCGGTACTACACCGACCTGATCGCCGTCGACCTGGAGCTGTTCACCTCCCTCAGCCAGGTCGACAACGGCCGGATCACCGTGCTCTCCCAGCCGCTCGTCGACCTGTTCTGGACCAAGGAGATGATCTCCCGCTCGGACGCGCTGCTGGCCCGCGGCTGGGGCGCGGGCGCGCTGAGCCCCGGCGAGGTCCGGCAGGTCCGTGAGGCGGTCGAGGCGCAGTCGTTCCTCGGCACCGTGAAGGTCGCGCCCGAACTGCCCGCCGACGAGCGCGCCCTGTGGAAGCGGATCACCGGCAGCGCGGCCTGGAAGGACAAGACCGGCGTGGAGGAGGCGGTGCTGGCCGCCGACGAGCCCGACGCGGGTGGCCGGGTCACCCTGGACGCCGACCGGAAGACCTGGCGCGCCGCGATGGACGCCCTCACCCCGGACATCGAGGAACTCCTCGAACACCGGACCGCGCTGGTGAACGAGCAGGGCAAGGCCAGTGTGATGGCGCTGCTGCTCAGGATGGTGCTCACCACCGCCGTCGGTCTCGCCGCCGTCGTCGCCGTGATCTGGACGACGTGGCGCCTCACCCGCAGCCTCCGCCTGCGCATCGGCAGCCTCCAGGAGCAGGCAGAGATGCTGGAGGCGGCCCTGCCCGACGTCGTGGAGCGGCTCGCGCAGGGCGAGCGGATCGACGTCGAGGCCGAGGCGAAGGCCGTCGCGCACGAAGGCACCGGCCGCGCCGACGACGAACTGACCCGGCTCGGTACGGCGCTCAACCTCGCCCGCACCAGCGCCCTCCAGGCCGCCGTCAAGCAGGCCGACCAGCACCGCGGGTTCGAGCGGCTGCTGCAACGCATCGCCCGCCGCACCCAGCAGCTGATCGGGCAGCAGCTGAAGAAGCTCGACGAGATGGAGCGCCGCCACGAGGACGCGGAGGTCCTCGACGGCCTCTTCGACCTCGACCACCTCACCGCCCGCCTGCGGCGTTACGAGGAGAACCTGGTCATCCTGGCCGGCGGCACCCCGCACCGGCGGTGGCGCAAGCCGGTCGCCCTGCTGGACGTGATGCGCTCGGCGCAGGGCGAGGTGCAGGACTACCGGCGGGTGGTGCTGGACCAGGAGGGCGGGCCCTGGCTGGCGGCCCGGGCCGTCGGTCCGGTCACGCACGTGCTGGCCGAACTGATCGAGAACGCTCTGACGTTCTCCCGCCCGCCGAGCCCGGTCGAGGTCAGGGCGGCCGAGGTGAGCCGCGGTCTGGCCATCGAGATCGAGGACCGCGGCCTGGGCATGGAGTCCGAGGCGCTGGCCGCGGCCAACGAGCTGATGGCCCGTCCGCACCGGCTCGACGTGCTGGCCCACTCCGACGACATCCGCCTGGGCCTGCACGTGGTGGCGCGTCTGACGCACCAGTACGGGCTGCGGGTGGAGTTCCGCGCGTCCGCGTTCGGCGGTACGCGCGTGGTCGTGCTCGTCCCGGCCGAACTCATCGTCCCCGCACCGCAGCAGGGCCCGGTGGCGGTGCCCTCGCTCGCCCCGGACCCGGAGCCCGCCCCGGCCCCGGCCGCTCCCGCGCCCGTCGCCGAGGAGCCGCTGCCGGTACGGGTGCAGGGGCGGGCGATGGCCGAAATCACGGCGCTGATCCCGGCCGGGTCCCGCGAACAGCACCCCCCGCGCCCGGCACAGGAGGCGCCGGGGACCCCGGGCACGCCGCAGATGCCGTACGAGCACGGGAACGCCTACGGGTCCGACCCCGCGCCCTACGGGTCCGACCCCGCGCCCTACGAGAACGCCACCCCCTACGAGAACGCCACCACCCCCTACGGCACCGACCCCACCCCCTACGGCACCCACCCCGCGCCGTACCACGGGACGGACTCCGCGCCGTACCACGGGACGGACTCCGCGCCGTACCACGGGACGGACTCCGCGCCGTACGGCACCGGCCCCGCCGCCTACTCGCCCGGCACCGCACCGCAGCCCGCCGCCTATCCGCCCGCCCCCACCGCACCGGAACCCGCCGCCTACCCGCCCGCCCCCACCGCGCCCCGTGCCGTCCCGCAGCACGCCTCCGACGGCGGTGCGCTGACCGACGACGAGGCCCCCCTGCCGCGGCGCGTGCGGCAGGCCAACCTGGTCGACGAACTGCGCGTCGACACCACGACCGGGCCCCCGCCGCCCCGGCCTCCCCGCTGGCAGGACGACCCGCTGCTGCGCCCCGCCCCCCGCCCCGCCCCCCGCCGCGCCGGGGCGACGATCGGCGCGTTCCAGCGCCGGTCGCGCGCCGCCCGGGAGGGGAGGATCCCGACGCCGCCCCCCGCCGGCGCCCCCCGTCCCCCGATGAGAGAAGAAGAAGAGTCATGACACGTACCACCGCGACCCACCAGGACCTGGACTGGCTGCTCGACGGCCTCGTGGACTCGGTCGCCGAGACCAGGAACGCGGTCCTGCTGTCCGACGACGGCCTGGTCGTGAGCCATTCGCAGAGCATCGCGCGCGCCGACGCCGAGCGGCTGGCGGCCATCTGCACCGGCCAGCAGAGCCTGGCCCGCGGAGTGGGGCAGCTCTTCGACGGCGGTTCCGTCCACCAGGTCATCGTCGAACTCGCCGACCTGTGGCTCTTCATCATCGCGGCCGGACAGGGCACCCACCTGGCCGTGGTCGCCTCCCAGGAGGTCGACGCGGAGGTGATGTCGCTGGCCATGCACAACCTGGTGCAGCAGGTCGGGCAGAAGCTCGGCACGGCGGCCCGCGGCGGCTTCGACGCCTTCGGCACGGGGCAGGGAACCGGCGCGTGAACCCGGGATGGGAGGACGACGAGGCGGGGGAGGACGCCGCGGGGAACATGGTGCGCCCGTACACCATCACCCGGGGCCGCACCGCTCCCGCACGCGACGACCTGACCCTCATCACCGTGCTCACGACCGTGGAGGACCCGCGCGACGAGCACGGGGCGCCGGTGCGGCCGGGCAGGCTCCAGCCGGAGCACCGCCGGATCCTGCAGCGCTGCCGGCAGCCCGCGGCGGTCGCCGAGGTCGCCGCCGATCTCGACCTCGCCGTGTCGGTGACCAAGATCCTGCTGGCCGACCTGGTCGGCCAGGGCCTGCTCACCGCGCGGGCGCCGATCACGGTGGCCTGGGCCGCGGGCGGCATCGACCCGACCCTGCTGGCCGCCGTTCGTGACGGACTCCGGAGACTGTAGAAACATGATCACCAGTCAGGCGGCGCCCGCCGCCCTCAAGATCCTCGTCGCGGGCGGCTTCGGCGTCGGCAAGACCACCCTGGTGGGCGCGGTCAGCGAGGTCGCGCCGCTGCACACCGAGGAGTACATGACGCGGGCCAGCATCGGCGTCGACGACCTCGCCGGGGTCGGCGACAAGGAGACCACCACGGTCGCGCTGGACTTCGGACGCATCACGATCAACGACGACCTGGTCGTCTACCTCTTCGGCACACCGGGCCAGGAACGCTTCTGGTTCATGTGGAACGACCTGGTCCACGGGGCGCTCGGCGGTGTGGTCATCGCCGACACCCGCCGCCTGGACAGCAGTTTCGCCTCGATCGACTTCTTCGAGAGCCGGCGCATCCCGTTCGTGGTGGCCATCAACTGCTTCCACGGCCGCAACACCCGTACGCCCGACGAGATCAGGGCGGCCCTCGACCTCGACCCGCACGTGCCGCTGCTCATCGGCGACGTCCGCGAGCGCGCCTACGGCAAGGAGACGCTGCTCGCCCTGGTCGACCACCTGCACCGCCTGAACGCGCCGGCCGCCTGACCCCCTCGCACGCCCGCCCCCTCCTCCCGACACCCTCCCGGAGACCTGACATGGCCCCACAGCTGCGCGTCCTCGTTCACGGCGGCGGCATCGGCGGACTCACCCTCGCCACCGCGCTGGCCCGGCGCGGCCACACCGTGGAGGTCGCCGAACTCCGCGGCGAGCTGGAGGCGCTGGGCGTGGGCATCATCCAGCCGTCCAACGCGCTGCACGTGATGCGGGAGATCGGCGTGCTCGACGAGTGCCTGGCGGCCGGGTTCGCGTGGGAGGTCCTGACCATCGCCGACCCGGCGGGCACGACGCTGGCCCGCGTCCCGCAGCCCCGCATGGGCGACGTTCCCCCCGGCAACGGCATCCCCCGCCCGGCGCTCGCCCGGGTGCTCGGTGCCGCTGCCGTGGCGGCCGGCGCGAGGATACGGTTCTCCGCCACGGTCACGGACCTCACCGACGACGGCTCCGGCGTCGACGTCACCCTCTCGGACGGCTCCTCGGGCCGCTGGGACCTGGTGGTCGGCTTCGACGGCATCGGCTCCCCGCTGCGCACCCGCCTGTACGGCGACCGCTTCACCCCCGAGTACACCGGCTTCGCCAACTGGCGGGTCACGGTGCCGCGTCTGCCGCAGGTGCGCGGGGTGGTGATGGCCACCGCGGGGCAGGAGGCGAAGGCGCTGCTCACGCCCATCACGGACGACTCGATGTACCTGGGCGCGGTGTTCGCGGAGGACCCCGGCTTCCGGCCGGACCCGGAGCGCGCGCACGAGCAGCTGGCCGGGCGGCTGACGATGTTCTCCGGTCCGGTCGCCGAGGCGCTCGCCACCGCCACCGATCCCGCGGCCGTCGTGTACTCCCGGATCTCCCAGGTGACCGTGGACGCGCCCTGGCACGTGGGCCGGGTGGTGCTGGCCGGTGACGCCGCCCACGCGAGCGCCCCGCAGCTCGCGCAGGGCGCGGCGATGGCCGTCGAGGACGCGGTCGTGCTCGCCGAGTCGCTGGACGCGCACGGCGAGGTCCCGGCGGCCCTCGCCGCCTGGGAGGAGCGGCGGCGGCCCCGCGCCCTGTGGGTGCAGGCCCTGTCCCGCGCGGTGCTCAAGCAGGAGACGGGCGGCGCGACGACCCCCGAGGAGGACGAACTCCTCGCGATCGGCGTCCCCGGCGCCGCCCACGCCCTGGTCCAGCCCTACTGACCGGCGGCGGCGGGGGGTGTCAGACGGCGGTGCCGCCGCCCCCGGCCGCCGGGCCCCGGTCCTCCAGGTAGCGGGTGTGGGACTCCTGGCGGCGGGACTCCGTCTCGCGGAGGACCTCCGCCAGCCGTTCGGCCTCCGTGCGCAGCAGGCCGAGCTGGCGCACGAGATGGCGTTCGGGGGAGGTCCCGCCGGGCGCCATCCGGGTCCACCACCGGGTCCGTACGTAGCTGTCGACGGCTTCCGGCAGGTCCCGGCGGACCGTGCGGGCCAGCACGTGCACGCCCTCCGGGTCCTGGGCGAGGAGTTCGCCGCTCCAGCCGGGGTCGAGCAGCGCGGCCAGCAGCTCCGTCAGCCCGTCGAGCGCGCCGGCCGCGTCCGGCGGCAGGTCGACGTCCGCGAGGTAGGCCCGTAGGGCGGTGAGGTCGGCGCGCACCTCGTCGAGCTGCTCGGACGGGCTGGGGAAGGCGGGCGGCGCCGGACGCTCCGGCGGGGCGACCAGCGCGCCCGCCCCGTACAGCCCGGCCACCACGACCGGCCAGTACGGTCCCGCCACCCCGGTGAACGTCAGCACCAGCCCCGCGAGTCCGCCCGCGCTCCCGGCGAGGTTCTTGCGGGACTCCAGGTACGCCATCGCCCTACTGGTAGCCACGGATCTCCTCGAAGGCGCCGTCGAGCGAGCCCCGCCCGTCGAAGAGCCGGCCGCCGGTCAGCTCGGCGATGCCCTCCAGCTCCGTGCGGTCGGAGTCGCCGAACAGGATCGGGAAGACGGGGATGTCCCGCCGTTCGCCGGTCAGGCCCCGGTGGAAGGAGGTGAAGTCGGCGGGCCCGTCGCCCGCGGTGTTCTCGCCGTCCGTCATCAGCACGACCGAGGTGAAGGCGTCCCCGCCGTCGCCGAGGTGGTCGTACGCCGTGCGCAGCGACGTGTAGATCGCGGTCTCGCCCTCGGCCGTGAGCCGGGCGGTGTCGGCGCGGATCGCGGACAGTCCCGCCTGCGGGTCCTCGGGCCGCACGACATGGGTGCGCACGCTCTTGACGGCCGAGCCGAACGGCATCAGCGTGACCTCCTCGCGGTCGCGGAAGTCGCTGGTGAGGCCGGTGAGGGCCTGCTTGAGCCGGTCCAGGCGGTCGCCCTCCATCGACCCGGACGTGTCGAGGACGTACACCGTCCGCGAGGGGCGGCGCAGCTCGTTCTCGTAGGCGTCGAGCAGCCCGTCGGCGACGGAACGGCTGCCCGGGAACGGCAGTTCGCGTCGCCGGTCCGTGTCCAGCCCGGCGGCGGGCGGCACCGAGGCGACGACCGGGCGGCGGTGCGTGTGGTCGGTGATCAGCCGCTGCACGGCGTCCGTGCGCAGCGCCTCGGTGACCCGGCGCACGTCCTCGCGGGCGGCGGGGCCGGTGGAGGCGAGGGAGGAGAGCGGGTAGTCGGCGGTGACCACGCCGTCCTTCGGACGGATCACGGTCAGGTTCTTGAACCCTTCGAGCACCGACTCGTAGTTGAGCAGCGCGTCGACGTCGCCGCGCCGGGCGTACGCGCCCGCCAGCCAGCCCGAGGAGCCCGAGGTCAGCTCCTGGCCCCGGAAGAAGTCCTTCATCCGCGGTGCCGCCTTCGCCACGTCCGCGTCGGTGAGCGCGGACTGGGCGCCGGACAGCGCCGAGGCGACGGCGACCAGCGTGGAGAAACCGGAGTTGGAGCGGGCCGGGTCGGTCATGCCGTAGGTGAGCCGCCCGTCCCGCACGGCCCGCTCGACCTGCGCCCAGGTGACGTCGTCCGGCGTCCAGCCCAGCTTCTCCACGGTGGCCGGCCGGACGCCGACGGCGACCGGGCTGGACATCACCGGTGTCTCGGAGACGACCTTCGCGGCCGCCTCGGGGCGCAGCCGCAGATAGTCGTTGGAGGACAGCCACACGGCGTCGTAGCGGCCGTCCGTCTTCCCCGTGGCCAGCATGTCCACCGCGTCGAGGGTGCCGATGTACGTCGGCCGGAGCGTGACCCCGGTGTCCTTCTCGACCCGCTCGAAGACCGGTGTCATGTCGCTGAGTTCGCTGGAGGCGAGCACCCGCAGGGTGCCCGGCTCGGCGGCGTGGGGGTCCTCGTCCCGCTCCGGTGCGGCGGTGCACGCGCTCAGCAGCGCCGCGGTGGCGGCGAGCAGCGCGGTCAGGGTCCGTCGTCTCATCCGAGGCCTCCTTCCAGCGCGCCCTGCGACCGGCTGCGCTCCAGGTACGTGCTCGCGTGCCGGAGTTCGGAGGTCAGGTTCTCCACCGTCGCCGCCATCGCCTCGGTCGCCTGCACCTTGTAGGTGTCGATGGCGTCGAGGGTGCGGTAGATCTGCTGGAACGCGGAGCGCAGGGTCTCCGCGCCGACCGCCGGGTCGGCGGCGATCCGCTGGATCTCCCCGCCCTGCGTGGCCAGCATCTCCGCGTTGCCCCGGATCAGGTCCTCGGTGGTGCCGCGCAGCGCGTCGACCTGCTCGACGACCTTCTTCTGGTGGTCGAGCGCGGACGCCAGCATCACGGAGATCCGCAGCGCCGACACGGTGGTGGTGGCCGCCCGGTCCACGCCCTTGATCAGCTCGTCGTTGTTGCGGCGTACGACGTCCATGGCGAGGTAGCCCTGCGCGCACACCGCGAGCTGGGTGAGCAGGTCCTGGTGCTTCTGCCGGACGGGGAAGAGGACGTCGGCGCGGAGCGAGTCGGCCTGCGCGGGGTCGGTGGCGCCGACGTCCGCGATGTGCGTCTCGACCGCGGTGTCCAGGGCCCCGGTCAGCACCACGTACTCCTGGAGCTTGCCCATGGTCTCCCACAGGCGGACCCGTTCGGTCTGGAGCGCGGCGTTGTCGCGGCGCAGTTCGTCCTGGCCGCCCCGCAGGGAGCCCACGATGCCGTTCAGGGTGCTCTGCGCGGAGGCGTACTTGGCGACGTGGTCGCGCAGCCGGTTGCCGCCCGGCAGCCGGGACAGGAGCTTGCGGCCCTTGCCCGCGGGCAGGTCCCGCGGGTCCAGGTCCTCGACCACGCGCCGCAGTTCGACCAGCGAGCCGGCCACCTTGGACTGGGCGTCGCCGCCCTTGTCCGGCAGGCTGCGGACCGTGCGGTCCAGCATGCGGTTGGACTGCGCGGCCGCGGCGCGCATCTCACCGGCCCCCAGCGCCGTGATCTCGCCGACCTTCCCGGCGAACTCGGGCGAGCGGGCGTCCAGCGCGGCCAGGCCCTCGACGTACGCGGCGGCCCTGGCGGTCATGTCGGCGCGGACCTGCTCGTCGACCGGCACGAGTCCGCCGGCCCTCTCCCGCGGCACGGGCGTCACGGCCTCGGGCGGCGTGAGGATGAAGTCGCCGTCTGTGGTGCTCACTTGGTGGTGCCCCCCTTATCCGCGCGCCCGTCGCGCCAGTTCGTGCAGCACCGCGGAGGTGGGCACGGGCGCCTGGCGGACGCCGGTCAGTCGCTGCTTGAGATAGGCGGTGCGGCCCACGGCGGCCGCCGCGAACTCGGCGACGTCGCCCTGCGGGCGGAAACCGTGCCGGACGGCCAGCCTCCGCAGGGTCGGGTCGCTGCCGAGGAGGTCGGCGACCTCCCGGCCGGCCCCGGTGAGCGGGACCACCGTGTGGTCACTGTTGACCGTGGTGTCCGGGTAGAGGACGACGAGGTCGTCGGCGTTCTGCTGCTCCTCCAGGAGTGTGGCGACCTGGGACTCGTAGACCAGGACGAGCGGGTTGCCGGCCCCGCTGACGAAGTCCCGGAACGCGGCGTCCGTGCTGGACTGCTGGGCGCCCTGGACACTGACCAGCTTGCGCAGCAGGGGAGTGGTGCGCCCGACCTCGGCGTCACTCGCCACCACCTTGCCGCCGTTGGCGACGTAGGAGGCGGCGGCCAGGTACAGCGCACCTGAGTTGGAGGTCTCCGGGTCGGTGCTGGAGATGTAGAGGGTGCCGGTCAGCTCCCCGTACTTCTCGGCCCCGTCGAGCTGCTGCCAGGTGCGGTCGCGCCCGGCCGCGTCGAGGTAGGCGCCCATCCTCAGCGTGCCCGGGTTCTTCCCGTCGAGTACCACCAGCCCGTTCGCGGCGAGCACCTCGGCGGCACCGCGGCGGGACACGACGACGAGCGGCGAGTAGAACGGGCGCGGCAGGATGCCCCGCACCCCGTGCTTCTCGGCCAGTTCGGCGGCGGGTGCCCGGCTGGACGGGAACGCCAGGTCGTACCCGGCGAGGTCCAGCCCTTCCATGGCCCAGGACCCGGAGGTCTCGGCCTCGACGGTGTAGCCCTTGGCGGCGAGGGCCTTCACCACGTCGGGATCGGCGAAGAACTCGGCCTTCTCCGATCCGATCACCATCCGCACGGTCTTCGTTGCCGTGCCCGTCTCCCCGCTGTCCCGGCCCGCGACGACGGCGGCCACCACGCCACCGATCAGCAGGACCGCGAGGACGATTCCCACGATGCGTCTCACGTGCGGAGCATCCCGCCGGAATCCAACGTTCCCCGGCGGGCCCGGTGAACGGACGGTGTCCGCGTGATACCGGTACGCAACAGGAATCAGCCACTCCGCCCGTCAGGGCGGGTTCGGCCCGGTCCTGGACGGCCGAGCACCGGCACCGGTACGCGGGACGGCTGCCGCGCCGGCCGGGACCCCGCGGCGGGCGTACGTCCTCAGGACGGCGTGCCGTAGCTCTGGTACCAGTGGACGTCGAAGTGGCGGGCCGTCGAGAACGGGTGGCCCGGGTCCGTGAGCAGGCGGTGCACGAACTCGCCGGTCGAGCCGTCGAACCGCCGCCACGAGTCGGGGACGTCCTCCTGCGCCAGCACGGGCCACCTGTCCGGGTCGGGACCGTCGGTGAGCCAGTACACCTGGTCCGCCTGCTCGGTGCCCGCCCACTGGAGCACCCCGCCGGGAGCCGGGTACACCGGGTACGGCTCCCAGAGTCCGCCGCCCCGCGTACGGGCCCACTCGCCCAGCCACTCGGTGTGCCGCACGATGTCCGAGCCGGCGGAGGGCGCGTCGGGGACCTGGAGGCGCAGGAAACCGTCGAAGGCGCCCTCCCCGCCGAAGATCTCGACGAGCCGCTTGTAGTCGCCCGGCAGCGCGGTCCCGAGCCGGGCCTCGACCGCCGCCCAGTCGACCGTACGCACCCGGGGCGTGTCCCATCCGGTGACGGCGACGATCCGCTCCACCCAGGACGCCGGCTCCGGCATGCCCGCCGCCGGATCCTCCCGTGCCGCGACGAGCACCACGGGCCGGACGTCACCGTCCGCGGCCCGTGCCGTACCGCAGCCGATCCACCGGTCCCCGTACGCCCACGCCCGCATCTCGACGACCCGCCCGCCGAACGGCGTCAGGAGCGGCAGCCCGCTCCGCGCGCTCGCCGCCGGGTCGACGGACCCGCCCGCGACGAGGCCGCGCGGCTCCCCGAACCGGGAGCCGACCGCCTCCTGAAGGTCCGGCAGACCGACCCCCGCCGGCGGCACCAGGCACGTGTGCCCCGGGGAGTGCCCCCTCGTCCCGCACACCGGCTCGCCCGCCCGCTGGGCGGTCAGCCGGTGCACGGCCGACAGCAGCTCCGGCACACCCGGCTTCTCCATGACGTCCATGGCCGCCATTCAAACGGACGCGACCGACACCGGCCCACGTCCCGGGGCCCCGCTCCCTTCCCCCGCCCGCGCTGCCAGCTCGCACCACACGGTCTTGCCGTCGGGCCCCTGCGCCACGCCCCACCTCAGCGTCAGCGCCTCGAGCAGCGCGAGCCCCCGCCCCGACTCGTCCTCGTCGGCCACCGCCGCCCGCAGCACGGGCAGCGCGCGCGGGTCGGGATCGGTCACCTCCAGGCGCGTCCGTCCGTCACCGTCCCGCAGGACGCGGACGGTGACGGGAACCCCCTCGCCGAGGTGCTGGATCACGTTGGTGACCAGTTCACTCGCGCACAGCTGGACGTCGGTGCCGTACGCGCGCAGCGCCCGCCGCACGCCGGACACCTCGGCCGGGGTCGCGAGCAGCTCCAGCGTCGTCACCGGCCGCATCACTCGGCCCCCTTGCGGAGAGCGGCCGTCAGGGCCTGGGCGGTCAGCAGGTTGCAGTTGCCGAGCGTGATCAGCGGGCGGGTCGGGCAGCGGGAGGCGAAGAGCGGCAGGTCGACGCCGAGGGACGGCAGCGTGATGCCGTGCGCGGCGAGCGCCGCCCGCAGTTCCTCGGCGCAGGCGTCGGCTTCGGAGGGGCTGTGCATGGGTGGTTCACACCTTCCAGTGCGCTGTGTGACGAACTGCTCACACTGTGCCGCCGGTCGGCGTAGCGTGACAGCACTTCGGCATCCCGGCCCTGAACTGCACGTATGCGGTTCGGGAGTTGGTAGGGGCGGGGGAACGCCGGGGGAGCGGGCGGTAACGGCACACCAAGGACGGTGAACGATGGGGCAGCGCAAGGACATCGACGGATCGACGGGCGTCCCGACCTTCTACGGCAGCGAGTTGCGCTGGAAACGGGAGGAGGCGGGACTCACCCTCCAGCAGCTCGTCGAGGGCAGCTTCTACGGCCCGAGCCACCTCAGCGAGATCGAACGCGGCACGCGCCGCATGCCGGCGGAACTCGCCGAGCACGTGGACCGCGTGCTCGGCACGGACGGGTTCTTCCGGCGGCGGTGCGAGGACGTGCGGAGGGCGAAACGGCGGGGGCACGCCAGTTACTTCGAGCGGGTGCTGGAGGCGGAGAAGCACGCGGAGACCATTGAGGAGTGGTCTCCGACGCTGATCCCGGGGTTGTTGCAGACGGATGCGTACGCGCGGGCGGTGACCCGGTCGGCGCATCCACTGGCGCCGGACGAGGAGGTGGAGGAGAAGGTGTCCGCCAGGCTTACGCGGGCCCGGCTGTTCGAGGACAACCACAAGACGCCGGAATACTGGGTGATCCTCCCCGAGTCGCTGCTGCGTCAGCCGATCCTGCCGCCGGAGCAGAACGCCGAACAGTGGCAGCGCGTCACGGAACTGGCGCGGCGCCACCGAATCGTCACTCAGATCCTTCCGTGGAACTGCGGCCCGCACCCGCTCATGCTGGGCACGGCCATGGTCATGACCTTCTCCGATGCCCCACCCCTGGTCTACACGGAGTCGCAGTACAGCGGCGACACCATCGACGATCCGGCCCTCGTGAAGCAGTACCGCAAGGCATACGATCGGCTCAGGGCCGCCGCACTGCCTCTGGAGGCGTCCCTGGCCCTGATTGAGCGAGCGGCTGAGGATGACAGAAATGGCAAGCAATGGAACTGACTTGAGCATGGCCGTCTGGCGCAAGAGCAGCTACAGCAACGGAACGGGCGGCGACTGCCTGGAGGTCGCCGAGGACTTCCCCGGCGCCGCCCGCTGGCGCAAGAGCAGCTACAGCAATGGCGACGGCGGCAACTGCGTGGAGGTCTGCGACGCCCACACCGCCGTCGTCCCCGTCCGTGACTCCAAGGTGCCGCACGGCCCGGTGCTGACCGTCACGGCCCCGGCCTGGACGTCGTTCGTCACGTCCCTCAAGGCGGGGCGCACGGACTGACGTCCGCATCCCGCTCCGTGCGCCAGTTGTGAAGCGCGGGTGAATGAACCGGGGTCGTTCGGGGCCGGGGCACAACCCCCGCCCCACCCGGTCCGTCGTGCAAGTGGCCCCCCACGCCTCACCTGTTCTCCGAACTGGAGCCATCTTGCGCACACGCACCTTGGCCGTTGCCCTGGCGGTCGCCTCGGCAGCCGCGGGCCTGTCCCTCACCCTCGCCCCCACGGCGAGCGCGGCCACGTCGGCGGCCGACGACTTCAACGGCGACGGGGTCGCCGACCTGGTCGTCGCCACCCCCAACGCCCCCGCCGACGGCCACATCAACGCGGGTTCGGTCACCGTCCTCTACGGCTCCGCGGACGGTGTCGCGCCCGCCCGCTCGACCACCCTCACCCAGAGTTCCGCGGGCGTCCCCGGCGACGTCCGCTCGCACGACCTGTTCGGCACCACCCACGCCGCCGGCGACCTGGACGCCGACGGCTACACCGACCTCGTCGTCGGCACGCCGGGCGACTCGGTGCCGTACAGCAGCTCCTACGGAACGGTCACCGTGCTGTGGGGCGGCCCCGGCGGCCTGACCGGTGACGGCATCTCGCTGGCCAGCCCGTACGCCACCAGCGAGTGGTCCTCCGAGAAGGACTACGGCAAGAAGGTCGTCGTCGCCGACCTGGACGGCGACGGAATCCCGCAGATAGCCACGCTCAGCCGCACCAACCTGTGGGTGTACGACGACCTGGCGGGCCGCACGGCCCCCACCGACGTGCGGCACTTCGAGAACTACAACAACTACATCCAGCCGCGCACCCTCACCGCGGGCGACTTCACCGGCGCCGGACGCGCGCAGCTCGTCGTCACGGGGCCGGAGAACTGCGGCACGGAGGGCGGCTGCCAGTTCACCGGCGTCTACACCTGGAGCGACAGCGGACTGGAGGAGGTCTGGCTGTCCGACCCGGGCGCGGACGCCACCGGGGCGAACGAGGCGCCGACCGTCTCTACGGCCGCCGGTGACATCGACGGCGACGGCTACGCCGACCTGGTGACCGGTCACGTCCCCGCGTCGGCGACGACCACCGGCGAGTACCCGGACGCGGCGGGCTTCGTCCACGTCCGCCACGGCAGCGCGCAGGGCCTGGGCGCCCAGCGCACCGCCACGTTCGAGGCTCCGGGCGGAAGCCGGGCCGGGGACAACTTCGGCGCGTCGGTCGCGGTCGGCGACGTCACGGGCGACGGTTACGCCGACGTGGCGGCGGGGGCGCCGGGCGCGACGGTGCGAGGCGTGCCGGGGACCGGCGCGACGGTCCTGCTCAAGGGTTCGGCCACCGGCCTGACCGACGCCGGTGCACAGGTGTTCCACCAGGACACCGACGGCGTGCCCGGCACGGCGGTGCGGGACGACTGGTTCGGCTCCGCGGTGGCCCTCACCGACGTGGACGGCGACGGCAGGGCGGACCTCACGGTCGCGGCGAAGGGCGAGGACACCACCGACGGCACGGCGCGCGACGGCGCCGACTGGGTGCTGCGCGGCACGGCCGCCGGCCTGACGACGGCCGGCGCGACCTCCTTCGGCGCGGCGTCCTTCGGCCTCACCTACCCGAACGCCGAGTTCGGCTCGGTCCTCGGCGGCTGACCCCCGCCCGGTGGTCTCCGGGCGCCGGCCCCGGAGACCACCGGCGTCAGTGCTGGTTCACCGACCCGGACGGCGGCGCCCACTCCTCCGCCAGTCCGTCCTCGCTCACCGGCCGGTGTCCGGGGCGGCGTCGAGGACGGTCCGGGTGATCGGCGGACGGTCCCGGAGCGCGAGGAGTTCGTTGGCGAGGTCCAGGACCGGCAGCGGATACCGTTCGCCCTGGACCTCGATGCCGGCCGCCGACAGACTGCCGGGGACCGCGCCCGCGTCGAGCAGGACGCGCCACTCCTCCGGGCCCAGGCTCAGGTACTCCAGGCCCTTCAGCCCGGCGATCTCCAGCGGGTCGGCGAGCGTCCCGGGGTAGGCGCTGAGCGTCCGCAGGCGAGGCAGGCCGACGACGGGGGCCAGACCGAGCGGCGCGCCCTCCCACACGCCGATGCTGAGCACCTCCAGCGCGGGGTGGGCGGCCGCCTCCACACTCCGCAGGGCGCGCATGTTCACGTGGGCCACGGCCGGGCTGTCCTTCTCACGGCCCGTGTACCAGTCGTCGCGGTGGTTGACCACCATGTCGGTGAGGGAGTCGGCACGCAGCGAGGCGCCGATGTTCCGCTCGTGGTCGATCATGATGACCTGCCCGGTGTGTCCGCCCGGCCCGGGCGTCAGGTCGACGGCCACCCGGTCGCCGCCCCCGTTGTCGCCGAAGACGATCCACCCGGGCGACCCGACGAGGCCCTGTACGGCGGCGTCCGGCGCGGTGACGACGGCGTCCTTCGCGGCGAACTGCCAAGGGCAGGGGCGGGAGGCCGCGTCCGCGAGGTACAGGCCGTCCAGGGAGAACACCTCGCAGCCGACCGCGTCATGGACGCGCTCCGCCGCCTCGTAGTCGCCGCCCCAGTCCTGCCACCGCGCCCGGGTCACCCGGTAGAGCGCCTTCAGCTCGTCGGGCAGCGTGACGCCGAGGCGCGCTTCCGCCGCGGCGATCTCCTCCTCGGTGGCACCGATGGCGTCGGGCAGCCGCTCGCGAAGGGTCCGCTCCAGCAGCGCGGGGTCCGCCGACGGCGCCGGCGCAGCGCCCGGCACCTCCTCGGGCAGGCGCCGCCAGGGTTCGGGGACAGCGCCCTCGACCAGGAGCAGCGACCCTATGAAGGGGCTCATGAAACCGGGCTCCACGGCGGGGCCCGACTCGATGACATGGAGCAGGGTCCTCCCGTCCGGCGCCGTCTCCACCATGAACGAGACACCGTTCGCGCCGTCGGCCCCGAGAGCGTCCTGCACACGCTGCACGGCCGCGAACTCGTCCTCCATGTCCTCCACCTGCGCGGCACGCCCCGGCGCGAGGAGCGGTCGCCGCACCGGAACGCTCCAACTGCCGAGGCCGATCTGACCCGTCAGGTAACCACCGGGCGCGGCGAGCTGCTCCGCGTCGGAGGCCCGCACCAGCCGCAGCAGCGGCTCCCAGGTCGCGAGGTCACGTATCGAGGACAAGGTGTTCTCCGGTCGGTCGGTTGCAGGGGACGGGGAGGCAATGGGGGCGCCGCGGGACGGCTCAGCCGCCCGGGAGGCCGTGGATCTCGCGTGATCCTAGGGCCGCCCACTGACATGCGGTGGATGCGGTTGCCGGACGGGGCTCCGGCCGGCCGACGGGTGAGCGATGAGTTCGGGCGGCGGAACGGGTCTGCCCCGGCATGAACCACCTCACCACCACCGTCAACGCCCATGGCATCACCCTGGGCATCGAGTCCTTCGGTGACGACGACGCGCCGCTCGTCCTGCTCGCGGGCGGGACGACGATGCTCTCCTGGCCCGACGCGCTCTGCGCACGCCTCGCCGCCGGCGGGCGCCGCGTGGTGCGCTACGACCTGCGGGACAGCGGGCAGTCGACGACCAGGGACCCGGAGGCGCCCGCCTACACCCTGCGTGACCTCGCCGCCGACGCGGCGGCCCTCGCCGACGCGCTCGGCGGCCGGCCCGCGCACCTCGCCGGGATCGGCGTCGGCGGGATGGTCGCCCAGGTCGCCGCACTCGACCACCCGGACGCGTTCTCGGCGCTCACCCTGGTCGGCACCCGCTCGGTCGCGCCCGGCCCGCCCGACGACGACCTGCCCGACCACGACCGGGCGACGATGGGCCGGCTGTTCGCGCACCCGATGCCCGACTGGAGCGACCGGGAGGCCGTCGCGGACTTCGCCGCCGCCGGCGCGGAAATCCTCGGCGACGACCCCGTCGCCGCACGCGCGACCGCCGCGCGCGTCTGGGACCGCACGCCCGGCACCGCACCGGCGGTCCGGATGGCCAACCAGCTGGGCATGGTGTTCTCCCGGCTCGACTGCACACCCCGCTGGCGCGAGCGCCTGCCCGAGATCAAGGTCCCCACGCTCGTCGTCCACGGCCGCCACGACCGCTTCTTCCCCGTCGGCAACGCCGAGGCGATCGCCCGCGAGATCCCCGCGGCACGGCTGCTCGTCGTCGAGGACGCCGCCACGGCGATCCCCGATGCGGCGATCGACGCCGTGACCGGGGCGATGCTCACGCTCGGACAGCGAACGGCGGGCGGGTGACCCACGGGCCCGGCAGTGAGCGCGGAGCACGCCGGCTGGGGCCGGTCAATGGCGGCCCGGCTCGAACGTCGGGTCAAGGCCGTACTGCGCGATTCCGAAAGGCTTGAAATCCTCGTCCGCAAGGACCCGGTAGAGGAATTCGGAAGTCGACATGTCATAGGTGCGCCACTCGCCGACGTCACCTCGGACGAGAACGGAGTACTGGCCAGGATTCCGCGCGTCCACAAGCCAGGCGTATTCATCGGCCCATTCGGTTGCCGCCCACACGATGACACCCTTTCCTCCCGGCGTGTACTCCGGGTACGGACCGCTCTCCACAGGAATGGGAAGGGGTGCTCGCCACGGCAGGAGAAGATTGAAATGGGAGCCTTCCATGCTGCCGAGAAAGGCGACGGAATCACAGAAGGTGCCTCCGCCGAAAGCTTCACACAGCTCCTTGAAGTCCGCAGGCAGAGGAATCTGAAGCTCTTCCTCGACCGCTGTCCAGTCGACGGAGTGCGCCGACGGCTCCCAGCAGGTGAACTCGAGCATACGTTCCACCCACATGTGTAGACCTTTCACAGAAGGGCGGGTGCAGGCGGACATCAGGATCGATGTCCGCCTGCACCCCTGGTGATCCAGCATGTACGTCACCGGACCGGCGGGCCGCTCGGCCAGGGTGATGTTCTCCTTCACCCGGCCCGGACCGACCTCGTGGGACAGGTCGGCACCGCCGGCCGCGTCCTTGTAGGTGACCGTCGAGCCCTTGGCCTCCGGCTTCAGGGAGCCGCGCGCCCCCTCCAGGCCGAGGGTGACCGACCGGCCCCCGTCGCCGTCTCGAAACGCAGCAGCCGGTCCGGGTCCGAACCGAACCAGCTGCGGCCGGTGTTGCTCTTGTTGGACTGCTCGACACCGAGGACGAGCCGGAACCGCCCGCGACACGGACCGCCGCCGTGACGTACGAAGTCACCGGCGACGGTCCGGCCGAGATCTCCTACCTCGGCCAGGACGCCGAACTGCCCTGGAAGCACACCGTCCAGGTGCCGCTGGGCAAGGCCCACCGTGGCCGTCCTCCTCGGGGAGGAGGGCGGACAGGCCGCCTGCACACTCGCCGTCCGCGGCAGGCACGTCCAGCGCGCCACGGCCTTGGGCGAGTTCGGACGGGCGACCTGCGCGGCCCGGCAACTCGCCGGCGACGGCTGAGCGCCACCGTCACGCCACGCACCGCCGCGCCGCCGCGCCACCGGAAATATGCCGTGATACGCGATCGTGCCGTGTAGTCTCCCGATCTTGCACGACCGAACGGCTGTTCCCTGTTCCGTCAGTGGGGGGCGGCCGTCCAGACGGTCGCCAACACAGCCTGTGGGGGGCACAGTTGAAGACAGCACGACGTTCCGCGCGCACCAGACGTCTCGCGGCCACGCTGGCCGCCGCCGCGCTCGCCGCCGGCGGCCTGACCGTCGCGGCCGCGCCCGCCGCGCACGCGGCGGCCTCCGACCTCGTCGCCAAGCTGCCGATCACCTCGTTCTCGGCGCTCGCGGTCGACTCCGCGCACCAGCGGGTGTACGTCGCCGACAGCAATCTCGGCTACTACGAGAACAAGGGACTCATCGCGGTCTACGACTTCTCCGGAGAGCGGATCACCACCCTCACCACCACGCGCCACATCTCCGGCCTCGCGCTGAACGCCGACGGCAGCGTTCTCCACGCGGGCGGCCGCGACGGGATCCTGCGCTACGACACCACCACGTACGCCGCGCTCCAGGGGGGTGTGGCCGGCACGGACACCTGCGGGCGCAGCATGGCCTTCGCGGGCGGCAAGCCGTACCACACGACGCCGTACGCCAACTCCATGGCGGAGTGCGACACGACGCTCACCTACCTGGACAACAACCAGGCGGACAACACCTGGCAGCGCACCGGCTGGCAGGACTACGGCAAGCTCCAGCTCGAGGCCGGTCCCGGTGACCGCATGATGATGGGCCAGCCGTCGAACACCAGGGCCGCCGACCCGTTCCTCGCCGTGTTCGACGCGAGCGGGACGACCCTGGTGCGCACCGCCGGCCGCCGCTTCGCCGACGGCGAGGGCAAGGGCGCCATGAACCTCAAGGACATGGCGTTCTCCCCGGACGGCGGCAAGGTCGCCGTCGCCGACGCGGCCGCCGGCACCCGGCTGCTGAACACCGCCGACCTGTCCGACACCGCGACCGGCTACCCGGCGCTGCCCGCCGGCTCCGTCGCCTCCGCCGTCGCCTTCAGCGGCGACGGCAAGTACCTCGCGCGCGGCGCCTCGGCCTCCGGCTCGACGCCCGACCTGCTGCTCTCGCCCGCCGACCCGGCGGACGCGACCGCGCCGCTGGAGTTCGCCTTCGAGGGCAGCCTCGACGGCGACCGGGTCGCGCCGCGCGGCCTGGAGTGGTCGGCCGACGGTTCCCGGCTGTTCGCGGTCACCACCAACACCGCCGGCAACCAGTACTGGCTGCACGTGGTCCAGCCCCCGGCCGCCCAGTACGACGCCCGCTTCACCGGCGGCCTGTCCCACAGCCCCGCCCAGGCCGTCGCGGGCGAGCCGCTGGCGGTGCGAGGAAAGCTGGAGCTGGACGGCCCGGCCCCGGCCGAGCCGCTGAAGGTCACGGCGACCCGCACCGACGCGAACGGCACGCACGAGCTGGGCACCACCACCGTCAAGGCGGACGGCACCTTCACCGTGCTCGACGAGCCGGACCTGGTCGGCGACGCCACGTACACCGTGTCGTTCCTCGGCGACCTGACCCACCGCCCGGCCACCGACGTCACGCACACCGTGTCCGTCGGCAGGGCGGCCAGCTCGATCGCGCTCACCGCCCCGGCGGAGGCGTCGATGAGCAGCGGTGTCCGGATCACCGGGACGTTCGCCGCGCAGGGCAAGGCGCTGCCGGAGCGGGCCGTGCTCAAGGTGGAGCGCGCCGACCGGCTCGGCGCCGGCACGCTGTCGTCGGTGACCGTGGCCGCGGACGGCACCTTCGTCATCGACGACCTGCCGCGCACCCGGGGCGAGACGACCTACACGGTCGGCTGGACCGGCGACGGCCTGCACGAGGGGTCCACCGCGTCGGCGACCCTCCGCGTCACCCGCTGACCTCACGCGAAACGCCGACGGGGCACTCCGGGCGTGCTGCCCGGGGTGCCCCGTCGGCGCGGGGGACGGGGATGTGTGGCGCCCGGTCCGCGCGTCGCTGCGGGTGCGCGCGGACCGGGGCCGTTCGGGGGGAGCCCGGTGGGGGCTCAGTGGGACGCGAGGGCGCGCGGCTGAAGGGCCGCGGTGTGCGCGTCCATCCGTTCGGCGGCGAGGATCGCCGCCGACGTGTCGGCACGGGAGGCGGCGACGACCAGGGCGCGGCCCGCCAGGGCGTGAGCCCGGCGGTGCAGGGCGGCCGCGCTCGGCTCGCGGCCCCCCGTGGGCGCCGCCGCGCGGGCCGGCGGACGGCCTCCCCGCAGGCGGGCGACCTGCTCGGCGAGCCGCTCGGCGGCGGTGTCCAGGTCGGCGGTGGGAGCCACCGCGCGCAGCTCGTCGGTCACGGCGAGCAGCGCGGCGAGATGGCCCGCGAGCTGGATGTCCAGCTCTTCCTCACGGGTGCGGTGCGGGAAGTCGTCAGGGGTGCGGGCCATCGTGCTGTGGACCGACTTGGTGCGGATCGGCTCGTACATGGTGGATGGCCTCCTGGGTGCTGACAGGAAGCCATCCTAGCTTAGATTTCGTCTAAAGTTGAGTCGCTGACAAGATCGGACGGTTGGTCGCGGTTGTCAGGGCTGGCTGTAGCCGTCCAGGAAGCGTCCGATCCGGCCCACCGCGTCCCGCAGGTCCGTGACCGACGGCAGGGTGACGACCCGGAAGTGGTCCG
Source organism: Streptomyces capillispiralis (assembly GCF_007829875.1). NCBI lineage: Bacteria > Bacillati > Actinomycetota > Actinomycetes > Kitasatosporales > Streptomycetaceae > Streptomyces > Streptomyces capillispiralis. Next base: position 3,000,452 of record NZ_VIWV01000001.1, on the reverse strand, counting down.
GCTCCGGCCAGTTGAAGCCGGTGCCCTGGACGACCATGATCTTCTCGCGGCGCAGCAGGTCCAGGACCATCCGCCGGTCGTCCTTGATCTTGAAGACATCGGGGTCGAGGCGCGGGAAGAGGTACAGCGCCCCCTTCGGCTTCACACAGCTCACGCCCGGGATCTGGGTCAGCAGCTCGTACGCCGCGTCCCGCTGCTCGCGCAGCCGGCCGCCCGGCAGCACCAGGTCGCTGATCGTCTGGCGTCCGCTGAGCGCGGCGACCACCCCGTGCTGGCCCGGCATGTTCGCGCACAGGCGCATGTTCGCCAGGATCGTCAGGCCCTCGATGTAGGAGTCGGCGTGCGCGCGCGGACCCGAGATCGCCATCCAGCCCACCCGGTAGCCGGCCACCCGGTACGCCTTCGACATGCCGTTGAAGGTGAGGGTGAGCAGATCGGGGGCGACGGAGGCGGTGGGGATGTGCCGCGCGTCGTCGTAGAGGATCTTGTCGTAGATCTCGTCGGAGCAGACCAGCAGGTTGTGGCGGCGGGCGATGTCCGTCAGGCCCTTGATGACCTCCTCGTCGTAGACCGCGCCGGTCGGGTTGTTCGGGTTGATGATGACGATCGCCTTGGTGCGGTCGGTGACCTTGCGCTCCACGTCGGCGAGGTCCGGCATCCAGTCGGACTGCTCGTCGCAGCGGTAGTGCACCGGCGTGCCGCCGGAGAGCGAGACGGCGGCCGTCCACAGCGGGTAGTCCGGCGCGGGGACCAGCACCTCGTCGCCGTCGTCCAGCAGGCCCTGCATCGCCATCACGATCAGCTCGGAGACGCCGTTGCCGATGAAGACGTGCTCGACGTCCGTCTCGATGCCGAGGGTCTGGTTGTGCATCACGACCGCCCGGCGCGCGGCCAGCAGGCCCTTCGCGTCGCCGTAGCCGTGCGCCGACGACACGTTGCGGAGGATGTCCTCCAGGATCTCGGGCGGACACTCGAAGCCGAAGGCGGCCGGGTTGCCGGTGTTCAGCTTGAGGATGCGGTGACCGGCCGCTTCCAGCCGCATCGCCTCCTCGAGCACCGGGCCCCGGATCTCGTAACAGACGTTGGCGAGCTTGGTCGACTGGATCACCTGCATGCAGGGAGCTTACGACCCGGTATTGCCCTTCGGGCCGTGTTTTCCGACACGTGAGACGCGACGGTTCGTGTGGTTATGTCCGCGCGCTGTCCCAGGAGCCCCTCTCGTCCCTACAATGCGCCGCCATGTCCAGGCCACAGCGGTACGCCGATGGGGGGAACGACACGCCGGGTCCCCAGGGGACGCCGAACGTGTACCTCCCCCAGAACACCCCACCCCCGGCGTACGACGCGTACGCCGACCCGGCGGCCGCCCACGGCTGGCAGAACGCCTACGACGAGACCCGCGAACTCCCGCGCTACGGGACCACCGGACCGGGGCCCGGGGACGGCGGCGGCGCCGGGAGCGGGGGCGGGGGCGCCGGGTATGAGGGCGCGGGTCCGGTGGGCGGCGGCGCCGGGTACGGGGCTGTGGCCCCGGCGGACGGCGGCGCGGCGTACGCGGCGGGCGGGGGCGGTGCGGCCCGCGCGGTGGGAGGCGGCGCGGTGGGAGACGTCCCGGCAGGAGGCGGTGAGGACGGTGCCGTCGGCCGGTCCGCCGGTGGGCGGGCGCGGCACGGATCCGCCCGGGGCGGCAGGCGCCGGGCGGCGCCCCGGCGTCCGGGGCGCGCGGCGGTGGCCGTGGGTGCCGTGGGCGCGGTGTCGGTCGTGGCGCTGATCGCCGGATTCGCCCTCTCGGGCTCGCCGTCCGGCGGTGCCGAGGGCGGCGACGGCCGGACGGGGACGACGGCCGGGGAGCCCGGGGCGTCCTCCGCGAGCGCCGGGGCGTCCACCCCGGCCGGGGATCCGGCCGGCGGTGACGCCCCCGCGACCGGCCCCGGCACCCCGAGCGCGGGCGCCTCCGGACCGGAGCCGTCGGCCGGCGGCGGACCGGCCGACGAGCCGTCGTCCGCGACCTCGGCCGCTGCCTCCATCACCTCCACACCGACCCTCCCCACGGCGGCCCCCACCGCGTCCACGGCCCCGGGCCACCCTGGTCCGGGTGACACCGACGACCGGCCGGGCCGGGGCCAGGGCCCGAAGTGGTCCCGGTAGCGCGACCCGCCAGGCACGCCCCGGAAGGCGCGTCCCGGCAAAAGCTACCGGCCGGAAACAAGTCCTTGCCCCCTCACCGTCCCCGTGCTGACAATGCGCATGACAATTCTGTGGGCGTCCGGAGGATTTCCGGTCGCCCGTCGTCGCATTGAGGGGACCCCCATGAGAAAACCTCTCGTCGTCGCGCTCTGCGCCCTGGCGTTGGCCGGGGCGGGCGCGACCCCCGCGGTCGCCGCCGCGCCTTCCCCCACGGGCGCGGACACGACCACGGGCGCGGGCCCGACCACGTTGACGGACGTCGTCAACGACACGGTCGGCACCGCGGCGGACACGCTGAACGGCCTCACCGCGCCCCGGGCGGGCGCGGTGAACTTCGCCGGCACCGTCTCGCTCAGCAACTGCTCCGGCTCCGTCGTCCGCATGCCCGACTCGGCGGCCGACGACCCGGCGCTCGTGCTCACCAACGGCCACTGCCTGGAGAGCGGCTTCCCGGCGCCCGGCCAGGTCCTCGTCGACCGGGCGTCCAGCCGCACCTTCGGGCTGCTGAACTCCTCCGGCTCCAAGGTCGCCACCCTGCGCGCCGACCGGCTGCTGTACGCGACCATGACCGACACGGACGCGGCGGTCTACCGGCTCGGCACCACGTACGCGCAGATCAAGAGCGCGTACGGCATCGACGCGCTGACGCTCGCCGACACCCACCCCCAGGCCGGGACCGCCATCAGCGTGGTCTCCGGCTACTGGAAGCGGATCTACAGCTGCTCCATCGACGGGTTCGCGTACCGCATGAAGGAGGGCGACTGGACCTGGAAGGACTCGGTCCGTTACACCCCCGAGTGCGACACCATCGGCGGCACCTCCGGTTCGCCGGTCGTCGACGACGCCACCGGCACGGTGGTCGCCGTCAACAACACCGGCAACGAGGACGGCCAGCGCTGCACGGTCAACAACCCGTGCGAGGTCGACCAGAACGGCAACGTGACGGTCCGCCAGGGCATCAACTACGCCCAGCAGACCTACCAGTTCCCCGCCTGCTTCGGCGTGGACAACAAGCTCGAACTGAGCGCGAGCGGCTGCGTCCTGCCCAAGCCGTAACGGCTCCGCGCGCGGCGGGCGGTCAGCGGGGCGTCCCGCGGACCGCCCGCCCCGCCAGCACGTCCGTGCGCCGCCCGTCCTCGATCACGAACCGCCCGTCGACCAGCACGTGCGGGACACCCGTCGGGAGCGTCCGGGGCTGCTCGAAGGTCGACCCCGCCGCCACCGTCGCCGGGTCGAACAGCACCAGGTCGGCCTTGTACCCCTCGCGCACCAGCCCCCGGTCCGCCAGCCGCAGCCGCGCCGCCGGACGCGAGGTCAGATGCGCGACGCACTCCTCCAGCGACAGCACCCCCAGCTCCCGCACGTAGTGGCCGAGGTAGTGCGGGAAGGTTCCGTAGGCGCGCGGATGCGGCTTCGCGCCCTGGAGGATGCCGTCCGAGCCGCCGGTGTGCACCCGGTGCCGCATGATCGCCCGCACGTTCTCCTCGTGCCCGACGTGCTGGAGGATCGTCGGGGCGAGCCGGTCCTTCAGCAGCAGTTCCCGCGCCACCGCCCAGGGGCTCCCGCCGCGCGCCCGCGCCGACTCCAGGACCGTACGGCCCACGTACTCACCCAGCGCGGGGTCGCCGACGCCCGAGATCTCGATGGTCTCCCACTCCACCGGCACGCCGTGGCAGCCGTCCGAGCCGGTGACCTCCAGGTGGTGCCGGATCCGCTCGGCGGTCCCCTCGTCCGCGAGCCGCCGCAGGATCTCCTCCGGGCCGCCCTCGCTCGCCCAGCTCGGCAGCAGCGCCACCAGGGTGGTGCAGCCGGGGGTGTAGGGGTAGGTGTCGAGGCTGATGTCGGCGCCCGCGTCCAGCGCCTCGTCCAGCAGCGCCAGCAGCTCGGGCGCCCGGCCCCGGTTCACGCCGAAGTTCATCGTGGCGTGCGCCAGGTGCAGCGGGCAGCCCGCCTCCCGGGTGAGCGCCACCATCTCCTCGTACGCCTCCAGGGCGCCCGCGCCGTAGGAGCGGTGGTGCGGGCAGTAGTAGCCGCCGTACGACGCCACCACCCGGCACAGCTCGGTCAGTTCGGCGTCCTTGGCGTACATGCCCGGCGTGTACGTCAGCCCCGACGACATGCCGACCGCGCCCTGTTCCATGCCCTCCGCGACCAGCTGCCGCATCCGGTCCAGCTCGGCGGGCGTGGCCTCCCGGTCCTCCCAGCCGACGGCGAGCGCGCGGACCGTGCCCTGCGGGATCAGGTACGCGGCGTTGACCGCGATGCCCCGGTCCAGCCGGTCCAGGTACTCGCCCACCGACCGCCAGTCGAAGTCGATGTCGTCGCCCGAACCGTTCCAGCCGGCGATCGCCCGGCGCACCTCGCCGAGCGTGCGGTCGTCGACCGGCGCGTACGACAGCCCGTCCTGGCCGAGCACTTCGAGGGTGACGCCCTGCGCGGCCTTGGCGCTGTGGTCGGGGTCGCGCAGCAGCGCCAGATCGCTGTGGGCGTGCATGTCGATGAAACCGGGGGCCAGCACCAGCCCCTCGGCGTCCAGTTCACGGCGGGCCGTCGGGCGCTGGCAGCCCGCGTCCGCCGCCTCCTTCACGATGGAGACGATCCGTCCGCCGTCCACGACCACGTCCGCGCGGTACGAGGGGGCGCCGGAGCCGTCCACGACGTCCGCGTCCCGGATGACGAGCTCTTCCATGCCGGCCTCCTAGAAGAACGTACGGATGTAGTCGACCACCGTGCCGTCCGCCTGCGCCACGGGGATGAGCACCCACTTGTCGAACGACGTGCACGGGTGGGACAGCCCCAGGCCCACCCAGTCGCCGACCTCCAGATCGGCCTCCCCGGTGGTGCGCAGCCAGGCGTGCTGGTCGGACAGTCCGGTCACCGAGATCCCGGTGGCCGGGCGCTCGGCACCGTCCCGGCGCACCACCTGGGCGAACGGCAGGTCGAGGTCGTAGGCCGCGTCCCGCTTGCCCGCGTTGGTGAACGCCTGCTCGGGGGAGGGCCGGGAGACGACCTGCGTCCACAGCCGGAACGCCGGCTCCAGCGCACCCTCCTCCGGCACCCGGTTGAAGGGGGTCAGCTCGCGGTAGTGGCCGTCGTCGTGCGAGACGTACGCGCCCGAGCGCAGCAGCTTCAGCACGGGCGCGGAGAGTACGGGGACCTCGGCGAAGACGTCGGCGACCGCGTCGAACCAGGCGCTGCCGCCCGCGCTCACCACGATCTCGTCCAGCCCCGCGAACCGGCCCGCCTCGTCGAACTCCACGGCCAGCGCCACCAGCCGCCGCAGCCAGGCGTGCACCCGCTCCGGGTCCGCCCGCGGCACCTCGCCCTCGTATCCGGCGACCCCGACCAGCCGCAGCCCGCGCGCGGCCGCCACGGCGTCGGCGACGGCCGCGCACTCCGCCTCCGTCCGCACACCGGTGCGCGCGCCCTCACCGGCGGCCAGCTCGACGACCACGTCCACGGGGCGGGAGGCCCCGGCGAGCGCCGCGTCCATCAGCTCCGCCCCGCGCACGGAGTCGACGTAGCAGACGAACCGGAAGTCCGGGTCGGCGTCCAGCTCGGCGGCGATCCACCGCAGGGCCGCCGCGTCGACCAGCTCGTTGGCGAGGAAGACCCGCCGGATGCCGAAGGCGCGCGCCACCCGCACCTGGTGCGGCACCGCGAGCGTGATGCCCCACGCCCCGTGCTCGATCTGGCGGTGGAAGAGCTGCGGGGCCATGGACGTCTTGCCGTGCGGGGCGAAGGCGAGCCCGTGCCGGGCCGCGTACGTCTCCATCAGCCTCAGGTTGTGCTCCAGGCGCTCGGCGGACAGCGCGAGCACGGGGGTGGTGAAGCCGTCGGTGAACAGGTTCCGGCGCTGGGCGGCCAGCTCGCCGACGGTCAGCCCCCCGGCGTCCGGCGGGAGGCCCTTGAAGCGGTGGTCGACACGTTCCTCGGTGAGGTGGGTGAGAACGTCGAGGACCATCAAAGCCTCCCTGATCAGTGATGTTGCATATCTTGCAACACTCGTTGCGTATATCGCTCAACGCTGTCTAACATCTCCGCCACGCGGGGTCAACGGACACCGCCCCCACCCGCAGAAGAGAAGGAGCCACGCCGTGGACGTTGTCGCGCTCGGCGAGTCCATGGTGACGTTCCTGCCCACCCGGCCGGGCCGCCTCGCCGACGTGCCGTCCTTCGAGCGGGGCATCGGGGGAGCGGAGTCCAACGTGGCGTGCGTGCTCGCGGCGGCGGGCCACACCACCCGGTGGATCAGCAGGGTCGGCACCGACGGCTTCGGCGACCACCTCCTCGAGACGATCGGCGGCTACGGCGTCGACGTCTCGTTCGTCCGCCGCGATCCCGCCCGCCCCACCGGCATCTACTTCCGCACGGCCGGCGACCGCTCCACCGACGCCCACGAGGTCGCGTACTACCGGGCGGGCTCGGCGGCCTCCGCGATGTCGCCCGCCGGCGTCGACCTGGACGCGGTGCGCGCCGGACGCGTCCTGCACCTGTCCGGCATCACGGCGGCGCTGTCGGCCGACTGCCTGGCCCTGATGCGCGAGCTGACCGCCCCCCGCCCCGGCCGCCCCCTGATCTCCTTCGACGTCAACCACCGGCCGGCCCTGTGGCGCGACGCCCACGGTCCGGAGATCCTGCTGGAACTGGCCCGCCGGGCGGACATCGTCTTCGTGGGCGAGGACGAGGCGGAGGACGCGTGGGGGCTGCACGGTGCCCGTGCGGTACGGGAGGCGCTGCCCGAACCGGGGATCGTGGTCGTCAAGCAGGGAAGGGGCGGAGCGGTCGCCTTCGACAATGACACCGACGGCCTCGTGCCCGAGGACGCCACCGGCACCGCGACCTTCGTGCGGGCCCTGAACGTCGACGTCGTCGCCGCCGTCGGCGCCGGGGACGCCTTCGCCGCGGGGTTCCTCTCCGCGACCCTGCGCGGCCTGCCCGTACGCGACCGGCTCCGGCACGGCCACCTCACCGCCGCCGCCACCCTCACGACCCCCGGCGACCTCGCCGCACCCCCCTCCCGCGCCCTCGCCGACCGCCTGGCCGCCCTGGACGACACCGCGTGGGGGAGACTGCGTCTCGGCCCCGGCTGGACACAGGCCGACGAAGGGGCCGAGGAGGAGGTACGCACCCCATGAGCCAGACCGTCGACCGCGCGCTGAGCATCCTGCCGCTGCTCGCCGAAGGCCCCGCCGACCTCGGGCAGGTCGCCGACCGCCTCGGCGTGCACAAGTCCACGGCCCTGCGCCTGCTGCGCACCCTCCACGAGCACGGCCTGGTCTACCGCCAGTCCGACCAGCGCTACCGCCTCGGCGCCCGCCTCTTCGCCCTCGCCCAGGAGGCGATGGAGAACCTCGACGTCCGCGAGATCGCCCACGCCCACCTGACCCGCCTCAACGAGGAGTGCGGACACACCGTCCACCTCGCCGTCCACGAGGAGAACGAGGTCCTCTACATCGACAAGGTGGAGAGCCGCTACCCGGTGCGCATGTACTCGCGGATCGGCAAGCCCGTCGCCATCACCGTCGCGGCCGTGGCCAAGCTGCTCCTCGCCGACCTGCCCGAACACGAGCGCCGCGCCCTCGCGGAGAAGCTCGACTACCCCATGTACACGCCCCGTTCGACACCCAACCCGGCCGCGTTCCTGAAGGAACTGGCCAAGGTGCGCGAACAGGGCTGGGCCACCGACCTCGGCGGCCACGAGGAGTCCATCAACTGCGTCGCCGCGCCGATCCGCGGCGCCGACGGCCGGGTGGTCGCCGCGATGTCGGTCTCCGCGCCGAACGTCGTCGTCACCGCCGACGAACTCCTCACCCTGCTCCCGCTCGTGCGCCGTACCGCGGACGCGATCAGCGGCGAGTACTCCGGCAGAACCCCAGCGAAGGACACCTCCGCATGACCGAGAAGATCGCGCTCACCCCCGCGACCCACACCACCCCGCCCGCGAAGTTCTCCCACGGCGTCCGCAAGGGCAACATCCTCCAGGTCGCCGGCCAGGTCGGGTTCCTGCCCGCCGAGGAGGGCAGGCCGCCCACGCCCGCCGGCCCCACCCTGCGCGAGCAGACCCTCCAGACCCTCGCCAACGTCAAGGCGATCCTCGAAGAGGGCGGCGCCGGCTGGGACGACGTAATGATGATCCGCGTCTACCTCACCGACGTCGACCACTTCGCGGAGATGAACGAGATCTACAACACCTACTTCGAGGAGCAGGGCCTCACCCAGCCGCCCGCCGCGCGCACCACCGTCTACGTCGGTCTGCCCGCCGGACTCCTCATCGAGATCGACGCGCTCGCCGTCCTCGGCTGACCGCGCCCTCCCCCCCCACCGCCGTACGTCGTCACGGCACGGTGTCCCGCACCCCCGGGGACGCCGTGCCGCGATCCCCCCTGCCCGAAAGCCCCATGCCCTTACCCAGAGGACCCCCGCATGTCCCATCCGCTCCTCCCGCTCGCCGCCTCCGCACCGGCGGAGACACCACCGCACACCGGAGGACTGCTCCTCCTGCTCGACGGCACCGCCGGACTGCTGACCGTCGCCGCCATCGGCATCGCGCTCCTGCTCTTCCTGATCATCAAGGTCCGGCTCCAGCCGTTCGTCGCGCTGCTCGGCGTCTCCATAGCCGTCGGCCTGCTGGCCGGCCTGTCGGTCACCGAACTCTTCGGCACGGTCCAGCGCTCGGACGCGGTCTCCACCATCGAGTCCGGCATGGGCGGCATCCTCGGCCACGTCGCGATCATCATCGGCCTGGGCACCATGCTCGGCGCGATCCTCGAAGTCAGCGGCGGCGCCGAGGTGCTGGCGGGCCGGCTGCTCGGCCTGTTCGGCGAGAAGCGGGCCCCGCTCGCGATGGGCCTCACCGGCCTGATCTTCGGCATCCCGGTCTTCTTCGACGTCGGCATCTTCGTCCTCGCGCCGATCGTCTACGCCGCCGCCAAGCGGTCCGGCAAGTCGATCCTGCTCTACTGCCTGCCCCTGCTCGCCGGCCTGTCCGTCACCCACGCGTTCCTGCCGCCGCACCCCGGCCCGGTCGCCGCAGCCGGACTGCTCCAGGTCGACCTCGGCTGGGTCATCCTCATGGGCGTCGTCTGCGGTCTGCCGGCCGTCGTCGCCGCCTGGGCCTACTCCGCCTGGATCGGCAAGCGCATCTTCGTCGCCGTGCCGCAGGACATGGTCGAGGCCGCCGAGGAGGCCAAGCAGGCCGTCGTCGCCGAGCAGCGCGCCTCCGGCGTGGAGCCGCGGGAGGCGCCGGTGCCGCTCGGCACGGTCCTCGGCATCATCGGTACGCCGCTGATCCTGATCCTCGCGGCCACCTTCTCCTCGATCGCCCTGGACCCCTCCACGCTCCGCTCGGTGATCGAGTTCTTCGGCCACCCCTTCGTGGCCCTCACCCTCGCCCTGTTCCTCGCCTACTACCTGCTGGGCATCCGGCGCGGCTGGTCCCGCAAGTCCCTGGAGACCGTCTCCACGTCCTCGCTGAAGCCGGTCGGCAACATCCTGCTGGTGGTCGGCGCGGGCGGTGTCTTCGGCGCGATCCTCAAGGCCAGCGGTGTCGCCCAGGCGCTCTCCGACACCTTCAACGACGTCGGCCTGCCGGTGATCGTGCTGTCCTACCTGATCTCCGTGGTGCTGCGGGTCGCGCAGGGCTCGGCGACGGTGGCGATCGTGACGACGGCGGGCATCGTCGCCCCGCTGCTGGCCGAGGGGGACCACTCGCAGGCGTTCGTGGCGCTCGTCATCATGGCCATCTCGGCGGGCTCCATCTTCGCCTCGCACGTCAACGACGGCGGGTTCTGGATGGTCGCCAAGTACTTCGGCATCAGCGAGCGGGACACGCTCAAGACGTGGACGGTGCTGGAGAGCGTGCTGTCCGTGGCCGGATTCGTGGTCGCCGCCGCGCTCAGCCTCGTCGTGTGAACCGTGGTGCCCGTGTAGGCGTCCGATAACGAAGTTGGGGCTGGCTGTGTCCGGCACAGGTTTGTCGGCCATACTCCTGCGGTGTGGAGCAGCGCATAGGTTCGAGCAGCCAGCCCCTGGAAGGCGCCGGGTTCGACCCGGCCTTCATCCCCGGGCTCACCGCACCCGCGTCCGGCCGCGAGGAGGACGCGAAGGCGAAGCCGGAGGAACCGGAGGACACGGTCCCGGAGAAGACGGTCCCGGAGGACACGACTCCGGAGCCGGAACCGGAGGCGGAGGAGGAGTCCGCCCCCGAGGAGCCGGAGGCCCCCGACGGCCCCGTCTTCGAGGCGTCCGACCGGCGTGCCGCGATCGTCGCCGATCACAGCGGCGTCCGCCTGCGCCTGGACGACCAGGAGTGCGAGTTCCGCTGGGACGAGATCGGCGCGGTGGAGACGGAGACCGCCCGCTTCGGCAAGCGCTGGACGGTCACCGTCCACACCCCCGACCGCCGCTGGTACCCGCTGGAGGTCGAGGCCCCGTCCAGGAGCCGGTTCGCCGAGTGGGACGCCGGACTGGACGCCGTCCTCGACGCCTACTTCGACGAGGACGGCGACAAGTCCGCGGAGCCGGCCGGCGACCCGGCCGGCCCCGGGGAGGACGGCGAGTAACGCGGTCTAGCGGCAGTACTGCGCCTCCTTGCCGATGGAGCGGTACATGCAGTCCGCGTTCTCCAGGAGTTGCAGGACGGCGTCCCGGTTGCGGGACGTCTCCCGCTCGATGACCTCGTCGGGCGGGTAGAAGCCGCCTCCGGAGCTGGAACCCGGGTACATCTCGAAGGTGTAGCCGAAGATCTTGTGCGTGCCCCACAGGTAGTCGTCGATCGACCCGTCCGTGATGTACAGGTCGCTGGACTGCTGGGGCGTGTAGCCGTTGCTGGCCGCCATCTTCTGGCCGACGGTCCGGAACGCGTTGTAGTCGTCGGCCGTCATCCCGGTCGTGGTGTCGGAGTAGGTGTAGCCGAAGGGCCACAGCACCAGCTCGCTGTAGGTGTGGAAGTCCACGCCGGCCTTGATCTGCTGCACCCCGCCGACGACGCGGCTGCGCACGAAGTTCGCCACGACCTTCACCTCGGTCGCGGACTCCGGGGCGGAACCGCGGTAGGTGTCGGAGGAGGCGGAGCCGGAGGAGCCGCCGCAGCAGCCCCAGCGGTAGTCCCAGTTGCGGTTCAGGTCGGTGCCGACGTACGACGAACCGGAGTTGGGCTGGCGGTTCTTGCGCCAGGAGCGGTAGGAGCCGGAGGCGATGTCGTACTCGCCGCCGTCCGGGTTGAGGTCCGGGACGATCCAGATCTCACGGCCGTTGACCATGTTCGTCACGCGGGAGTCGCTGCCGTACCCGGCGCCCAGTTCGCGCAGCAGGTACAGCGCCATCTCCACCGTCAGGTGCTCGCGGGCGTGCTGGTGGTGGGTGAAGAGGACCTCGGGCTCGCTCTCGTCGGTCGCCACGTTGTCGCTGATCTTGATGGCGACGATGTCCCGGCCCTGGTAGGACTTGCCGATCACCCGCTTGCTCATGATGTTCGGGTACGCCGACAGCCGCTGGTCGATCTCCGCGTTCATCTCGGCGTAGTTGTGGTAGCGGGAGTCGGTCGAGGGGAAGTCGAAGAGCCGCATGCCGTCGGCGGCGGACGAGCGGTCGGGCGCGGAGCCCAACGGGGTGACCTCGTAGCCCTGTTGCCGCAGGGCCCGGATCTGGTCCGCCCGCCCGGAGACCACCACGGTCTCCTCGTCGGCCTCGTCCACGGTGACCCCGGACCGCTGGATCGCCGTACGGGTCACGGGAGTCGTGCGCTGGTGGATCTCGTACTGGCGGACGTCCTCGGCCGAGGGCGCGGCCCGCACGGCGCTGTCGGCGCCGGCCTGGGTGGCCGTCAGCGACAGGGGAGCGGCGAGGGCGAGGGCGAGGAGGGCGGCGAGCGCGGTGGAGCGGCGTCTGCCGCGGATGCGGAGTCGCATGAAGTCTCCTTGTGGGAGGTGGGGGTGGTCCATGGCGACGTGCGTGGTGCGGTGCGGTCATCCTGGGGGTCTGACGTGACCCGGTCAAGATAGGGGTTCCGGCCGGGCACCCGGCCCGCGGCCCCGGCCGCCACTCGACCAGGTGCATCCCGTGAAGATCCCCGCACGCCCCCTTGTCCGGCCGTCGGCCATGGGCTTTCTTGACCTTCATGGCGGACACCACAGGAAACACTCGGGGCGTCGGAGCTGCGGAAGCGCCCGGCCCCTCCCCGCGCAAGTCCAGTTGGCGCTACATCGGGCCCGGCATCGTCGTCGCGGCCACCGGCGTGGGCGCCGGCGACCTGGTCGCCACCCTCATCGCGGGCAGCAACTTCGGCTACACCCTGCTGTGGGCCGCGATCCTCGGCTGTCTGGTGAAGATCTCCCTCGCGGAGGCGTGCGGCCGGTGGCACCTGTCCACCGGCCGCACCCTCTTCGACGGCTGGGCCGGCCTCGGCCGCTGGACCACCTGGTTCTTCGCCGTCTACACCGTGATCTGGGGCTTCGTCTACGGTGCGGCGGCGATGTCGTCCAGCGCCCTGCCGCTCCAGGCGCTCTTCCCCGACGTGATGGACCTCGAATGGTGGGGCATCGCCTGCGGCTTGGTGGGCCTGGTCTTCGTCTGGTTCAACAAGTACTCCGTCTTCGAGAAGGTCATGACGGTGCTGGTCGGCATCATGTTCGTGGTGACGGTGTACCTGGCCATCAGGGTCACGCCCAACCTCGGTGACGCCTTCGCCGGCCTGCTCCCGGTCCTCCCCGACGAGAAGGACTCCGTCCTCAACACCCTCGGTCTGATCGGCGGCGTCGGCGGCACCATCACGCTGGCCGCCTACGGCTACTGGGTCAACGCCAAGGGCTGGACCAACACCGGCTGGATGAAGGTCATGCGCCTGGACAACCGGGTCGCCTACGCCACCACCGGCGTCTTCGTCGTCGCCATGCTCTTCGTCGGCGCCGAGCTGCTGCACTCGGCGAACATCGCGATCGCCAGCGGCGACAAGGGCCTGGTCCAGCTCGGCGGCATCCTGGAGGAGGAGTACGGCACGGCGACCGGCAAGCTCTTCCTGATCGGCTTCTTCGCCACTTCCTTCACCTCCCTGATCGGCGTCTGGCACGGCGTGAGCCTGATGTTCGCCGACTTCCTGGCCCGGCAGCGGGGCGAACGGGAGGCGCGGGGCGACGAGCTGGCCTCCGGCCGGCGCGAACGCTCCTGGGCCTTCCGCGCCTACCTGCTCTGGCTCACCTTCCCGCCCATGATCCTGCTCTTCCAGGGCCAGCCCTTCCGCCTGATCATCATCTACGGCGTCCTGGGCGCCGCCTTCATGCCCTTCCTCGCCCTCACCCTGCTGTGGCTGCTCAATTCCGACCGCACCCCGCGCGAGTGGCGCAACGGCTGGCTGAGCAACGGCATGCTCACCGTCGCGGGCCTGCTCTTCCTGGTGCTGTGCGTGAAGCAGATCTGGGACCAGCCCTGGTCGGAGTTCTTCTGACCCGGCCCGGGACGCGGACCGCCCCTGTCCACGGCGCCGTGGACAGGGGCGGACGGCTGTACGGGCGGTGCTACGGCAGCGCGTGCACGTGCGGGCCCACCGCGTTGGACCAGGCGTTGCCCGCCGTCGCGTCCCAGTTGGTGGACCAGGTCATCGCGCCCCGCAGGTCCGGGTAGGTCCGCGAGGGCTTGAACGTGCCGCAGTTGGTGCCCTTCGTCAGGCAGTCCAGGGCGTTGTTCACCACGGAGGGGGAGACGTAGCCGCTGCCCGCGCCGCGGGTGGAGGCCGGCAGGCCCAGGCCCACCTGGGACGGGGCGAGGCCGCCCTCCAGCTGGATGCAGGCGAGCGCGGTCAGGAAGTCCACCGAGCCCTGGCTGTAGACCTTGCCGTCGCACCCCAGCATGGAACCGCTGTTGTAGTACTGCATGTTGACGACCGTGAGGATGTCCTTCACGTTCAGCGCGGTCCGGAAGTACGAGCCGGACGTCGACTGCATGTCGATGGTCTGCGGGGCCATCGTCAGGATCATCGACGGGCCCGCCTTCGCGGACAGCGCCCGCAGCGCCTGCGTCATGTAGGTCGGGTTGAGGCCGTTCTCCAGGTCGATGTCGACGCCGTCGAAGCCGTACTCCCGCATCAGCGCGTACACCGAGTTCGCGAAGTTCGTCGCGGAGGCGGAGTCGTTCACCGCGACGGTGCCCTTCTCGCCGCCGACCGAGATGATGACCTTCTTCCCGGCCGCCTGCTTGGCCCGGACGTCCGCCTTGAACTGGTCGACGGTGTAGCCGTTCAGACCGGCGGTGTCCAGGTTGAAGGTGACCGCGCCGGGCGTGCCGGTGGCGTCCGCGAAGGAGACCGCGATGATGTCGTACTGGGCGGGGACGTCGGAGATCTTCTGCACGGCGGCGCCGTTGTTGAAGTTCTGCCAGTAGCCGGTCACCGCGTGCTTGGGCAGGGTGCCGCCCCCGGTGCCGCTCTCCTTCGTCCGGGCCGTCACCGCGGCGGACTTGGGCGACTCGCCGGCCGCGTTGGACGCGGCCACCTGGAAGGAGTACGAGGTGGCGGCGGCGAGGCCGGTCACCGTCGCCGAGGTGCCCGTCACGGCCGTCACCCTGGTGCCGTCGCGGTAGATCGTGTACCCCGTCGCGCCCGGCACCGCGTTCCACGCCAGGGACACCGACGAGGACGTCGTCCCCGAGACGCCGAGCCCGCCCGGGGTGCCCGGGACGGTGGGCTCCGGCTCCCCGCCGCCGCCCCCGTCGGGCCCGAAGACCGACAGGTCGTCCACGTAGTACGCCGCCTGGCCGTACCAGCCGTGGGTGTAGACCGTCACCGAGGTGGTGGAGGAACCGGTGGTGAAGCTCGTGGACAGCTGCTTCCAGCTGCCGGAGTCGGGGGTCCAGGTGGACACGTCCGTCGTCCCGGTGCCGGTCACGCCCAGGTAGGCGTAGCCGCCCTGCACCCACCCGCTCAGTCTGTACGTGGAGTTGGGCCTCACCGTGACGGTCTGGGTGCAGCGGGCGTTGTCCTGCCCGGCCGGGGTGGCCTTGAGGGCGGCCGTACCGGCGTGCACCGGGGAGGAGACGGTGGTGCCGCTGTTCGCCGAGCAGGTCCAGTCGCTCAGGCCCGCCTCGAACCCGGCGTTCCTGGCGTTGTTGACGTCCGCCGCGGACGCCTGGCCCGCGCCGGCGAGGGGCAGGGCGAGGGCGAGGGCGGAGACGAGGGCTGCGGCCCAGACGCGTCTGCTGCGGCCGGGCGTTCCTGGTGCGCGGTCCACTGGGGCCTCCGGTGGGGGGTGAAGGGCAGGGAGGGACGGTCGCCACCGCGGGAGGACAGCGGGGAAGGAGCGACGGCGGCCGCCGATGGAGACAAGGTGGTCCAGACCAATAGCCTTGTCAATGGGTCCAGACCAAAAAGGCGTCCCCGGGAGCGGGAGTAGTCCGGGGTGTGCGGGGGAAGCGTGGGCCCGGGGGTCCGAAGCGGGGCCCCGCGTCAAGCCGGTGCACAGGACCCACACCTACGGGGCCGGATCGAGACCGGCGAGATGCTCAACCTGCCCCGTTTTGGCGCACCTTGTACGGCAGGAGTTGCTGTACGGCTGCTCAAACGCTGTTCTCCGGCCACAGACCCGCGGATACAGTGCTGAGGAAGTCACGCAGTGAAGTCACCAGGGTGCATCGGAGTAACGCCCGGTGGGCCGACGGGCATGGGGAGAACGGGGAGCCGCGCGTGCCAACTGCCATTGCCGTGACCAGCGCCGACATGGCGCTGCCGGCGCAGGACGAACGGACCCTGCCCGCCGTGGTGCTGCGGGACGTCCACACCCGCCCGCTCGAACAGGTCCTGACCGAGCTGCAGACGCTCATCGAGCAGCACGGCCACGTCATCGTCGTCTGCTCCCGGGCCACCCCGCTCGCCGTCCGGCGCCGGCTGCACACCCTGCGCTCGCTCCTGGAGAGCGACCGCATAGCCCTGTTCAGCCCGGAGCTGCCACCCCTCGGACTGGCCGTCCTGGCCCGCCAGCTGCGCCAGCTCGCCTCCTGCGACCTCAGTCCCGGCGTCCTCGCCTCGGCCGGCCGGCTGCTGATCCACTACCTCCACTCCGGGGCGCTGCTGGGCTCCGTCGCCCGGCTCGACCGCGTCCCCGTGAACCTGAAGCAGCACGCCAAGTCCTGGCTGCCCGGCAGCCAGTTCGCCGTCCTCGCCCACCCGCAGCCGCAGCTCGTCCGCCTCGGCCCCGAAGCCGCACTGGACGGACCCGAGTTCGGCACCTGGATGCTGGTCGCCAAGGGCCCGCTCCAGTCCGACTGGGTCACCGCCTCCCTGGCCCCGTCCTGGAAGGTGCAGGGGCTGCGCGAGACACCGCTTCCGGCCGAGTCCCCGACCTGGTGGGGGACCGGCCGGCTGATCGAGTTCTGCACCTATCTGCCCGACCTGTCCGTCCTGTACCAGCTGGTCACCTCCGTGCGGCGCGGCACCTGCCACTGGTGCGGCATCGACGTCATCGGCGACCGGTGCGTGTTCTGCTCGGCCACACCACCCGACCAGGAAGGACCGCCCCCGGCCCGGACCGGGCACCGGGCGATCGCCGGGTGAGTCCCGCACCCCGGGGCACCCGGCGCACCGCACGCCCCGGGGCGGCGGCCCCGCTTCACCCGGCCCGCCCGGGCCACCGTCCACCGCACCCGCTCCCGCCCGATTCCGCTCGACCGATATCCCCAACGAGGTTGTACGGTTCATGAACTCCCGTCAGCGCCGCGGCGTGATACTCCTGCTCCTGTCGGTCCTGTGCGCCCTCGGCGCGTTCGCCGGCGTCCTCTCCGTCATCGACGACGTGGAGTCCAAGGTCGGCCCCGAGGTCACCGCGTACCGGCTGAAGTCCGACGTGGCGCCCTACACCGCGCTCGGCAGAGGCCAGTTCGAGAAGATCTCGATGCCCGAGCGGTGGCTGTCCGAGAACGCGGTGACCGATCTGCGCGAGATCCAGGACAAGATCGCCGTCACCACCCTGCGCGAGGGCTCCCTGCTGCAGACCGACATGATCGTGGACCGGCCCGCCCTGCGACCGGGACAGCAGGAGGTCGCCATCATGATCGACGCGGCCACGGGCGTGGCCGGCAAGATCACACCAGGGTCCACGGTCAACGTCTACGCCACCTTCGAGGGGGAGCGCGAGGGCGACCCCTCCCAGTCCAAGATCATCGTGACCAACGCCCAGGTCCTGGACGTCGGCCGGCTCACCGCCCTGCGGCCCGACGAGAGCGACCGCGACCGGCAGGCCACCGAGGCCGTCCCGATCACCTTCGCGCTGTCCACCATCGACGCCCAGCGCATCACCTACGCCGAGTCGTTCGCCCAGCGGGTCCGGCTCGCGCTGGTCGCCCCCGGAAGCGACACGGCCGTCCCGGAGCAGGACCGGACGTACGAACTCGCCAAGGACAAGTGAGAGGCCCGCATGCCCACGAGGATCCTCCCGGCAGTCGGCGACCCGGACGCGGCCCGGTCCATCACCACACTGCTCAGCCAGCTCCCGGACGCCGAGCCGGTGGCCCCGGTGGCCGACTCCACCCAGCTCATCGACACCCTCGCGCGCCTGGCCGCCGAGTCCGTCGACGAACTGCCCGAGGTCGTGGTCGTGCACGAGCGCATCGGACCCGTCCCCGCCCTCGAACTGATCCGTGAAGTCGCCCTGCGCTTCCCGTCCGTCGGCGTCATCCTGGTCACCTCCGACGCGAGCCCCGGACTCTTCCAGGCCGCCATGGACTACGGCGCCCGCGGCCTGGTCGCCCTCCCGCTCAGCTACGAGGAACTCGCCAGCCGCGTCCAGGCCGTCGCCCAGTGGTCCGTCGGCGTACGGCGCCACCTCGGCTCCGGCGGCGACGTGTTCACCGGCGTCGGCGGCACCGTCGTCACCGTCAGCGGCTCCAAGGGCGGCACCGGCACCACCCTCACGGCCATCCAGCTCGCCCTCGCCGCCCAGGCCTCCGGCCGCAGCGCCGCCCTGGTCGACATGGACCTCCAGACCGGCGACATCGCCTCCTACCTGGACGTCCAGTTCCGCCGGTCCGTCGTCGACCTCGCCGCCATCACCGACATCTCCCCGCGCGTCCTGGCCGACGCGGTCTTCCGGCACGACACCGGCCTCGCCCTGCTGCTCGCCCCCGGCGAGGGCGAACGCGGCGAGGACGTCACCGACCGCGCCGCCCGCCAGATCGTCAGCGCCCTGCGCTCCCGCTACGACGTCGTCGTCATCGACTGCGGCGCCCAGCTCGGCGGGGCGGGCGCGGCGGCGGTGGAGATGGCCGACACGGCCCTGCTGGTCACCACTCCCGACGTGATCGCCGTACGGGGCGCCAAGCGGGCGGTGCGGATGTGGGACCGGCTGCAGATCCGCAAGGCGGAGGAGACCACGATCGTCGTCAACCGGCACACCCGGGGCACGGAGATCCAGCCCCCGCTCATCCAGCGGATCACCGGTACCGCGGTGGCGGCCACCACGATCCCCGCCCACTTCAAGGAACTCCAGGGCGTCGTCGACGCGGGCCGCGTCCACGAACTGGAGAGCAGGAGCACGGTGAAACAGGCCCTGTGGGGCCTGGCCGGCGAACTCGGCCTGGTCAAGGCCGCCGAGGGCGCCCACAGGACGGGCCGGCTGCGCGGCGACCGCGGCGCGGTGAGCTTCCGGCGGCGCAAGGACGCGGGGGGATGACATGAAGACGGTACGGCGGGCCCGTGACCGGGGCCAGGTCACCATCGAGTTCCTCGGCATGACGCCGACGATCCTGGTGACGCTGGTGGTGCTGTGGCAGCTCGTGCTCGTGGGGTACACGTTCACCCTCGCGGGGAATGCTGCGGACGAGGCCGTACGGGCGGCGACGGCGGCGGCACCGGGCGCACGCCAGGGCGCCTGCCAGGCGGCCGGGACGGACAAGCTGTCAGGAGCGTGGGCGGGGGGAGCGAGCGTGAACTGCACGACGGCGGGCGGCTTCGTCACCGCCGACGTCACGCTGAACGTGCCCCTCCTCTTCCCGGGCACCGTCTCCATCCCGTTCGACGTCAAGGGCCACGCGGGCGCGGTCGAGGAGGAGACGGACTGAGATGCCGTACCGCACGCCGAACGCGCCGTCCCGCGCGCCGCATCCCGCCCCGTCCCGCCCGGGCCCCCGTGACCGCGACCGTCGTGACCGCGACCGTCGTGACCGCGACCGTCGTGACCGGGGCCGTCGTGACCGAGGCCTTCGTGACTGGGGGCAGGTCGCCATCGAGTACCTCGGCTTCCTCCCGGTCCTGCTCCTCGTCGCCATGGCCGCCGTACAGCTCGGCCTGATCGCCTACACCGCCCAGCAGGCCGGCACCGCCGCCCGCGCGGGCGCCCGCAGCGCCTCGCTCGACCAGGCCTACGGCTCCGCCTGCACCGCCGCCGTCAGCGACTGGCTCGCCGACGGCACCTCCTGCGCGGGCGGACCCGGCGGCGACGAGGTCACCGTCACCGCCACGGTCGAGATCCCCTCGATCGTGCCGGGCTGGAGCTTCGACCCGGCCCGCAAGACCGCCACGATGCCGCTAGACCACTGAGGAGCAAGCGACTCA
Source organism: Streptomyces capillispiralis (assembly GCF_007829875.1). Classification (NCBI taxonomy): domain Bacteria; kingdom Bacillati; phylum Actinomycetota; class Actinomycetes; order Kitasatosporales; family Streptomycetaceae; genus Streptomyces; species Streptomyces capillispiralis. The sequence goes on along the minus strand of NZ_VIWV01000001.1, from coordinate 2,980,732 downwards.
TGAGCCTGCGGGCACGCATCAACTCCCCCGAGGAGACGGCCGGACGGGGCGAGGACGGCCACCTGGTCGCCTCCTACCGCGCCAAACTCCTCGAGGAGATCGACCTCGCGGAGATGAGTTCGCTGGCCGCGGCCGAGCGCCGGGCCCGGCTGGAGCGGGTCCTCGGCCACATCATCAGCCGCGAGGGCCCGGTCCTGTCCACCGTCGAACGCTCCCAGCTGATCCGCAGGGTCGTCGACGAGGCCCTGGGCCTCGGCATCCTCGAACCGCTGCTGGAGGACGCGTCGATCACCGAGATCATGGTGAACGGCCCCGACGCGATCTTCGTCGAGCGCGGCGGCCGGGTCGAGCAACTGCCCCTGCGCTTCGCCTCCAACGACCAGCTCATGCAGACGATCGAACGCATCGTCTCCACCGTCAACCGCCGCGTCGACGAATCGAACCCCATGGTCGACGCCCGCCTCCCCTCCGGCGAGCGCGTCAACGTCATCATCCCGCCGCTGTCCCTGACCGGCGCCACCCTCACCATCCGCCGCTTCCCGCGCTCCTTCACCCTCCAGGAACTCATCGGCCTCGGCTCGCTCGACGAGCACATGCTCTACCTGCTGGCCGGCCTGGTGCAGGCCCGCTTCAACGTCATCGTCTCGGGCGCGACCGGCACCGGGAAGACCACCCTCCTCAACGCCCTCTCCGGCCTCATCCCCGCCGGCGAACGCATCATCACCATCGAGGACTCCGCCGAACTCCAGCTCCAGCAGCCGCACGTCATCCGCCTGGAGTCCCGCCCGCCGAACGTCGAGGGCAAGGGCCAGGTCACCATCCGCGACCTGGTGCGCAACAGCCTGCGCATGCGCCCCGACCGCATCGTCGTCGGTGAGGTCCGCGGCGGCGAGTCCCTGGACATGCTCCAGGCGATGTCCACCGGCCACGACGGCTCCCTCGCCACCGTCCACGCCAACAGCGCCGAGGACGCCCTGATGCGCCTGCAGACCCTCGCCTCCATGTCCGACGTGGAGATCCCCTTCGTGGCCCTGCACGACCAGATCAACAGCGCCGTCGACGTGATCGTCCAGCTCACCCGCTTCGCCGACGGCGCCCGCCGCATCACCGAGGTCGCCCTGCTGGAGAGCCACGGCTCGGAACCGTACCGGCTGACCACCGTCGCCCGCTTCGACGCCCGCCCGATGACCGCCGACGGCCGCGTCCACGGCGTCTACGCCCACCACCCCCTCCCGCGCCGCACCGCCGACCGCCTCTACATGGCGAGCCAGCCCATCCCGCAGGCGTTCGGCGTCGCCCAGTCCTCCGACCAGCTCGCCATCCGAGAAGCCAGGTAGGAACCGTCCCCATGGATCTGCAGAACCTGATCACGCTGACCACCGGCGTCACCCTGCTGACCTGCGTCCTCGCGGTCGTCGGCGTGCACTCCTACGCCACCGGCAGGGCACAGCGGCAGGCGCTGGTGGACCGGCTGTCGGCCACCGGGCAGATCCCGATCACCGGCCGCCGCCGGCACTTCCCGACCCTGGACCGCCGCCTGCGCCGCACCCGGACCGGCCGGAAACTGGAACTGCGGCTGCTCGCCACCGGCCTGGACATCACCCCCGGCGAGTTCTTCGCCGCCATGCTCGCCACGGTCGCCGGCCTCTGGCTCGTCGGCCAGGCCACCCTCGCCCCCTTCTTCGGCCCGATCGCCGGCCTGGCCGGCGTCTGGGTGGCGCTGCAGTTCCTCAACTGGCAGCGCCAGAAACGCATCGAGAAGTTCATCAACCAACTCCCCGAACTCGCCCGCATCCTCGCCAACGCCACCCAGGCGGGCCTCGCCCTGCGCACGGCCATCGGCATGGCCGCGGAGGAACTGGAGGCCCCGGCCGGCGAGGAACTGACCAAGGTCGCCAACCAGCTGGCCGTCGGCGCGTCCATGGACGACGCGCTCGGCGAACTCGCCGACCGCCTCCCCTCCCGCGAACTCGTCGTCCTCGTCACCACCCTGGTGCTGTCCAACCGGGCCGGCGGCCAGGTGGTCGGCGCGCTGCGCAACCTGACCGAGACCCTGGAGGAGCGCAAGGAGACCCGACGGGAAGTGCGCACCCAGCTCTCCCAGGTCAGCATGACGTCGTACGCCGTCCCCGTCCTGGGCATCGGCTCGCTGTTCCTGATGAACGGCGTGAAGGACGGCGCCCTGGAACGCATGACCGGCTCACCCGCCGGCCAGCTGGCGGTGATCATCGCGTTCGGCCTGTACGCCGTCGGCTTCGTCCTCATCCGCCGCATGTCCCGCATCGACGTCTGACCGGCGAGGAGGACCGACCGACATGGGACTTCTGCTCGCCCTGCTCATGGGCCTCGCCGTCTGGGGCGTCTTCGCCGGCATCCGCATGTACCGCGCCGAGGCCAAACTCCCCGGCGACCTGATGCTCGCCCTGGAGGTCGGCTCCACCCGCACCGGCGCGGTCGACTCCCTCATCGACCGCATGGGCATGCGCTACGCGCCCGCCGTACTGCGCCTCATGGGCCCCAAGCAGGTCGCCAAGTACCGCCGCCGGATCGACCTGGCGGGCAACCCCGGCGGCCTCACCATCGACCGCTACGCCGCCCGCCGCGCCGTCTACGGCGCCCTCGGCGGCATCGGCTTCCTGGTCTTCCTCATGCGCGGCCAGCTCTTCGTGGCCCTGCTGCTGCTCGCCTTCGGCGCGTTCTGGACGGAGGTCGGCATCTGGTCGGCGATCCGCATCCGCAAGGACGTCATCGAACGCACCCTGCCCGACTTCCTGGACGTCCTGGCGGTCGTGGTCAGCGCGGGCCTCGGCTTCCGCCAGGCCCTGGACCGGGTGGCGTCCCGCTACGAGGGCCCGTGGGCGGACGAACTCAGCATCACCCTGCGCCAGATGGACCTCGGCATGAGCCGCCGCCAGGCCTTCGCGGAACTGCGCCGCCGCAACGACTCCGAGCAGGTCACCATGTTCGTCACGGCGTTGCAGCAGGGCGAGGAACTGGGCGCGCCGATCGTCGACACCCTGGTGTCGCTGGCCAGGGACATGCGCCGTACGGACGCCCAGAACGCCCGCCGCAAGGCGGCCCGCGCGGTCCCCAAGGCCACCATGATGATCACCACGTTCATGGTCCCGGCCACCCTGATCCTCCTCGGCGCGGGCCTGATCCTCGGCTCCGGCATCGACTTCGGCGCGGTCACGGGCGAGTAGGGCGGGGGAGGGACGCGATGACGACGACCGGGGAGCGCACGGGGCTGTTCCGCCGCCCCGCGAAGCCGGCGGAGATCACCACCCCGCCGGCCGGCACCGTCCTCCCGCCCTACGCCCGCACGGGCGCGCCGGACGTCCCCGTGACGTCGGTGACCCCGGCCCTGCCCCCCGGCTGGGAACCGGCGGGCCCCGCACAGACACCCGAGGCAGCCCCCGAGGCAGCCCCCGGGGCAGCGATCGGGGCACCCCCCGGTGCGGCACCCGCCGACCGCACCCCGCCCCCGCAGGGACCACCACTCCCGCAGGGATCCCCATCCCCGCAGGGATCCCGATCCACGCAGGGATCACCATCCACGCCGGGATCCCCATCCACGCCGGGATCCCCATCCCCGCAGGGACCATCACCCGCGCCCGAGGACGACGCGTCCCGCGCGCCCGGGAGCCCCCCTCCGGCCGGGGCCCGGACGGACCCCTCACCCGCCACCCGGGGACCGGACGTCCAGATCCAGGTCAACGCGCTCCAGGCGCTGTGCCGGCAGGTCTTCGGCTTCAGGCTGGCGATGATCGCCGTGGCCGCCCCCGCCGCCCTCCTCAACGCGGGCCCCGGCTGGGGCACCCGCCTCGTCGGCATCGCGGTCGTCGTCACCTTCATGGCGTCCTACGTCCTCTTCCGCGACTGGGAACGCTTCGGCCCCCTCCTCCTGCGCCACCCCACCCTCCTCGCCGCCGACACCCTCTTCGGCGCCCTGCTCCTGATCTCCGCCGGCCCGGACACCACCCTCGCCTACGTCAGCGTCTGCACCCCCCTCCTCGCGGGCCTGATCTACGGCTGGCGGGGCGCGGCGGTCTTCGCCTCCCTCCAGGGCCTGATCCTCCTGCTGGTCCACGCGGCACTGGACAGCCCCGACGCGGAACCGGCGGAGACGCTGCTGCTGCCCGGCCTCTGCGTGATCGCGGGCGCGGTCGGCTCCAGCCTGCGCAACCTGATGTTCCGCCTCGGCACCGCGACCCACGCCCTGACGGAGGTCCAGGCCCGCCTGGCCGTGACGGAGGCGGTCGGCGCCGAACGGGCGCGACTGGCGCGGGAGATGCACGACTCGGTGGCGAAGACGCTCCACGGGGTCGCCCTGGCGGCCGACGGACTCGCGGGCACGGCCGGCGCCGACCGGCCGGACCCGGCACTGGTGCGGCAGCAGGCCGAACTGGTCGCCCGCTCGGCCCGCCGGGCCGCGGCGGAGTCCCGCGAACTCCTGGCCGACCTGCGCCGCGAGTCGGACCCCGGCCAGGGCACGGACGTCCTGGTGGAACTGGCCGCCCGCATCCGCGACTTCTCCACCCGCACCGGCCTGCCGGCCGCCTACAGCCCGACGGGCGCGGACACCGTCCCGCCGGTGCCCCCGGCCGTGGCCCGCCAGGTCCTCACCATCGCCTCGGAAGCCCTGGAGAACGCCCACCGCCATGCCGCACCGACCCGGGTGGAGGTCAGCGCCGGCGTCCACGGCGACCTCCTCCGGCTGAGCATCCACGACGACGGCCGCGGCCTCCCGCCCGGCACCAGCCTCGAACAGCTGCGCAGGGCCGGACACTTCGGCCTGGTCGGCATGGTCGAGCGGGCGGCCTCGGTCGGCGCCCGGATCCGCATAGGCCGGGGGAACCACGCGGGCGGCACGGAAGTCCTCCTGGAACTGCCGCTGGCGGCCCTGACCGCACCGCCCCGAACGGAGCAGGCCCCATGACCGTCCCGCGTCCGTCCCCCCACCTCCACCTCCACCTCCACCGAGGAGGCACCCTCGTGCAGCCGCCGCCGAACCCCTTCCGGAACGTCCCCGCGCCACCCGCGCTGCGGGTGGTGGTCGCCGATGACAACCCCGTGGTCCGCGCCGGTCTGACGGCCCTGCTCTCCGGCCGCGAGGACATCACGGTGGTCGCGGAGGCGGCGGACGGCTCGGCGGCGTACGAGGCGGCCCGCGCACACCGCCCGGACGTCGTCCTCCTCGACGTCCGCATGCCGGGCGTGGACGGCATCTCGGCGCTCCCGTACCTGGTCGGCATCGCCCCCGTCGTGATGCTCACGTACAGCAGGGAGTCGGAGATCGTCCAGGAGGCGCTGCGCCGGGGGGCGGGGGGCTACCTGGTCCACGGCGAGTTCACGGCGGACCAGTTGGTGGCGGCGGTCAGGGACATCACGGAAGGCCGGGCCCACTTCACCTCCACGGCGGCCGACGCATTGCTGGCGCAACTTCGCCAGGCGCAGGGGACCGGACAGCAACTGCCGGACGGCCTGGGCGGGGCGTACACAAATGGCCGTCCACAGACCGGAATCGGCCGCTCCTCCCTCCCGCCCCCGACTACTTCTGCGGAAAACCTTTCGCAACTGCAATCGCCTATGGCACAGTCTTCCCCTGACAGGGCGGGGTTCCGGCTGAGCGCGAGGGAGGCGGAGATCATGGACCTCATCGCATCCGGCATGAACAACCAGCAGATCGCCGCGACGTGCTTCATCAGCGAGAAGACGGTCAAGAACCACATCAACCGCATCTTCGCCAAGCTCCACAGCACCAGCCGCTCGGAAGCCGCCGCGAAATGGCTCGGCACGGCACCGGGTCCGGGCCGAGGGGTGGGGTGAACCACGGTGACTTCTGGGGGGACGAACCGCTGGGCCCGCGCCTGGGCCCGGATTTGGGCCCTGGGACCCTCCGGCACCCGGGTCACCCGGCCCTACGGTGCGAAGGTCGAAAGCGGCCCCACGAACAGGGCCGCCACCGCGTCAGCCGGAGGGGAACACCATGAGCGACCTGATGCTGAAGACCGCCGTCGCGACCAAGGTCCGCGTCAACGGCTGGAAGAACACGACGGTCGAGGCCATGCAGCGCCGCAACGCCGACAAGGGGCAAACCGCGGTCGAGTACCTGGGCATCATCGCGGTGGTCGTGCTGATCGTCCTGGCGATCACGGGCACCAGCATCGGCCAGACCATCCTCACCAAGATCAATGCTCAGATCGCCAAGGTCGCTCCTTGACGCGACGCCGCCCGCACGGAGACGCAGGGCAGGCCTTCCCCATCTACATCACGGTGGTGGGGGGCCTGCTCTTCCTTGCGTTCGCTTACTTCGCGGTCGGCCAGGCCGCGGCGAATCGTAACGGTGCGCAGACCGCCGCCGACGCGGCGGCGCTCGCGGCGGCACAGGACACCCGGGACCAGCTCGCGGACCGGTGGGTACAGGACCTGCTCGACCCGGCCGAATGGCAGGCCATTTTCGATGGTGACGTCGAGGGACTCGCGTTTTCGTGCGGGCGCGCCCAGGAGTTGGCGGCACGGAACGACGCCCATGTGGTCGGTTGTGACCTGGCAGGCCTTCTCGGCTACGAAGTCGAGGTCAGGACCAACAAGACCGTCGGGGACTCGATCGTGCCCGGCACGGAGGAGCGGCAGTCGACTGCCACCGCCACCGCTGTGATCGAACCTCGCTGCACGTTCAAGCTTCCGGCCGAGGATGCCGAAGACGACGTGTTGCCGCTGCTCACCTGCAAGGGCGAGGAGTGGAACCTGGACCCGAAGGGGCCCATTGAACTCCTTCCCGAGCCCCACGACCTGTTCGACGTCCATCTGGCCGACTGACAAGCGAATGACGAGTGATGAAGGAAGCAGAGAGATGAGCATTCGGATCACTGCGCAGGCCCGCAGGGGGATGGTCGGACTGACCATTGCGGCCGGATTGGCTCTGGGCGCCGTGGGTTGCGGGGGCGGAGGCGACGATGACAAACCGAGTCCTTCGGCATCGGCCTCCAAGGACAGTGGTTCCCAGCCGAGTGCTCAGGAGGGCAAGGCGGAGACTCCGCTGGCCGAACTCCAGGGCACTAGTGGACTGCTCCTGACGATCACCTCTGCTGTACGGGATTCCGGCGGCTTCGTCACCGTCAGCGGCAACCTCAAGAACGATGGCGCGCAGTCGGCGGCCATCCCGGCTCAGACGAGTGGGGACGAGACCGAGGTCATCAAGCACGGGCAATCGCTCGGCGGTGCCACGCTCGTGGATTCCAAGGGGAAGAAGCGGTATTACGTGCTGCGGGACACGGACGGTCGCCCGCTCACGACGACGGGCCTCACCACCCTCGACGCGGGCCAGAGCCTTCCTGTCTTCATGCAGTTCCCCGCCCCACCGGCCGACACGATCGACGTGGCCTTGCAGCTGCCGACCTTCTCCAGCGGCACGATCAAGATCTCCGGGTGAGGCCCACCATGATCCGAACCCACAGCCGGTCGGCGCGGCCGCGCCTCGCCGTGGTGCTCTCGGCCGCCACGGTCATGGTCGCCACGAACGTCTACGGCGCGGTGGTCGCGCACGCGGACGACGGCCCCAGCGTCCCTCCGGGAACGGAGGCGTCCGCCTCGGCGCCCGTCGAAGTGGATCCCAACGACCCCGACCTCAAGCTTCCCGAGGGTGCCACGCTCACCGAGCCCAAGGTCCTGGACATCAAGCAGATCGTCGAGGACAAGAGCGGCGAGGAACGCCGCGAGGACACCAACTCCGACGTCAAGTTCGCCCTCCAGGCCGAGGTGCTGTTCGGCAAGGACAGTGCCAAGCTCGGCGCGGAGGCGAAGGCCCGTATCTCCGCGATCGCGCAGGAGATCAAGGCCCAGAACGCGACGAAGATCCGCGTCTTCGGCTTCACCGACGACCTCGGCTCCTCCGCCCACGGCGACGTCCTGTCCCGGCAGCGCGCGAACGCCGTGCAGAGCGTCCTGGGCCAGGAGCTGAGCGACGCCAACGTCACCTACGAAGTGCGCGGCTACGGCGAGCAGTACCCGATCGCCGACAACTCCACGGAGGCCGGCCGCAAGAAGAACCGCAGGGTCGAGATCACCTTCCCGCGCACGGAGGGCAGCTGAGGCGGTAGCGCTTCGGGAGGGCCGCCGGGGTGATCCGCACCATGATGATTGATATCGCAGCCGCAGACTTGAGCCGGTCGGCCGGAAGTAGCCGCCGTACGACCGACGGCCATCGGTAGACGGTGTCTTCACAGGTCCACCTCCACCCGGGCCCCCACCCGCACCCCCCACCCCTCCATCGTCCCGGCCTCCGCCTCGATCACGTGTCGTGCGCGGAGCCGGGGCAGGCCGAGTCGTCCCGGTGGCATGGTGCGGACGGCGACGACCCGGAGGCGCCGGTCGAGATAGGCGACGTCGATGGGCATGCGCATACGGAAGGTGTGGACGCTGTTGGCGGGGGAGAGGAGCAGGGCCCCGTCGAGGGAGTCCCGCCCCAGCAGCCCCTTCGTCCGGGCCCGGTAGGAGGTGGCGATCTCCAGGGGTACGCGGACCGGCGTCCCCCCGCCGTCCTCGGACCGTACGGTCAGCTCACCGCGCCCGTCCCGCCAGCGCCTCATCTCCCACCGACCCCCTCCGCACGCACGCCCGACCGACCGGCCCGTCCGCACCGAACGTATCCCGCGAAGGCTTCCGCGGTCAGTGCCTGCGCAGCCGCTCGGCCAGGGCGGCCAGCGTCTGGGCGGTCTCGGCCAGGCTGGAGGCGGCGGCCGACAGTTCCGAGGCGACGCGGGGATCGACGGCCCGCGCGGAGGGGGCGACGGCGGCCGGCGTGCCGCGATAACCGATGGGGCCCTCGTTGTGGCGCTGGTAGTACCCGGTGAACGCCTGCCCTGCGGACGCCTCGGCGAAGCGGACCTGGGAGAGCTGGGTCTCCTCCGCACCGGCGTTGCGGGTGATGTCGAGACGGTAGTGGCGGTAGGCCCGGGGACGGGAGCGGAGGTGGAACTCCCGCGACGCGAACCGCCCGTCGAACGACTCGCCGCTGCGCGTGTCCAGCGGCGTCCACGTGTGGCCGTCGTGGGAGCCGTGCAGGGTCCAGTCGCGGGGGTCGCGGTCGGGCGCGTCGTTCGCCGACACCAGGGTGTACGAGGTGACGGCGGTGGGGCGGCCGAGGGTGAAGTCGAGCTGCGCGGTCTCCTCGAACGCCAGCCACTTGCTGTGCCGGTTGTCGAGGAGGTTGTCGGCCCCCTCGCCCCCGTCGTCGAACTCGTCGCTCGCCTCGACACCGGTCGTCTCGACCTCGGTGGCGGGGACGTGCAGCACCACCACGCCGGAGTTGCCCCGCTGGTCGCGCCAGGTCACCCGCTCGACGGGGGCTCCGCCGTCGTCGACCAGCAACCGCAGCTCGTGCGAGGTGTGCCAGCCGCCGCCCCAGCCCTCCTCGGTGTGGAACCGGTGCAGGGTGGCGGCGGTGAGGTTCACGGTCTCCTCCGAGTACGGCCGGCGGTCGGCGAGCCGTCCCCGGTACTCGTACGCCGTGCCGTCCGCCGCGCGGTAACAGCCGTGGAAGTCCGACATGTTGGACTGGAAGCTGATGGCGGACTCGGCCCCGTCCTCACCGCGCCAGCCGAGCTGGGCGGGCAGGGAGTGCTCGTCGCGGTCGATGTGGAAGAGCAGCTGCTGGGCCTGCTGCCAGGGGGCGGAGGGGAGGTGGGCGGGGCGGAGTTCCGTCCGGTAGGTGAAGACGGAGTCGCGGGCGGCCTCGGCCGTCCGGGCCCGCTCCGACCGTCCGCGCTCCCAGACCGGGTCCAGGGTGACCCGGTAGACCCAGAGCATGCTGTCGGCCTTCGCCGAGGACCGTATCTCCAGGGTGTTGGTGCCGGGCTTCAGCAGGTGCCCGGGCACGGCGAAGACGTTGTCGTGCGGCAGGTCCCCGCCGCCGGGCACGGTCAGCCCCCCGACCAGGGTCTCGCCCTGGATCAGTACGTCCATGGGGGCGTGGCCGATGGAGGAGCCGAGCTTGGAGACCAGCGCCGTGACGCAGAGCGTCGCCTGCGGTACGTCCTCCGTGTCCTCCACCTCGAAGTCCAGCGTCACGCTCCCGCCCGCGCTCAACGCCAGGTGGGACCCGGCGAACCGGGCGCCGTGGTACCTGGCGTCGGCGTTGGCCAGCCGAGCCGGATCGACGGAGAAGTCTGCGTAGGTGGCCTCAAAGCCCATGGGTGCTCCAGAGATTGACGGATCGTCAGCACGCGCCGTCCGGCACGGCCGTCGACGGTGATCCGGACCCTAACGGGCCGGACTGACAACACTGGCGCGCGCCATCGCTTGGGCGCTGATTTGGGCCCACGGGCCCATGCCCCGACCACTCGCCCCTTCCTACCCTCGGGGCCTGCCGTGACCCGAACACGGTCACGAACCGGGGGACGTGAGGAGGGCGGGCATGGCCTTCGACGGGGGAGGACCGGAGTCCGGGGTGGCGCGGGCACCCGGGGGCGGGGGAGGCCGGCGGGACCTGCCCCGGCCCCTGTCCCGGGCGCTGCTGCTCGTGCACGCGCTGTTCGCGCTCACCGTCCTCGGGGGCCTGGGACTGCTCCTCACCGCGGCCTCGCTGGACGCGGTGGACGGCGCACTGCTCGCCCAGGTGGCGTACGCCGCCGCCCCCGGGGTGCTCGGCTGGTGGCTGGCCCGCCGCACCTGGCGGGGCGGAAGCGGAATCCGGACCGGGCTGATCGCCGTACAGGTCTGGCTGGTCCTCGGATCGGTGTCCAACCTGGCCGACGGATCGGCCCGCGGCCTCACCCAGCTCCTCCTCCCCCTCCTGATCCTCTTCCTCCTGACCCGTCCGGAGAGCCGCGACTGGTACCGTCTCGCCGCACCGGAGCGGCGGGAACGCCGCCCCTTCTCCCTGCCGCGGATGATGCGCCGGCGCCGGGACGAGGGGCAGACGGCGGTGGAGTACGCGGGCCTGGTCGCGGTCGTCGCGGCGATCATCACCGCGCTCGTCGTCAGCGGCCTGGGCACTCAGATCCTCACCGGTATCCAGTCGCAGGTCTGCCGCGTCACCGGCACGGCGTGCCCGGCCCCCGGCGCGGGCGACGACGGCCGGGTCACCGCGGAGGGCGACACGCCCCCCGGGACGGAGGACGCCCCCTCCCTCGCGGACCCCGTTGACCCCGTTGACCCCGTGGCCGCCGAGGACGAGATCGACGAGCCGCCGTACGAGGAGCCGGCCACCACGGACGCCGGCGAGAACGAGGACCAGACCGAGACCGAGACCGAGAACGGGAACGGGGATGAGAACGGGGACGAGAACAAGGGCTGCTTCTCCGGCTTCGGCGCCTTCTTCGGCTGCGCCGGCGACCAGCTGGGACAAGTGGGCGGGGGCCTCTTCGTCGACGGCGTCTGGGGCGACGTCACCGGCATCTGGGACGTGGTGACCAACCCCGTCGACACCTGGAACGGCCTGATGGACTACGGCAGTTCCCTCGGCGACCAGTGGTGGGGCAGCACCGCCGACGCCCGCGACATGTGGGGCGACGGCGACTACCTCGGGGCCGTCCTGGACTGGGGCGGAGCCTCGCTCGGCACCGGCGGAACCGTGCTGTTCGACTCGTTCATCGGCGACGACGTCGTCGACCAGTGGAACGACGGCAACGAGACCCGGGCCGTCACCACCGTCATCTGGAACGTCGGTTCCCTCTTCATCCCCGGCTACGGCGAAGCGAAGATCGCCGAGAAGGTCGGCTCGCTCGGCAGACTGAGCAAGGTCGTCGACGACGCGTCCGAGGCGGCGCAGGACGCACGCCGTGCCGCCGAGGCCGGTGACCTGGACGCCCTGGAGGACGCCGCCCGGCGCGCCGACGAGGCCGCGGACGAGGCGGAGGAGACGGCCCGCAGGACCGGCTGCACCCTCTCCGCCCCGCCCCGCCGCACCCCGTACGACGACGGGGACCACGCCCCCCGAGCCCCCACCGGCGGCCCCGGCACCGGCACCACCGTCCTCGCCGGACCCGCCCCCCACGTCGTCCTCGCGGAGGGCGGCTGCGACGAGGAGGCGGCGGAGCTGGCGCGCCAGGCCCGCGAGCACGAACGCCAGGCCTACCTGGAGCGCAAGCGCGCCGAGGAACCGGAGCGCGCCCGGCAGGCGCTGGAGAACAAGAAGCAGTGGCCGGACCCCGTGCGCAACGACGCCCACGACCCGCGCAACTACAACCCGCCGGACTGGGCCGAGAACCTGAGCAGCCGCACGTACGGGGACGCCGACCAGGGGGACGGCTTCTGGGCGAGCCGCGACCGCAACCCGAAGCCCACCTGGAAGAACGAGTCGTGGCTGCGCTACCAGGAGCAGGTCACCGGCACACGGCGCGGGTACGAGTACGTCGTCCCGCACACCGACCCGGACGTGCCGGACGTCGAGTTCGACGGCTGGGACTCCTCGCGCCGGACCTACCTGGAGGCCAAGAACGGCTACGACAGCTTCCTGGGCGCCGACCGCACGGAGCTCACGCCGTCCGGCAGGGAGCGCCTGCTGACCGAGGCGCGCCGGCAGGTCGAGGCCGCCCGCGGCAAGGACGTCGAGTGGCACTTCTCCAACGAGGAGGTCGCCGACGCGGCGCGGGACGCCTTCGAGGACGCGGGCCTGGACATCGAGGTCGTCCACACGGACCCCGAACCGATCGCCGGTGACCGACGCCCCGAGGCGTTCGACTGACGGGCCCACCGGGCCGGGCGCCCTAAGGTGAGGACGGCCGCGTGCGGTGGGCGGCGGACGGACCGAAGGAAGCGGGAAGCGGGAAGCGCGAAGCCGAAGCGGGAAGCGGAAGCGGAAGAGGAAGGGCAGAGGACGCGGACGATGCGACGAGTGGTGCGGGGCTTCTGGGGCCCCCGGCAGGAGCCGGTGGAGACGCTCGCCGAACGGTGGCACGCCACCCTGGACCGGTTCACCGGACTCCTCCCCGCCGCTGCCGCGGCCGCGGAGGCCGGTGCGCCCTGGACCTGGCGCACCGCCCCCGCCTCCGGGCCGGCCGGGACGCTCCGGCCGCCGGACGAGGCGTCGCTGCGAGCGGCACTGCGCACGGCGCAGGAGGCCGACGACTGGTCGGCTGGGAACGGCACGTCGCTGCGCCTGGTCGCCGACACCGCCCCCGGCTGGAAGGTGGAGATCGCCGGACTGGCGGGCGGCGCGCCGCAGTTCCTGCTCCAGTCGCTGGTCGCCACGATCGTCTCCCCGGACGACGCCGCGCTCCCGGACGCCGGACTCCTCACCGCCGTCGCCGAGGTGTGGCATCCGGACTACGGCGACGTGAGCGACCGCGCGGTGACCGCAGCCCTGAAGAAGGAGGCCGGTTTCCGGATCGGCACCCCGTCGGTGGGCTGGGTCGCGTACCTGTCGCCGTCCCGCGCGACCCGCGTCCCGCCCGCCCTGGAGCCCCACTCCCGGCACCTCCCGGACGACAGGGGCGTACTGCTCACCCTCGCGTCCCCCGGTGACGTCGCCGCCGTGGTCGCGGCCTACCGGTCCCTCGGGGAGGCCGGGGCCCTGGAGCCGCTGCCCCAGCCCATGACGAGGCCGACGCTGTGACCACCCGCTCGGGCGCACCCTTCGACACCGGCCGGGCCGTGTCCGCCCTCAGGGCCCGCCTGACCACCCCCCTGCCGCCGGCCGGCCCGGCGGCCGACGAGGACGACCCGGCCACGGGCGAGTGGGCCCTGACCCGCGGCGACGGCTTCCTCCTCTTCCCGCTCTGGGAGGGCGAGCCCCTGACGGGCGTGTACGGCCCGGCATGGAACGAGGCCGAGACGGCGGCCGAAGCCCACCTGCGCGCGCTCACGGCGGAACTCGACCGCCACTGGGGCCCCCACCGCACGGTGCCCCTGCCCGTCCCCCCGCTCCGCGCCCGTCCGGAAGGCTTTCCGGAACCGTTCCGCACCCTGGCCGCCAAGGACTGCTACGGCGACCTGACGGTGTGGGGCCCGCTGCCGGGCGCGCCCGAGCGCTGGGCCGCCGTCTCGCTCAACCAGTCCGACGGCGACGCCCCCCTGCTCCTCACCGCCCTGATCAGCGCCCGCCCGCTCACGGAACCCGCCGGCCCGGACCGACGCCGGTGACCGGCCCGGCTACACGTCGGCCGGCCGGCGCGGCAGGCGTTCCATCGCCCACAGCACCGGTCCGCCTCCCGGCAGCTGCTGCTCCTCGCGCACGGTGAAGCCGAAGTGCTCGTAGAAGGGCAGGTTGGACGGCTTCGAGGACTCCAGACGGACCGGCATGCCCGCCGCGTCGGCCTGCGCCAGCCCCGACCGCAGCAGGGCGGCCCCGTGTCCCCGGCCCTGGGCGGCGGGGTCGGCGCCGATCAGGGCGAGGTACCAGTGCGGGTCCCGGGGAGCGTGCCGGGCGGTGGCCTCGACGGCGTCCCTGAAGAGAGGAGCCCGGTCGCCGAGGATGTCCTGGAGCTCCTGGATCGTCTCCGCGTCGGGAACGGCCTTGTCCAGCGCCTCCGGCGGCACCCAGAACGCGGCCGCCACCGCGGTGCGCTCGCACCTGCCGTGGCGGACGTACTGCCGGGTGAAGACAGTGGTGAAGTAACGGCCCAGCCGCACCTCGCGCGAGGCGTCGTCGGGGAAGAACCAGCGCATCATCGGGTCGTCGTCGAAGGCACGGACCAGGGTCCGGCCGATCAGCGGAGCGTCGTCGGCCGTCGCCGTCATGGGCGTGTTGATCATCGGCATATGGGCCATTCTTTCCACGCGCTGCCGGCACGGTGTCCCTGGGGTGACGCCGATCACGCCATCCGACCGATGACTTGAGCCGTCGTCATCGGTCATACGAGCGACCACACCGCCCCGGCCCACAGGGTGGGCGTACGACCAGCCGCTCGGGACCACCGGGCACCGACACGGAGGACATCGCCGACATGGCCGACACCGCCAAGGGACCCGCCAGTTACTTCCCCTCCATCGAGAAGAAGTACGGGCGTCCGATAGCGGAGTGGAAGGAACTCATCCGCTCCTCGCCCCTGACCAAGCACATGGAACTCGTCACCTGGCTCAAGACCGACCACGGACTGGGCCACGGCCACGCCAACGCCCTCGTGGCGCACACGCTCGCGGAGGCCGGCGGCAAGTAGGCGGCCCACCGGGGTGGGTGAGGCGGGGGTTCTGTATCAATTCAGCACTGAAGCGCACGGGTTGACACCTACCACTCTGGTGTCGTCAGGCAGGACGCGGATAACGTGACCGGGCTCAAGAGAAGCCTCGCCCCACCGGGAGCCGACTGTGAACCGCCGCCCCACCCTGCTCGCAGCGCTCGCGCTGACCGCCGCCGCGGCCCTGACGCTGTCCGCATGCGGAAGCGACGACGACAGTTCCACGAAGGACAAGGACACGATCGCGGGAGCGGACACAGGGGGCGAGAAGTCGCCGTCCCCGAGCACGTCGGCCTCGGCCTCGGCCGGTCGCCCGAAGATCGAGTTGCCGTCCGACGTCACGTACAAGTTCGAGTGGGAGAAGACGGGCGATCCGGTGAAGGACGCCGTGCTCAGCGACGCCGAACAGCGCATCAAGGCAGTGGACATGGCCATCGCCGAACAGGATCCGCTGCACGAGGCCTATCGCTTCTACTCCGAAGGCGTGGCCGCTGCGGGCAGCCAGAAGTACATCCAGGAATTCGTCGACCACGAGGCGCGCACGACGGGCGAGACCCGGTACTACAACGAGAGCGTGGTCCTCAAGGACGACGGGACCGCGGCCCTCCTGTACTGCGAGGACCAGAGCAAGGCCTTCAACAAGTTTTTGAAGACCGGCAAGACGGACGTCACACCGGTGACGAAGAACGCCTATGTCATCTACGCCGGCACCCTGCGCAAGAACAAGAGCGGCGTGTGGGTCACCGAGCGCCTGACGTCCCAGAGGGGGAGCGCCAAGTGCCAGCCGTGATCCGGAACAAACGCCTGCTCCTTCCCCTCGCGGTCGGCACGCTGATCCTGGCCGCCGCGACGCCCGCGAACGCGGAGAAGGGGTTCGGCGGCACCGACGGCGGGACGCAGCAGACCGCCGACACCGGCGCCGACGGCACCGTCTCCGTGACCGTCGGCGGCATCGTCTTCGACCGTTCGAAGAACGGCAGCGGCGGTTCCGCGGGTGCCCTGACCTCGTCCACGTCATGGACGCCCCCGGCCTGCTGGTACGCCCCCAAGTACACCCCCGAGCAGTTGCAGAAGTACCTGGAGCCGATCTGGGAAGCCGGCTCCACGGGGTACGAGTGGGACGCCGAGCAGCGCAAGAAGTACAACGCCGACGACGAGAAGAAGGGGTTCAACAAGGACAAGTCCGGCAAAGGCTACTGGTGGGGCTCGTACGTCAACGAGAGTTACCCGCCTGGCTGGGACGCCTGCGACAAGGACTACTTCTGGGTGGACGAGGGCGACCCCCCGCCCGCCGACATCGAGAACGCCGTGACCCCCGAGGTCCTCGCCGAACTCGCCTACGCGGAGATCCGCGTCCCCGGCACCGAGGTGACCCTGGCCCCGGCGGAGGCGACCAAGGTGAACCTGCCGACCTGGGCGTGGCTGGACGGCGCGGAGTTCAAGCCGGTCTCGGTCACCGCGTCGGTGCCGACGATCGGCATCCAGGCGACCGCCACGGCCGAGCCGGTCTCGCTGCAGATCAAGCCGGGCACCCCGGATGCGGAGACGTACCCGGCCTCGGGTGTCTGCGCGATCGACGACGGCCGGATCGGCGAGCCCTACGCGAAGGGCAACGCTGACCGGACGCCGCCGTGCGGGGTGAAGTACCTGCGCTCCTCGGGCGACGGCTCCTTCCCGCTTCAGGCCACGGTCACCTGGGAGATCCACTGGACGGGCACCGGCGGCGCGGGCGGCGACCTCCCCGACGGCGACTTCGGGGCGACCCAGGACGTCGTCGTGCAGGAGATCCAGGCCATCAACCGCTGAGAGCCCAGCACAGCCCCGTCCGGGCCGGGTCCTGCCCGGCCTGGACGGGGCGGCCGCCCCGCCGACGCCCGCCGCCGGGGTTACCCACCCACCCCTCCCCGGGTAGGACCCCCGTCATGACCACACTCGGCGCAGTCTTCCGGCCCCAGCTCGCCCCCGAGCGTCTCCGTTCCGTCGCCCGGCTCGCGGACGCGTCGGGGCTGGACGAACTCTGGCTCTGGGAGGACTGCTTCCGCGAGGGCGGGATCTCGACCGCCGCGGCCGCGCTGGCGTGGACCGAGCGGGTGCGGGTCGGGGTCGGACTGCTGCCCGTGCCGTTGCGCAACGTCGCCGTCACCGCCATGGAGGCGGCCACCCTGCACCGTATGTTCCCCGGCCGGGCGATCCTGGGCGTCGGACACGGCGTGCAGGACTGGATGGGGCAGGTCGGGGCGCGCGCCGAGTCGCCCCTCACCCTCCTGCGGGAGCATCTCGTCGCGCTGCGCGCCCTGCTGGCCGGGGAGCGGGTCACCACCGAGGGGCGGTACGTCCGGCTCGACGACGTCGCCCTCGACTGGCCTCCCACGGGCCCGGTCGACGTGCTCGCCGGTGCCACCGGGCCCCGTACCGTGCGGCTCACCGGTGAGGCCGCCGACGGCACCATCCTCACCTGCACCACCTCACCCGAGGAGGTGCGCCGCGCACGCCGGCTCATCGGCGAGGGGCGGGACGCGGCGGGGCGCGCCGGCGGCCCGCACCAGGTCGTCGTCTACCTGCTCGCCGCCACGGGGCCCGGCGCCGACGAGCGGGTGCGTGCCGACCTGGCCGCCGAAGGGGCGGGCGGGCGAACGGACCTCGGGGTCGCCGGGGACGCCGGTGCCGTCGCCGAGGCGGTCGAGCGGCTGGCCGAGGCCGGTGCCGACTCGGTCGTCCTCCAGCCGACCTCCGACGAGCCGGACCCCGAGGGCTTCGTACGGTTCGTCGCGGAGGAAGTGCGGCCACTGGTGCCCTGAGTCACCGGCCCCGCACACCGACTCCCACGCGCTCGTGCCGACGGATAACCGAGCGACAGACGACGCCGCGTTGAGGCAAGGTCGGTCCATGTCCGACCAACAGACGCGTACGTTCGAGGAGCTTCTCGCCGAGGGCGCCTCCGTCCCCACCGAGGGATGGGACTTCTCCTGGTTCGAGGGGCGGGCGACCGAGGAGCGCCCGTCCTGGGGGTATGCCATCGCGCTGGCCGGGTGGCTGGGCGAGGCCGGCGCGGTCCTCGACCTCCAGACCGGGGGAGGGGAGGTGCTGGACTTCGCCCTCGGCCGGGCGCTCCGGCGGCCGCCCCTCCTCGTCGCCACGGAGGGATGGCCGCCCAACGTCCGCAAGGCCACCGCCCTGCTGCGGGCCCGCGGCGTCGCCGTCGTCGCCTCGCCCGAGGACGCGCCGCTGCCCTTCGCCGACGGGGCCTTCGACCTCGTCGCCAGCCGGCACCCGGTCCGGGCCCCCTGGGCGGAGATCGCGCGGGTGCTGGAGGACGGTGGCACCTACTTCGCCCAGCACGTCGGGCCCAGCAGTGTGTACGAACTCGTCGAGCACTTCCTCGGACCGCAGCCGGAGGCGCGGCGCGACGCGCGGCACCCGGACCGCGAACGGCGCGCGGCCGAGGAGGCCGGGCTGGAGATCGTCGATCTGCGGGCCGAGCGGCTGCGGGTGGAGTTCCACGACATCGCCGCCGTCGTCCACTTCCTGCGCAAGGTGATCTGGATGGTCCCCGGCTTCACCGTCGAGGCGTACCTGCCGCGGCTGCGGGAGCTGCACGAGCGGATCGAGGCCGAGGGCGCCTTCGTGGCCCACAGCACCCGTCACCTCTTCCACGCCCGCAAGTCCTGACCCGGCCGTACCACCGCCGGGTCAAGCGGAAGGCACCGCCGGGGTCACCCGTCCGGGGGGACGGCCGGAAGAGTGTGACGAGGTCGACGCGCCGGTGCCACATCCTGCACTCCGCTCCCTCCCGTGCGCTGTTTTCACGGTATTTCGCCGGTTTTCAGCCAGGCGACACC
The DNA here is from genome assembly GCF_007829875.1 of Streptomyces capillispiralis. NCBI lineage: Bacteria > Bacillati > Actinomycetota > Actinomycetes > Kitasatosporales > Streptomycetaceae > Streptomyces > Streptomyces capillispiralis. The sequence goes on along the minus strand of NZ_VIWV01000001.1, from coordinate 2,961,774 downwards.
CCGGAAACGCGGGTTGAACGGCCATCGGGGCGTCGCCGGACGGTTTCGGAGAGTAGTTGTGGCGCGCCAATGCACGCAGCATCACTTACGAAGGGTTATGGTGGAAACCCCCCCTCGGGCCGGTCCGTCTCCCCCCCACGGACCGGCCCGTTTTTTCTTGCCGCCCGCCCTCCGCCCCGCGCCGGGCCATCGAGCGCCGCCCCATCACACCCCCTGGCTAGAGTCCAGGCATGTCGAACGAGCATCCGACACCACCTCACCAGCCCCCCGGCCGGCCAGGCCATCCCGCCCAGCCAGGTCAGTACGGTCATCCCGCCCAGCCGAGCCATCCCGCCCAGCCCGGCCACTACGGCCCACCGGGCCCACCCGGCGCATACGACCAGCCCGGCGCGTACGACCAGCCCGGCGCATACAACCCGTACGGCCCGCCGCCCGGCCAGGCCCCCCACCCCTACGGCGCCCAGCCCCCCGGCCCCGCCCAGCCCCCCACCCCCTACGGCGCCCCCGCCCCCGCCCCCTACCCCCCGCCCGGCGCCCAGCCCCCCGGCCGGCCGGGCGCCGCGCCGTACTACGGCCCCTACCAGCCCCACCCCCCGCTCGCCATGCCCGGTTCCGTGCGCGGCGCCCAGATCGTGATCTTCGTGGCCACCGGGCTCGCCTGCTGCTCTCCGTCCTGGTCGGCGCCACGGCCGGCGCCTACTCCGCGGGCCGGTTCGCCGGGTCGTACCTGCCCACCCTGGTGCTGTGCGTCCTGGCGTTCCAGTACCCGAAGGCGGGCAACGGCGTCCGCGTCACCTCCATCGTCCTGGCCTCGGTCCAGATCCTGTTCGGCCTCAGCGCGACGGGCCAGGGCATGCCGCTCGGCATCCTCTGGCTCGGTGCCGCGATCGCCGTCATCGTTCCGCTCAGCCAGGGCTCGGCGGGACAGTGGTTCCGGCGGCACCAGGCAAACGGCGTGCCACCGCACCACAGATGACAGAGCCGACAAACGCGCCACCCCGGACTTTGGGGACCCCCGCCCCGGCGGGGGTAGGCTTCGCCCCCGGGGACCGCCATACGGACAGGGTCCGCCCGCGGCCGAGACCGGGCCGCTGCCGCGCGACGCGGCGGGGTGCCGCGCCTGTCCGATCCGTACGGAGGGGCTGACGATCACGTGAACCTGCGCGACAAGCTGCGGGGCCTGCTGGTCAGGCTGTACGCACGCCGGGTGGAAGGCCACCTGGACACCGCTCAGGTGCCCAAGCACATCGGCGTCATCATGGACGGCAACCGCCGGTGGGCGAAGGCCGCGGGTTCCAGCACCGTCCACGGCCACCGGGCCGGCGCGGAGAAGATCGAGGAGTTCCTCGGCTGGTGCAGCGAGACGGACGTCGAAGTGGTCACCCTCTGGCTGCTGTCGACGGACAACTTCGACCGGCCGAAGGAGGAACTCGTCCCGCTCCTCGGCATCATCGAGGACGTGGTGCGCACCCTCGCCGCCGACGGCCGCTGGCGCGTCCACCACGTGGGCACGCCCGACCTGCTGCCCTCCGGGATGCAGACCACCCTGAAGGAGGCCGAGGAGGCCACCGCGCACGTCGACGGGATAGTGGTCAACGTCGCCATCGGCTACGGCGGCCGCCAGGAGATCGCCGACGCGGTGCGGTCCATGCTCGTCGACGCCCAGGAGAAGGGCACCTCCCTGGAGGAGCTGGCCGAGGCCGTCGACGTCGACATGATCGGGCGTCACCTCTACACCCGGGCCCAGCCCGACCCGGACCTCGTCATCCGCACCAGCGGCGAACAGCGGCTCTCCGGCTTCATGCTCTGGCAGACCGCGCATTCGGAGTACTACTTCTGCGAGGTCTTCTGGCCGGCCTTCCGCAAGGTCGACTTCCTGCGCGCGCTGCGCGACTACGCCGCCCGCCACCGGCGCTTCGGCGGCTGAACGCGCCCCTGCCCCCCTCCTCCGCCCCGGTCGTCACGCGCTGTTCACCGGGGCGCCGTCATATGCCGTGGCATGGCGGCGCTCGTTGAAGGGAATAAGCCAGGCAGGTCGACGCCCGAATCACGGGTGTCGGATCTCAGCGGGCGGCTCGGGGCCGTCCGCCCGGGAGGCCCCTTGCACCAGCAAGACCGTGCGGTCACGGCACGGAAGAAGCAGCGGAGGGCCGGTTCACGGCCCGCTGTGCAGGGCGGCCGTCGACCGGTCGGGATCTTCCCGCCCTCCCGGCCCAGCTTCCACTCCGTCGCTCCCCGACCTCATCCGAGGGGGTACGTCCTTCCGTGGTGACCAGCGCAAAGCGCCACAAGCCAGACCGGCGCACCTATGTTCTCGACACCAGCGTCCTGCTGGCCGACCCGAACGCCCTGAGCCGCTTCGACGAGCACGAGGTCGTGCTCCCCATCGTCGTGGTGACGGAACTGGAGGCCAAGCGGAACCATCCCGAACTCGGGTACTTCGCCCGGCAGGCACTGCGCCTGCTGGACGACTACCGGGTGCGGTACGGCCGTCTCGACGCCCCCATTCCGACCGGGGACCTCGGCGGGACCGTGCGGGTCGAGCTGAACCACTCGGACCCCAGCGTGCTGCCCAGCGGCTACCGCCTGGGGGACAACGACTCCCGCATCCTCGCGGTCGCCCGCAATCTGCAGGCCGAGGGATTCGACGTCACCGTCGTGTCGAAGGACCTCCCGCTCCGGATCAAGGCGTCCTCCGTCGGCCTCCTCGCCGAGGAGTACCGCGCGGAACTCGCCATCACCGACTCCTCCGGCTGGACCGGGATGTCCGAACTGACCCTGCCCGGTGAGCAGGTGGACGTCCTCTTCGAGGAAGGGCACGTATATGTGCCCGAGGCCGCGCACCTGCCCGTGCACACCGGCCTCACCCTCCAGTCCGAGCGCGGCAGGGCGCTCGGCCGGGTCACCCCCGAGGGCAACGTGCGGCTGGTGCGCGGCGACCGGGAGGCGTTCGGCATCAAGGGCCGCAGCGCCGAGCAGCGCATCGCGCTCGACCTGCTGCTCGACCCGGACGTCGGGATCGTGTCCATGGGCGGCCGGGCCGGCACCGGCAAGTCGGCGCTGGCGCTGTGCGCGGGCCTGGAGGCGGTGCTGGAGCGCCGGCAGCACCAGAAGGTGATGGTCTTCCGTCCGCTGTACGCGGTGGGCGGGCAGGAGCTCGGCTATCTGCCCGGTACCGAGGCGGAGAAGATGAGCCCCTGGGCGCAGGCGGTGTTCGACACGCTGTCGGCGGTCACCAGCCGGGAGGTCATCGAGGAGGTCACCGCGCGCGGCATGCTGGAGGTCCTGCCGCTCACCCACATCCGGGGCCGCTCGCTGCACGACGCGTTCGTCATCGTGGACGAGGCGCAGTCGCTGGAGCGCAACGTCCTGCTGACCGTTCTGTCCCGCATCGGGGCGAATTCCCGGGTCGTGCTGACCCACGATGTCGCCCAGCGGGACAATCTGAGGGTCGGTCGGTACGACGGTGTGGTCGCCGTGGTGGAGAAGCTGAAGGGGCATCCGCTCTTCGCGCACGTCACCCTGACGCGGTCCGAGAGGTCCCAGATCGCCGCCCTTGTGACCGAAATGCTCGAGGACGGGCAGATCTGACCCCCATGTGACAACGCGGGCCGGTTACCCATGGGTTGGCGCCGTCCGGAAAGGCGAAGAGCCTAGCCGGGCGGCGTCGGCGTGTGTGCGGATTTCCGGCAATCCCCAGGGCCAAACGGGATGTGAGCTTTCACACGCAACAGGGAATTGCCTCGCGCCGTCGGGTTACGGCAGAGTCTCATTCCTGTCAGGCCCCGCATACGACACAGGTGTACCCCTGGGGGTACCTCCCACGCCTTCGAGGCAGAGGGGGAGGTACGGCGCCTCAGTAAGCACAGCTCCAACTGCATAGCGCCGTCGTATGCCGCCCGAGGTAACACGCGGCGCTCCCCTCGCGGGGGTTGCCCACCGGGCCCGTGCCTCCCGTGACCCGCAGTTGGGGAGGCCAGTGTCAGGGGCACGATTGCGTCCGCGAGGGTCACCGAAGCGGGCGATGCTGGAAGGAAACCGTGTGAGCCGGATCTCGGTCCGGGGATTCGCAGTGGCCTCGGCCACCGCGGTCACCGCTGTCGGAAGCGTCGTCGGCGTTGCCTCGGGCAGCACCGCGCAAACCAACGACGCCGAAGCGACGGCAAGCGGCACCACGCTGCTCGCGGACATCCCCGCGGGCCAGCAGGCCCAGGTGCAGACCGCGTCCCTGACGCAGCAGGCCGAAACGATGGCCATCGCCGCGGACGCGACCGCCAAGAAGGACGCGGAGGAGGCCGCCCGCAAGGCCGCCGCCGAGACCGCCATCGCGAAGAAGGCGGAAGCCGCCGAGAAGGCGGAGCGTGAGGCCAAGGAGCGCGCGGAGGCCAAGGCCGCCGCCAGCCGCGACGCGGCCCGCGAAGCCGCCGAGATCGCCGTCCAGAGCTCGTACACGGTCGCCGAGGTGCAGGCGCTCGCGCGCCAGCTGGTCCCCGCCGACCAGTTCCAGTGCTTCAGCAACATCGTGGACCACGAGTCCAGCTGGAACTACCGGGCCGACAACCCGACCTCCGACGCCTACGGCCTCGTGCAGGCACTCCCGGGATCCAAGATGGCCTCCGCCGGAGCCGACTGGATGACGAACCCGGCCACCCAGATCAAGTGGGGCCTGGGCTACATGAACGACCGCTACGGCAGCCCGTGCGGCGCCTGGAACTTCTGGCAGGCCAACAACTGGTACTAGGAGTACCCGGAGCCCCGCGCCCCGGCCCGGCTCAACCCCGGCACAGCCCCGCACCGTCCTACGGTGCGGGGCTCGCGCCATGTACGGTCTGACCGACGACTCCAGGGGGAGTGGTGGGAGGAAACGGGGGAAGAGGACGGATCATGTCGCGAGTGCCAAGGTGGCTCGGCCGGGTCGGAGCCGGACTGACCGAGGTCAGCAAGCGGTTGGAGGAGCGCCGCGCCGAGGTGGAGCGGGACCGCCGGCCCGACGCCGACCCCGGGCCGGAGCCCGCCGCGCGCCCCGACCAGGTGACGCCGCCGGCCGAGGTCGAGTACGCCGCCGTCGTCCCGGCCCGCCCCGACCCCGCGCAGGCCGTGCCCTGGGGGGTGCGGGTCGCGGCCGAGGCCGGCTGGCGGCTGCTGGTGCTGGCCGGCACGCTCTGGGTGCTCATGCGGGTCATCAGCGCCGTCCAGCTGGTCGTGCTGGCGTTCGTCGCCGCGCTGCTGATCACGGCCCTGCTCCAGCCCACGGTGGCCCGGCTGACCCGCATAGGGGTGCCGCGCGGGCCGGCCACCGCGCTGACGGCGCTGTTCGGGTTCGTCGTGATCGGCCTCATAGGCTGGTTCGTGACCTGGCAGGTCATGGAGAACATCGACACCCTCTCCAACCAGATCCAGGACGGCATCGACGAACTGCGCAACTGGCTGCTCAACAGCCCGTTCCACGTCACCGACAAGCAGATCAACGAGATCGCCAAGAACCTGCGGGAAGCGGTCGGCGCCAACACCGAGCAGATCACCTCGGCTGGTCTGGAAGGCGTCACCGTCGTCGTGGAGGCGCTCACCGGCATCCTGCTGGCGGTCTTCTCCACGCTGTTCCTGCTCTACGACGGCAAGCGGATCTGGGAGTGGTCGCTCAAGCTCGTCCCCGCCGCCGCCCGTCCCGGTGTCGCCGGTGCGGGGCCGGCCGCGTGGCGGACGCTGACGGCGTACGTGCGCGGGACGGTGATAGTCGCCCTGATCGACGCGATCTTCATCGGCCTCGGCATCTACTTCCTCGACGTGCCGATGGCCGTGCCGCTGGCCGTCTTCATCTTCCTGTTCTCGTTCATCCCGCTCGTGGGTGCGGTGGTGTCGGGCGCGCTGGCGGTGGTCGTCGCGCTCGTCACCCAGGGCGTGTTCACGGGCGTGATGACGCTGGCGGTGGTGCTGGCGGTGCAGCAGATCGAGGGCCACGTCCTCCAGCCGTTCATCCTGGGCCGCGCGGTGCGGGTCCATCCGCTCGCGGTCGTGCTGGCCGTCGCCTCCGGCGGCATGGTGGCCGGCATCGGCGGCGCGGTCGTCGCCGTACCGCTGGTCGCGGTCACCAACACCGTCGTCGGCTATCTGCGCGCGTTCTCCCACGAGGCGGCCGTACGCCAGTCCCCGCGGCCCCGGGGCGCCACGGCGCTGTCGGCGCCGGACGCCCCGGCCCCGCCGGCGCCCGGCCCGGAGCCGCAGCCGCCGTCCCAGGAGAAGAAGGGGCCGGGCGGCACCTCGTAGACCCGCCCGCGGGCGCGGGGCCGGATACGGCAGCGGGCCCGTCCACCACGATCGGTGGACGGGCCCGCTGTGTGCGACGGGGGCGGAATCACTCCGCCAGGGCCGCCTCCGCGTCCAGCGTGGCGGCGACCGCCTGGATCACCGCGGCGATCTTGAACGCCTCCTGGATCACGTCACGCTCCACGCCGGCCTTGCGCAGCACCTGCTCGTGCGAGTCCAGGCACATGCCGCAGCCGTTGATCGCGGACACCGCGAAGGACCAGAACTCGAAGTCGACCTTGTCGACGCCCGGGTTGCCGATGACGTTCATCCGCAGACCGGCGCGCAGGGTGCCGTACTCGTGGTCCGACAGCAGGTGGCGGGTGCGGTAGAAGACGTTGTTCATCGCCATCACGGCGGCGGCGGCCTTGGCGGCCGTGTACGCCTCCGGCGACAGGTTCGCCTTCGCCTCCGGCTCCAGCTCGCGCAGCACGATGGCCGAGCGCGAGGCGATCGCCGTCGACAGCACCGTGCCCCACAGCTGCTGGGCCGGCAGGTCGGAGTTGCCGATGACCGAACCCAGGTTGAGCTTCAGGTCCTTGGCGTAGTCCGGTATGCGGGACTTCAGGGAGTCGAGCGACATGTCAGGTCACTCCCCGGCCAGCAGCGCGACCGGGTCCAGGGTCTCGTCGCCCTTGCTCCAGTTGCACGGGCACAGCTCGTCGGTCTGCAGGGCGTCCAGGACCCGCAGGACCTCCTTGGGGTTACGGCCGACGGAGCCGGCGGTCACCATGGAGAACTGGATCTCGTTGTTCTGGTCGACGATGAAGACGGCGCGCTTGGCGAAGCCGTCCTCGCCCTCGATGCCCAGGTCGCGCATCAGCTCGTGCTTGGAGTCCGCCATCATCGGGAACGGCAGGTCGCGCAGGTCGTCGTGGTCCTTGCGCCAGGCGTGGTGGACGAACTCCGAGTCACCGGAGAAACCGAGGACCTGGGCGTCGCGGTCGGCGAACTCGTCGTTCAGCTTGCCGAACGCCGCGATCTCGGTCGGGCACACGAAGGTGAAGTCCTTGGGCCACGCGAACACGATCTTCCACTTGCCCTCGTAGGTCTTGTGGTCGATCGTCTCGAACTCCTTGCCCTTCTCCAGCGAGACGCAGGCGGTCAGTTCGAACTCGGGGAACTTGTCACCGACAGTGAGCACAGGCTCTCCTTGCAGCGAAGAAACACCCGGATTGCAGGCGTTTCCCATGGGTTGGACCTGATCGATGTTGGCACACGGTGCATTGATTAGTGAAATAGCTACACTCGGTCGCGTTGATCGGAGGTAGTTATCAGTGACCGTGGGTAAGAGGCTCAGACAGCCGAGTCTGGCGCAGCTGCGGGCGTTCGCCGCCGTGGCCGAGCACCTGCACTTCCGGGACGCCGCGGCGGCGATAGGGATGAGCCAGCCGGCCCTGTCGGGTGCCGTGTCGGCGCTGGAGGAGACGCTGGGTGTCACCCTCGTGGAGCGTACGACGCGCAAGGTGCTGCTCGCACCGGCCGGTGAGCGGCTCGCCGTCCGCGCCAAGGCCGTACTGGCGGAGGTCGGGGCGCTGATGGAGGAGGCCGACGCGCTCAGGGCGCCGTTCACCGGGGCGCTGCGCCTCGGTGTCATCCCGACCGTCGCCCCCTATCTGCTGCCGACGGTCCTGCGGCTGGTCCACGACCGCTATCCGCACCTCGACCTCCAGGTACACGAGGAGCAGACCGCGAACCTGCTGGACGGACTGGCCGGCGGCCGCCTCGACCTGCTGCTGCTCGCCGTGCCGCTCGGAGTGCCCGGGGTGAGCGAAGTCCCCCTCTTCGACGAGGACTTCGTGCTGGTCACCCCGCTGGACCATCCGCTCGGCGGCCGGGAGGGCATTCCCCGCGAGGCGCTGCGCGAGCTGAACCTGCTCCTCCTGGACGAGGGGCACTGCCTGCGCGACCAGGCCCTGGACATCTGCCGCGAGGCCGGCCGCGCGGGCGTCCCGGCCACGACCACGGCGGCGGGACTGTCCACGCTGGTGCAGCTGGTGGCGGGCGGCCTCGGGGTGACACTGCTGCCGCGCACCGCCGTCGACGTCGAGACCACCCGCTCCAGCCGTCTGCTCACCGGCTGCTTCACCGACCCGGCCCCCACCCGCCGCATCGCCCTCGCGATGCGCACGGGCGCGGCCCGCGCACCGGAGTACGAGCAACTGGCGGCGGCCCTGCGCGAGGCGATGAGCGACCTGCCGGTCCGCACGGTGACCCCCTGACCCCTGAAAAGGCGGCCGGGTGCGCACATCCCGCGCGGGACGTGCGCACCCGGCCGGGCGGATGGGCGCACCTACTCCGTGCGCAGGCCGTCCGGCCGCATCATGCGCAGCAGCGGCGGCAGGCTCAGCAGCGTCACCAGCAGGACCACCGCCGCGCCGGCGCCGGTCATCCGGAGCACGCTCGTCCAGTGCACGTCGACCGGGGCGGAGGTCATCCGCAGCAGCACCGCGCCCAGGGTCGTGCCCACCACCGAGGCGAGCAGCAGGCCCAGGCCGATCGGGATGGCCGTCTGCCACAGCACCGACAGGCTCAGCGTGCGCCGCCGGGTGCCGAAGGCGACCAGGGCCGACAGCAGCTTGCGGCGCTCCCGCAGCTGCTCCAGCTGGGAGACCAGCAGGCTCGCCCCGATCAGCGCCAGTACGGCGGTGGCGCCGACGAACAGACCCGTGCGGATGGAGTCGTAGCGCTCGGAGCGCTCGGTGGCGTACCACGTCATCGGCTGGGCCATCGGGTCGATCGCGGCGGCCGCGTTGCGGATGTGCTCGCGGGCGAGCGGCACCGCGCCGTCCACCGCCAGATACAGGTCCCCGCGGACCGCCTCGCCGATCTCCGCGGACACCGCGCCCGGGGTCAGCAGGAAGCCACCGCGCTTCGTACCGGTCGGGTCCTCGACGGAGTCGGCCCGCTTCAGCCCTTCCGGGAGGGTCCAGACGACGTCCTCGCCGTAGCCGCCGGGGCCGCCCGTCTCCAGGTACAGCTTCCGGCCCGGCTCGCTCAGCGCCGGGGTGTCGGTGTCGTACTCGCCGCCCCGGAGCGAGAAGACGTCACCGTCCTCGCAGGAGGGCAGCTTCGCCACCTCGCGCAGGGTCGCGCAGTCGCCGACGGTCAGCTCGGCGGCCCGCTCCGGCTCCTGCCGCCAGGGCCGGTCGCCGACATAGCCCCCGGACAGCGCGTAGACCGTGCGCACGCCCTCGGTCGCCTCCAGCTTCGCCGCCGCGGCGGCGAGGTCGGTGCCCTTCGGCACCTCCACGTGCATCTGCGCCCGTGACACGTCGTAGCCCGTGTCCTCGGTGTAGTCGCCCTCGACCCCGGCGAACAGCATCTGCAACGCGATCGCGCCGGCCACCGCCACCGCGATGCCGTTCACCATCCGGGCCGCCGCGCCGCTGCCCAGCTGAAGGCGGCGCACCGCCAGTTGCCAGGAGACGGCGCCCGCGCCGAGCCGGGCCACGACGGTCTCCACGATCCACGGCAGCAGCGCGGTGATCCCGACGAGCAGGCACATGACACCGCCGACGACCAGGTACTGGTTGAAGTCGCCGCCGTCCCGGCCCTGGCCGGTCATGGGGAGCAGCAGGCCGACCCCGGCCAGCGGCAGCAGCAGCCGCCACCACAGCCGGCGGCGCGAGGGCCGCGCCGTGCGCACCACGCCCAGCGGTTCGATGACCACCCCGCGCAGCGCCAGCAGCGTCACCAGCACCGCGGCCGCCGGGACCGCCACCGCGACCAGCAGCGCCAGCAGCGGCGAGGGGTTCAGATAGCTGGGGAAGACACTGACCCGGAACACCTCGACGGACGCCGCGAACTCACGCCCCGCCAGGAAGAACCCGGCGCCGAACACCAGCCCGAGCAGCGCCCCGGCGAGCGCCTCGCCCGCGGCGATCCGCCGGGTCATGGCGCCGTCGGAGCCGACCAGCCGCAGCGCCGCCAGCCTGCGGTCGCGCCGCTCGCCGCCGAACCGTACGGCCGCGGCGATGAACACGGCGACGGGCATCAGCAGCACCACGAAGACGACCAGGACCAGCAGCACGAGGACCGGGTCCGTCTCCTGCTCCCTGGGCACCGGGGAGCCGAAGGCGTCGATGCGCCCCACCGTCGCGTTGTTGATCCGCTCCGCCAGGCCCTCGCCGCCCGCGTAGTAGGCCAGTTCGCGCGAGCCGATCAGCCCCTGCTCGCCGATCGTGCCGGTGATGTCGTACGGCAGCCGCTCCCGCAGCAGCCTGCCCCCGTCCGAGTCGAGCAGTTCCCGCAGCGCGGGGGAGACGATCATCTCGCCCGGTGCGGGGAAGTCCGGTATGCCGGGCGGCAGCGGGGCCTTGTCGCCCTCCGGTTCGAGGAGCCGGCCGCGGACGTCCTGGTCGTCGAACTGGGTGTCGACGTCCGCGACGACCAGCGTGTTGTCGGCCTTGGGCCTGACCTCCTGGGCGTAGGTGTAGTCGAGGCGTGCCTCCTCCCGCCGGCTCCGCTCCGCCAGCGCGCCCGGCAGGGCGGTGGTGAGCAGCAGCAGCGCCACCCCGAGCCCGACACCGACGGCGGTCAGCAGCGCCCGGATCCACCCCTCGCGTCCGCCGGCGAACGCGAACCGGACCCCCATCGCGAGGTCCCGCGCCCACTGCGTGCTCCTCATACGACGCGCTCCATGTCCCGTGACCTGCCGTCGCGCACGACGATCTCGCGGTCGGAGTACGCGGCCACCCGCGCCTCGTGCGTGACCAGGACGACGGCGGCGTTGGCGGTCCGGGCGGCGTCGGTGAGCAGTTCCATCACCCGCTCGCCGTTGAGCGAGTCCAGCGCGCCGGTCGGCTCGTCGGCGAACAGCAGGCGCGGGCCGGTGACCAGCGCACGGGCCACGGCGACCCGCTGCCCCTGGCCGCCGGACACCTCGCCGGGCCGCTTGGTGCGGACGTCGTCGACCTCCAGCCGCTCCATCCATGCCAGCGCGGCCCGCTCGGCGTCCTTGCGGGGCGTGCCGTTCAGCCGCAGCGGCAGGGCGACGTTCTCCACGCAGGTCAGCTCCGGCACGAGCTGGCCGAACTGGAAGACGAAGCCGAACTCCGAGCGCCTGAGCGCGCTGCGTTCGGCGTCGCTCATGGCGGTCAGCTCACGGCCGTCGTAGGTGATCGACCCCGAGTCGGGCATGACGATGCCGGCGAGGCAGTGCAGCAGCGTGGACTTGCCCGAACCGGAGGGGCCCATCACGGCGACGACCTCGCCGGGGTGGATGGAGAAGGCGGCGTCGTCGAGCGCGGTGGTCGGGCCGTAGGCCTTGCGCAGGTCCCGTGCGACCAGCAGGGAACCGGGGGGAGGGGACGTGGTCATCGGGCCACCGCCTCACGCAGCTTGTCGAGGCGCGCCGCGGTCAGTTCGAGCCAGCGCAGGTCGGCCTCCAGGTGGAACAGGGCGTGGTCGCAGATGAGCTGGTCGGCGAGATCGCCCCTGCGCTTGCGGTCGGTGAGGATCCGCATGCCGCGCAGGTGCTCCGAGCGCTGCGTGTCGAGGATGTCGGCGGCGTCGCGGCTGGTGAGCAGCGCGAGGACGACCTTGGTGTAGAGCGTCGACTGGAGGTACGGCTCCGGCTTCTCCGGTGTGGCGAGCCAGCGCTCGACATCGGTGATGCCGGCCTCGGTGATCGCGTACCGCTTCCGCTCGGGACCGCCGCCGGCCTCGATGCCGTCGACTTCGACGAGCCCGTTCTTCAGCAGGCGGGACATCGTCGAGTAGACCTGGCCGTAGTGCAGCGGCCGGTCGTGACCGAACTTCTCGTCGAAGGCCCGCTTCAGGTCGTAACCGTGGCGCGGGCCGGACTCCAGGAGCCCCAGGAGGGTGTGACCGATGGACATGCCGAGCACTCTACACACGGTGTATACGCGGTATGTATACGTCGAGTGTGTAGAGCGCGACGGGGTGTGCGGAGGCGCAGGTGGGCGCCGATTGTCACGGTTCTGCTACCGAGGCCGGCGCCCCGTCACGGGCCTGCCCGGCGGGTGGGGCCGGCGCCGGTCAGGCCGACGGGGGTCTCGGCGCGGAACCGCCGGGAGGACGGCCGCGGCGGGGCAGCGGCCCGGCCTCGCCCGGCAGCCGCCCCGCCTCGGCCAGCGCCCGCCGCAGCAGGAACTCGATCTGCGCGTTGGCCGAGCGCAGTTCGTCGTTGGCCCAGCGCGCCAGCGCCTCGTACACCGACGGGTCCAGCCGCAGCAGCACCTGCTTGCGCTGCGGCCGGCCCTGGGGGGCGGGGCCCCCGGAAGGAGTCGTCACTGGTAGAGCGTTCCCGTGTTGAGGACCGGCTGCGCCGAGCGGTCGCCGCACAGCACCACCATCAGGTTGGACACCATCGCCGCCTTCCGTTCCGGGTCGAGGTCCACGATGTCCTGCTCGGCGATCCGGGCCAGCGCCGACTCGACCATTCCGACGGCGCCCTCCACGATCTGCTGCCGGGCCGCGACGACCGCGCCGGCCTGCTGCCGCTGGAGCATCGCCGAGGCGATCTCGGGGGCGTAGGCGAGGTGGGTGAAGCGGGACTCGATGATCTGCACACCGGCCGCCTCCACCCGCGCGTGCAGCTCGACCGCGAGCTTCTCGGTGATCTCCTCCGCGTTGCCGCGCAGCGACAGGCCGTCCTCGTCGTGGGCGTCGTAGGGGTACTCGATGGCGATGTGCCGCACGGCCGCCTCGGTCTGGGTGGAGACGAACTCGATGTAGTCGTCCACCTCGAAGGAGGCCTGCGCGGTGTCCTCCACCCGCCACACCACGACCGCGGCCAGCTCGATCGGGTTGCCGTAGGCGTCGTTCACCTTCAGTACGGCGGTCTCGTGGTTGCGCACCCGCGTCGAGATCCTGGTGCGCTGGGTGAAGGGGTTCACCCAGCGCAGCCCGTCCTCCCGGATGGTGCCCCGGTAGCGGCCGAAGAGCTGCACCACCCGGGCCTCGCCCGGCGCCACCATGTTCAGCCCGGACATCGCGAGGAACGCGACCAGGACGACCACGACGCCGCCGATGACGAGCGCGGCCCGCGCGCCGGTCCCGGCGACCGCCGTGGCGGTGGCGATCAGTGCCGCGCCGGCGAGCAGCCCGAGCAGGCCGAGCAGCAGGGCCAGTCCGCCGCCGATGCTCCGCGCCGTGAACTCGCGCACGCGCGGCGCCGGCATCTCGGGCACATCGGCCGTGACCTGTGGGTCGTGTGCGGTCATGGGTGGTCCCCCCGTTTCTCCGTGCGCCCTCCGTGCCGTTCCGGACGGCTAGCGCTTGTCTAGCAAAGTGTTATCAGATTACCAGTTCACGGCAACCTCTCACCCCTCTCGGACGTCGGTTCCGTTGGGGCGGGTGCTGATTGTCACGCCCGTAAAGGCCGGATCGGCCGCCCTTTGTCATAGCTGCCGGTGTTAGCTTTCTGAGCTGACCTGAGCGACGAACTGGTGTGGCTGACGAGCACACACGAACGAAGCGGAGCGGAACGGACGCATGGGACGAGCGGAAGAAAGACGCGCACGACAGCGCGGTGGGCGCCGTGGGGCACCCAAGGGCCGCTCGTCGGGCGCGGCCGGCCGCACCGGCATACGCCGCTTCTTCACCTGGAAGAAGCTCATCGGCACCTTCCTCGGCCTCTGCCTGCTCGGCATGGGCGCCTTCATCGTGCTGTACATGGTGATCGACATCCCCGAGGGGAACGCCGACGCCGAGCGGCAGGGCAACGTCTACAAGTACAGCGACGGCTCGCTCATGGCGCGCAAGGGCTACAACCGCGAGATCGTCGACCTCGCCCGGGTCCCCAAGGACGTCCAGCGGACCTTCGTCGCCGCCGAGAACAAGACCTTCTACCAGGACTCCGGCGTCGACATCCGCGGCACCGCGCGCGGCGTGCTCAACACGCTGTCCGGCAAGGGCGCCCAGGGCGGCTCCACGATCACCCAGCAGTACGTCAAGAACTACTACCTGACGCAGGACCGGACCATCTCCCGCAAGCTGAAGGAGATGGTCATCTCCCTGAAGCTGGACCGGGAGAAGTCCAAGGACTACATCCTCGCCGGGTACATCAACACCAGCTTCTACGGCCGCGGCGCCTACGGCATCCAGGCCGCCGCGCAGGCCTACTACCGCGTCGACGCCGAGGACCTGACGGTCGAGCAGGGCGCCTACCTCGCCGCGCTGCTCCAGGCGCCGAACCAGTACGACTGGGCCATCGCCAGCGACACCGGCAAGCGGCTGGCGAAGGAGCGCTGGAACTACGTCCTGGACAACATGGTCGAGCAGAAGTGGCTGGACCGCTCCGCGCGCCAGGGCATGGAGTTCCCCGTGCCCAAGGAGCCCCGGCCGGCCCCGGGCATGGAGGGCCAGACCGGGTACGTGGTCGAGGCCGCCAACAACGCGCTCAAGCGGCAGCTCGTCGAGCAGGGCACCGCCGAGGACCTGAACCAGGCCGAGGCCCTGGTGGACGCCGGCGGCTGGACCGTCACCCTCACCATCGACAAGAAGAAGCAGACCGAGCTGGAGAAGGCGGTCAGGACCCGGCTCACCAGCAAGCTCGACCCCGAGAAGCGCGAGGTCGACGCCGACGTCCAGGCCGGCGCGGTCTCCGTGGACCCGAAGACCGGCGGCGTCGTGGCCATGTACGGCGGCGTGGACTACGTGAAGCACTACACCAACAACGCCACCCGCGACGACTACCAGCCCGCCTCGACCTTCAAGCCGCTCATCCTCGCCGCGGCCGTGGACCAGGACGCCGAGACCCAGGACGGCGTGCCGATCACCGCGAACACCCTCTACGACGGCACCAGCGAGCGCCCCGTGATGGACGGCGACCGCGAGGTCGGCTTCGCGCCCCCCAACGAGGACGACGTCGACTACGGCGACATCACCGTCCAGGAGGCGATGAACAAGTCCGTCAACTCGGTCTTCGCGCAGATGGGCATCGACGTCGGCATGAACGAGGTGGTGAAGGTCGCGGGCGAACTCGGCATGGAGACCGAGGGCATGGAGGCCGTGCCCGCGCAGACCCTGGGCAGTATGGGTGCCAGCCCGCTGGAGATGGCCGGCGTCTACGCCACCCTCGACAACCACGGCAGGAAGGTCACCCCCGCCCTGGTGAAGTCGGTCGAGCACAAGGACCGCACGGTCGAGTTCCCCGACCCCATCGGCGAACAGGTCATCAGCCGCGAGGCCGCCGACACGGTGACCTCCGTGCTCACCGGCGTGGTCGACGACGGAACCGCCCGGGCGTCCGTGCGGGAGAACCCCCTGCGCAACGGCCAGCAGGTGGCCGGCAAGACGGGTACGTCCGACAACAACAAGTCGGCCTGGTTCACCGGCTTCACCCCCGAACTGGTCACCTCCGTCGGCCTCTTCGGAGAGGACGACAAGGAGCCGCACCCGCAGGTGCCGATGTACCGGGCGGGCGGCGTCGACCACCGCGTCAACGGCGGCGGCTTCCCGGCGGAGATCTGGGCGGCGTACACCTTCGGCGTCATGGACGAGGTCACCGAGTTCGACCTCGACACCAAGCAGGGCGCCGCGGTCAAGCCGACCGCCTCGCCGTCGGACAGCCAGTCGCCGTCGCAGACGCCGAGCGAGGAACCGACCAGCGAGGAGCCCACCACCGAGGCGCCGCCGGAGACCTCCTCCGCCCCGCCGACGTCGGAGCCGCCGTCGCAGACGCCGACGTCCGAGCCGCCGCCGGTCACCTCCTCGCCACCGCCGACGTTCGGGATCCCGGAGGACCCGGGCGACCCGGAGGACGACGAGGAGCAGTAGACGGCACACACGAGGGGCGCCCGGTGACCACACCGGGCGCCCCTCACCGCGTCGTACGGCCGCTCAGCCGTGGTTCAGCTCGAACCACACCACCTTGCCCGTGCTCAGCCGGGTCGCGCCCCACCGCCGGGCCAGCCGGTTCACCAGGTACAGCCCGCGCCCGCCCTCGTCCGTGGCGCGCGCCTGCCGCAGCCGCGGCAGCTGCGGCACGTCGTCGCCGACCTCGCAGCGCAGCACGTCGGTGCGCAGCAGCCGCAGCGTCACCGGCCGCGTCGCGTACCGCACCGCGTTGGTGACCACCTCGCTGACCAGCAGCTCCACCGAGTCACTGAGGTCCTCCATGTCCCAGCGGGACAGCGCCCGCCGGGCCAGCCGGCGGGCCCGCCCGGGAGCGGCGTCC
Organism: Streptomyces capillispiralis; assembly: GCF_007829875.1. Taxonomy (NCBI): domain Bacteria; kingdom Bacillati; phylum Actinomycetota; class Actinomycetes; order Kitasatosporales; family Streptomycetaceae; genus Streptomyces; species Streptomyces capillispiralis. The sequence goes on along the minus strand of NZ_VIWV01000001.1, from coordinate 2,945,324 downwards.
TCCGGCTCCAGGAACCAGTACGCCACGTCGCTCGGCGCGATCCCGTCGAAACGGGCGGCGAGCAGCGCGATGTCGTCGTCCCGGTCGCCCGGACCGAGCATGTCGAGCACCTCGTCGCACAGCGCCTCCAGCGGCGGCGGATGATCCGGCCCCGTCAGCTGCGCGGTCGCGGCGAGCTTCTCGCGCAGCTGCTCGATGCCGGTCCACACGTCGCGCAGCCGCGACTCCACCAGACCGTCGGTGTAGAGCAGCAGCGTCGCCCCGGCGGGCGCGTCCAGCTCAACGGCCTCGAAGTCCACCCCGCCCACACCGATCGGGGCGCCCGCGGGCACCCGCAGCACCTCGGCCCGGCCGCCCAGATGCAGCAGAATGGGCGGCGGATGACCGGCGTTGGCGATGGTGATGCGATGCGATACCGGGTCGTACACCGCGTACAGGCAGGTCGCCATGCGGTCCACGCCGAGCCGCTGCGCCTGCTCGTCGAGGTGGTGCAGCACCTCCTGCGGCGGCAGGTCGAGGCCGGCCAGGGTCTGCGCGGTGGTGCGCAGCTGGCCCATGATCGCCGCGGAGGTCATGGAGTGCCCCATGACGTCGCCGACGACCAGCGCGACCCGGCTGCCGGGCAGCGGGATCGCGTCGTACCAGTCACCGCCCACCCGCGCGGTCTCCGCGGCCGGCAGGTACCGCGACGCCAGCCGCACACCGGTGCAGCGCGGCAGGTTCTCCGGGAGCATGGTGCGCTGCAACTCGTCGGCGATGTAAGCCTCCCGCCCGTACAGCACCGCCTTGTCGATGCCGAGCGCGCTGTGGGTGGCGAGCTGCGCGGCGACCAGCAGGTCGTCGGCCTCGAACGGGAGGCGCTCGGGACGGCGCAGGAACAGCGCCGCGCCGATCACCCGGCGCCGGCCGCGCAACGGCGCGAGGACCGCCCGCTGGCCCTCGGGGACGACCGACGCGCCCTCCTCACCCAGGAGTTCCGGCAGCGCGGCCCGGGCGGCGGGCGCGTCCGTGAACACCGGCCGCACCCCGCGCAGCACCTCCGCCAGGGCGCTGCCGGGCCGCACCGTGCACAGTTCGGCGCCGAGGGAGTCCAGCTCGTTCGGCTCCGGCGGGGCGACCGGGGTGAACCCGCCCTCGGTGTCCCGCTCCGGCGGGATCCGGTCGGTGCGGCGCAGCCGCAGCATCAGCGGGCCGGTGGGCCGCTCGTCGCCGACCGGCAGCGGGTCGCGCAGATAGACCAGGATCGCGTCGGAGAAGGTGGGCACGGTCGCCCGGCACAGCCCCATCACGATCTCGTCCAGGTCGATGCCGCGGGCGATCCGCCGGGTCGCGGCGCCGACGAACCGCAGCCGGTCCCCGTCCCGCCGCATCGGCGTCGGCCGGCCGGGCGGGGTGACCTGCCCGGTGCGGCGCTCCTGCCCGTCGCTGTCCGGCACCGGGCGCGACGACCCCGCGTCCGGCTGCACCGGGATGCCCTCGGGGGCGGGCCGCGGCCGGTGCGCGTCCGGCTCGGCGCCCTGCCCGGCACCCGGCTGGGAGTGCTCGGCGCCGGGCTCCGCCGGGTCCTGGTCCGGGCCGCCGGGCGTCACCGTGTCCGGCGACCCCGGGGACGCGGCCCCGGACTCACCGCCGGAGCGGCCCTGTACGGGTAAAGCGGCTCCCGCGTCCGGCACCCGGGCCGGTGACGGGGTACGCAAGAGCGCCCCGCGGGGGTCCGCGGGGTCAGCGCCCGGCTGCGGGCGCTCGAAGGAGGTCGGCTGCTCCGTCACGCGTGTCGAGTCCATCCGTCCGGCGCACGCCGTGCGCGCGGTTCGTCCCGCCGAAACTCCGATACCCGGAATACGTGCCCCCGGAACGGATTTCCCGCGTGGTCAGAGGTTGTTCCTGTGCCACCAGCCGACCCTGCCCGGCCGGCACCGGTGTTTCCGTACCCCTCGCTCACGTCCTGCCGCCCCTCGGTGACGATCGGTCAAGCCCGGCGCGCGGTCCGGTGGTTGCTGCCCCGCGCCCCTTGCGGAGGACGATCCTACGTTTCCTGCCCCGGGGCGCAGCAAGGGTCTCACGAGGACACATGCGCCGGGATGCGGTCCCAGTCCTGTGGCAGTGACGGTACCGCCCACGACGGGTCCGGGCGCCAGTTCTCCCACCCGTCCGAGAACGGCGGCCCCCACGAGCCGATCACCTCCACCGCCGCCCGCCCGGCCTCACGCACCCGCCCGGCCAGCGCGGAGTCCACCAGCCCGTCCCGCCGGGCCTGCGCGAACTCGTCCTCGTCACGCCAGTGCCAGCTGCGGTCCGGGTGCACGGAGATGTCCAGGAAGTGGTCCTCGGAGTCCACCCCGCCCGCCCAGCGGGCCAGCGGCTCCTCCAGGTTCACGTACCAGTTCTTGAACAGCCAGCCCTGGTCCCAGAACAGCCACACCGACCACGGCTCACCGGGCCGGGCCAGCTTCAGCACCCCGGTGCCGAACCAGCGGTCCCGCTGCACCGCGCGCGGCCTGGTGTAGCGGGTGGCGAGCGGCTCCTGGTGCACGGGCGTGCCGTCGGCGAGCACCGGCTTCACACACTCGGTGCCGGGCGCCAGCCACACGGCGAGCAGGTCCGGTTCGTCGCGCACGACCGTGACGGGGCGCGCGATGTGGATGCGCGCGCCGCCGTTCTCCCGGTACCGCCACAGGATCGGTGTCCCCGGCGCCCAGCGCCCCGCCGTCCCGCCCGCTTCCCCGTGCCTCATCGCTCCGCCCTCTGCCATGCGCAGATATTAGGTGCCCGAGGCATACGACGCTGCGGCGTCCGTCACGGTTCACGCCCGGCGCACCAGGCTTTACGGGCGCGTCATACGCAGGACATCCAGCGCCTCGTCGAGCTGCCCGACGGTGAGGTCGCCGCGCTCGACGTACCCGCCCTCCAGGACCACCTGACGGATGGTCTTCCGCTCGGCCAGGGCCTTCTTGGCGACCTTGGCCGCCTCCTCGTAACCGATGTACTTGTTGAGCGGGGTCACCACGGACGGCGAGGACTCGGCGTACTCCCGGGCCCGTTCGCGGTGGGCGACGATGCCGTCGACCGTGCGGTCGGCGAGCAGCCGGGAGACGTTCGCGAGCAGCCGCACCGACTCCAGCACGTTCTTCGCGATGACCGGCAGCATCACGTTGAGCTCGAAGTTGCCCGAGGCGCCGGCGGCGGCGACCGTCGCGTCGTTCCCGGTCACCTGCGCGCACACCATGAGCACGGCCTCCGGGACGACCGGGTTGACCTTGCCGGGCATGATCGAGGAGCCCGGCTGCAGATCCGGCAGGCTGATCTCCGCGAGACCGGTGCGCGGCCCGGAGGACATCCACCGCAGATCATTGGCGATCTTCGTCAGCCCGACGGCGATCGTGCGCAGCTGCCCGCTGGTCTCCACGACGCCGTCCCGGGCGCCCTGCGCCTCGAAGTGGTCGCGCGCCTCGGTCAGCGGCAGCCCGGTGACCCGGGCGACCTCCTCGATGACGGCGGCCGAGAACCCCGGCGGGGTGTTGATGCCGGTGCCGACGGCGGTCCCGCCCAGCGGCAGCTCGGCGAGCCGGGGGAGCGAGGCGTTCAGCCGCTCGATCCCGTACCGCACCTGGGCCGCGTACCCGCCGAACTCCTGGCCCAGCGTCACGGGCGTGGCGTCCATCAGATGGGTCCGCCCGGACTTCACCACGTCGGCGAACTCCTCCGCCTTGCGCTCGAGCGACGCGGCGAGGTGGCCGAGGGCCGGGATCAGATCACGGGTGACGGCCGCCGTGGCGGCGATGTGCAGCGACGAGGGGAAGACGTCGTTGGACGACTGCGAGGCGTTGACGTGGTCGTTGGGGTGCACGTCGCGCCCCAGCCGCTCGCTCGCGAGGGTGGCGACGACCTCGTTGGCGTTCATGTTGGACGACGTCCCGGACCCGGTCTGGAACACGTCGACGGGGAAGTGCTCGTCCCACCTGCCCTCGGCGACCTCGGCGGCCGCCGCCTGGATCGCCTCGGCGATGTCCTCGTCCAGCACCCCCAGCCGGGCGTTCACCTTGGCCGCGGCGCCCTTGATGCGGGCCAGCGCCTCGATGTGGGCGCGCTCCAGGCGCTGCCCGGAGACGGGGAAGTTCTCCACGGCGCGCTGGGTCTGCGCGCGCCACTTGGCGTCGGCCGGGACCCTCACCTCGCCCATGGAGTCGTGCTCGATGCGGTAGGGCCGCTCGTCGCCCGTGGTCGTCATGGTCGTACCTCCGAAGATGCACAGCAGCGGTGCCGGACGAGCGTATTCCCCGACGACGGCCGCCCCGCCGCAAGGAGCACGGCGGGGCGCACCCGTGGGGGGTGCTCAGCCGCTCCGCAGGGACACGTCGTCCAGGACGAAGCCGGTCTGCAGCGAGGAGTCCTCGCTCCCGGTGAACGTCAGGGTCACCGTCTGCCCCGCGTACGCCGTCAGATCCACCGAACGCTGCACATAGCCGCTGCCGGCGTCGGCGTTGGACAGGGTGGCCAGCGTGGTGCCCCCGGCCTTCACCGTGAACCTGTCGTACGGCGTCGAGCCGGACTCGTCGGTGTCGATGTGCAGCCAGTAGTCCAGCGTCGCCCGGGAGCACCCGGCCGGCACGGTCACCGACTGGCTGATCGACTCGGTGCGCGTGCTGCCGTACCCGGCCAGCCAGGCGAACCGGGTCCCGGTGTGGGCGGCCTGCCCCGAGTGGGCGCCGATGCTGCCGGTGTCCCCGGCCCACGGCGTGGTGCCGCTCTCGAAGCCGCCGTTGGCCACCACGCCGGCGGTGTCGCAGCCGCCCGTCCCGGCCAGCACCGCCCGCTGCCAGACGGTGTGCGCGATGCCGTCGGACGCGCGGTCGAGGCCGGTGGTGTTGATGTTGGTGAGGGTGTCGCACGACCGGTGGTAGCAGGGGTCGTAGGCGGAACCCGCGGTCCCGCCCCACTTCGCGGCCTGCGCCGACGTCTTGCGGGCACTGGCCCCCATCGCGTAGCCGGAGGTGGGGATGCCGTACTGCTCGAAGGAGTAGTCGTCGCTGCGCCCGGCGCCCTCGGTGTTCTCCTCGGGCTGCAGCCCGAGCGAGTCCCAGTACGCCTTCATGGGCGCGGCGGCGGACGAGGTGATGTGGTTGATGAAGTAGCCGCCGTTGGTGGAGGCGACCATGTCGAAGTTGTAGTACGCCTTGATCCGGGAGCGCTCCGCCGAGGCCAGGGAACGGACGTAGAAGTCGGACCCGTTGAGGCCCTGCTCCTCGTCGGTCCACCAGGCGAAGCGGACCCGGTTGGCCATGCTGGGGTTCTGCTGCGCCAGCGTCAGGGCGTTCTCGAGCAGGGCGGCCGAACCGGAGCCGTTGTCGTTCATGCCCGGGCCCGCCGAGACGCTGTCGAGGTGGGCGCCGAACATGATCACGTTGTTGGCGTCGCCCCGCGGCCACTCGGCGATCAGGTTGGGGCCGGCCCCGCTGGTGCAGCCCGAGGTGCAGGGCTGCTCGGTGACGGTGTAGCCGGCGGCCTGAAGCCTGCCCTTCACATAGGCGACGGAGTCGCGGTAACCCTGGCCGGTGGACCGGCGGTTGCCGCCGTTGCGCCCCGCGATGGCGCTCAGCTCGTTCAGGTGGGCGGTCACCTTGGTCACGTCCACGTCGGGCGCGGCGAGGGTGTCCGCGACGGGGGCGGAGCCGGCGGCCGCGGCGGGGAGTGTGCCGCAGCCGAGCACGACGGCGAGCAGGACGCCCGCCACGGCGAATCTTCGTTTCACCTTGTCTCCTCCGGGAGGTGGCTGTGGGGTGGAGCCACTCATGGCATGTGCATGTCGGAGCGGCGAGAAGACTCACAGCGGCGAAGGAGACAGTCAACGGAACGGACAGGGCAGCGGCCAGGTTGTCCGAAAGAAGCACAGACATTCCGCTATACGGACATCCGCTGCCCGTCCGTGTCCCGGGGGCCCCGCCCGGAGCCGGGGCGGGGGACACCGTCGGCGCACGGTCCGTCCGACGGAGGTGGGTGATCACCAGTGCCGGCGTCGATGTCTCGTCACGGCTCCCTCGTCACAGATCCATGCCTGCCCGGGTCATGCCCCTGGGTCCTCCGTCACGGGCAGGCACTCGGCGAGCAGGTCGACGACGTCGCGCCAGGCTCGCCGCGCGTGCTGTGGGTGGTAGCCGACACCGGGGACCACGGGGTGGTCGACCGGCGGGTGGTGGAAGGCGTGCAGGGCGCCGCCGTAGATCGCCAGGCGCCAGTCGACGCCCGCCGCCTGCATCTCGGCGGTGAACGCGTTGCGTCGCGAGGGCGGCATGATCGGGTCTTCCGATCCGACCCCGGCCCACACCGGGCAGCGGATGCGCGCTGCCTCGCCCGGTCGGCCCGTGGTGGTCGCGTTGACCGTCCCGATCGCGCGCAGGTCGACGCCGCCTCGCCCGAGTTCCAGCGCGATGGCGCCCCCGGTGCCGTAGCCGATGGCGGCGATCCGGTCGGGGTCGGTCCGGGGTTCGGCGCGCACCTCGTCGAGTGCCGCGTGGCCGATGTGCCGCATCCGGTCGGGATCGGCGAGCAGGGGCAGGCAACGGGCCAGCATCTCCTCGGGGTCACTCAGATAGCGCCCGCCGTGAAGGTCGAAGGCCAGCGCTACGTATCCCAGCTCGGCGAGAGCATCGGCCCGGCGGCGCTCGACGTCGCTGAGCCCCATGCCCTCCGGCCCTAGCAGCACTGCGGGCCGGCGGTCGGCACCGGCCGGGAGCGCGAGGTGCCCGATCATCGTCAAACCGTCGGCCGGGTACTCGACCGTACGCGTCGTAATCGTTGCCGTCGTCGTCATGAGACCGGACTGTAGTGATCGTCCAGCCCGGTCCGGCCGGTGTTCTGCCACCGGCAGAGCAGCGCAGACCGAGGGTTCGAACACCTGGGAAGACGGTGCCTTCGACACCAGCCCGGTGGGCGTACCGCTCCTCCCGCTCCCGAGTGCCTTCCTGGGCCCGTGCGGGGTCTGGAGGAGGGTCTGCGGGCGCTACGGGCGCGGGCTCACGCCTGACGCACCGGCCCCTTCGAGCGACCCGGCCTCGGTGCGTGGTTTCAGAACTGAACGACACCTCCGACCCGCCCGACGAAGACCCCGCCCCGTCCCACCACAGCCCATCGGAAGCGGACACGAAACTTCGAGGTCAAGAGGCTCGGCAAGAAGAAGTTAATGCGGCCGGTTTAATATCTATTGCACTGGCCTCCTTACGCTAAAGGAAAAAAATGCCTGCACCGGCTAGCAACTCGGAAACACCTCAGAGCTCCGACGTGTCCTTCCCCAGCGATCCGCTTCTCGCCATCTATAACGCCTCTCTCCCGAAGCTGAACCAGAAGCGAGCGGAGAGCTGCGCCAAGCTTGTGGCGTCCATACAGGAGCGGAATGCGAAATTTCTGGAAGAGCAGGCCAGAAAGGATCCCGAATGGCGAGCCCGCGTCGACAAGACGAAAGCCAGCGATGGGATGTTCACGGTATTGGACCTAGCCATCGTTGAAGTGATATCGACCGCAGTTTCGAAGCTCAAAGGCAAAGAAAAGCAAGATTACATAAAGCATCATCTCGCATATGAGAGTTTCCATGGGGAAACGGATGTAGAATTTTTCAGTGACACTGGATTCTTCGATGCGGACCGGAGTCGTTTCAAGAGGAACGCGGATGAGGTCTTCAGGGGGGCAGCCGAATATACGCAACTCTCGGAAGATCTTATTCGGGCCGAGCATAAGAAATTTGCCCAGGAAGTCCACAATCTAGCTCGCGAGCTGATCATTCATCTCGAACCTGATCTCCCCCGCGATGTTCTTCCGAGTTCAAATTTTAAAAGGCGCGCCCACACTTCACTGGCAGATGCCGCCCGCGCTCGCGGTACCGTTCCAGCAAGCACTGCACCCGCATCCCCGCAGGTTGGCGCGGCGGTTCCCGGCAATGTTCAAGCTCCGAATTCGGGGCGCTCGGCAATTGCACCGTGATCCGCTCGGTCGGAACGTATGAGCTCACTCACCACGGCGGTCCGGCGCCGCCCCTGCCAGCCGGCGGCGGTCGCGTCCGCGCCGGTCGTGACGCTCGCTCTCGTACCGTGATTGCCACCTGGGTCCAAGTTCGTCGAGCACTCGAAGAAGCCGCGCTGCCCTCGCCATGTCACGGTCCCGACCCGATCAATCGCGGGGGAACCCGTTAGCGACTGCCCTGAACCTGCTCTGGGTCCGGTACGTACTACTGGTAAATGCCTAAGAGTAGTCGGGTGGAAAAAAATCGAAATAGGGGCGTAGTGATAATGGAAAACCCTGATCGGAGCGCACATCGCGAGGTTCGGCCCACCCGAAGCCGAGGAGCCTCTCCGTCGAGTGCGGTCAAAGCAAAGGCGAGATTCTACAGCATTGCAAAAACGGTTACTCTCGCCTGCGGCGCCGGCCTCTGTCTTGGCAGCCTGGCATTCCCCCCACTCCTCATTGTCGGAGCAAGTGTTCTCTTGGCTGGAGGCGCCTTCGCGTTGGCTGAGATGATTGCTTCGCGAAAAGCGGCGCAGGAAATGAATGTGCGTCAAAGTGCACCCTTGCGGTACGCTGTGCCCGGTTTGTCAAACGCCGGCAATGTGCAAGGTCGATATCCTCTCGGGTTCGATGCCCGCCGTGCGGCGGGCCCAGAGGTGCGCACCCCCAGCCTCACGACTCCCAACTTTCCCGTCGCTCGCAGTTTCAGGGCGAGCACCGGGAGTATTCCGGAAAATCCCACCGCAACCTCGCACGGAGGCCATCGAGTGCATTCGGTGAATGGCATCCATGAATCTTCACCAAGTATTGCAGACGCCGCTCGCCGTGCCCCCGTGTCCGAGGCGCGACTCGTGCGTAGTGAATATAAGCCACGGGGCCCCAGGGAGATTGCCTCAAATGTAACGCCCATGAGACCTCCTGGGGCTCGCAGCAGATAACGGCTGCCGAGGTTTTCAAGGTGGGACGGGGCGGGTTGATGGCTCGTTTCGTGGCGGTGAGGCAGATTGTCCCAGAGCGCCACGATCGGTCCGTCGTGCGGGATGTGTATCCACCTGTGATCGGTCGAGACCGAGCAGTCCCGCAACGGCACGACAACGCCCCCGCCGGTCGGACCGGCGGGGGCGTGAGAAGCGTCTACGGGCGCGGGCTCACGCCTGACGCACCGGGATGCTCGTGAAGGTGGGCTGGGGCGCGGGGTCCTGGAAGAAGTCGTTGCCCTTGTCGTCCACCACGATGAACGCCGGGAAGTCCTCCACCTCGATCTTCCAGACCGCCTCCATGCCGAGTTCCTCGTACTCGACGACCTCCACCTTCTTGATGCAGTCCTGCGCCAGCCGCGCCGCCGGGCCGCCGATGGAGCCGAGGTAGAAGCCGCCGTGCGCGTCGCACGCGTCGGTGACCTGCTTGCTCCGGTTGCCCTTCGCCAGCATCACCTTGGAGCCGCCCGCCGCCTGGAACTGCTCCACGTAGGAGTCCATCCGCCCGGCGGTCGTGGGACCGAAGGAACCCGACGCGTAACCCTCGGGCGTCTTCGCGGGCCCGGCGTAGTACACCGGGTGGTCCTTCAGGTACTGCGGCATCTCCTCGCCCGCGTCCAGCCGCTCCTTGATCTTGGCGTGCGCGATGTCACGCGCCACGACCAGCGGGCCGGTCAGCGACAGCCGGGTCTTCACCGGGTACTTGGTGAGCTCCGCGAGGATGTCGTCCATCGGCTGGTTGAGGTCGATCTTCACGACGTCGCCGGCCTCGTCGAGGTGCTCGTCCGTGGTCTCCGGCAGGAACCGCGCCGGGTCGGTCTCCAGCTGCTCCAGGAACACGCCCTCGGCGGTGATCTTCGCCACGGCCTGGCGGTCGGCGGAGCAGGACACGGCGATGGCGACCGGGCAGGACGCGCCGTGCCGCGGCAGCCGGACCACGCGCACGTCGTGGCAGAAGTACTTGCCGCCGAACTGCGCGCCGATGCCGATCCTCTGCGTCAGTTCGAAGACCTTCTCCTCCAGCTCCTTGTCCCGGAAGCCGTGGCCGAGCGGCGAGCCCTCGGTGGGGATCTCGTCCAGGTAGTGCGCGGAGGCGTACTTCGCGGTCTTCAGCGCGTACTCGGCGGACGTGCCGCCGACGACGATCGCCAGGTGGTACGGCGGGCAGGCGGCCGTGCCCAGCGAACGGATCTTCTCCTCCAGGAACTTCATCATGGAGGTCTCGTTCAGGACCGCCTTCGTCTCCTGGTAGAGGAACGACTTGTTGGCGGAGCCGCCGCCCTTGGCCATGAACAGGAACTTGTACGCGCCGCCGTCCGTCGCGTACAGCTCGATCTGCGCCGGGAGGTTGGAGCCGGTGTTCTTCTCCTCCCACATGGTCAGCGGAGCCATCTGCGAGTAGCGCAGGTTCAGGTTCTTGTACGCGTCGTAGATGCCCCGGGACAGGGCCTCCTCGTCGCGGCCCTCGGTCAGCACGTTCTGCCCGCGCTTGCCCATGACGATGGCGGTGCCGGTGTCCTGGCACATCGGGAGCACGCCGGCCGCCGCGATGTTCGCGTTCTTCAGCAGGTCCAGGGCGACGAACTTGTCGTTCGACGACGCCTCGGGGTCGTCGATGATACGGCGCAGCTGGGCCAGGTGGGCCGGGCGCAGGTAGTGCTGGATGTCGTGGATGGCCTCCTCGGCGAGCTTGCGCAGCGCCTCCGGCTCCACCTTGAGGAACGTCCGGCCGTCGGCCTCGAAGGTGGAGACACCTTCGGAGGTCACCAGCCGGTAGGGGGTGGTGTCCTCTCCCATGGGGAGCAGATCGGCGTACTCGAACTCAGGCATCTCGCCCATTCCTCACTCGACGGAAGACCGCCCGCCTCCATCGGCGGGCGTCGACCAGCCTAGGACCTGCCGTCGGCGGCGGGCTTGTGAGGGTGTCCTCAGTTGTCCCCGCCGAGGGGTAGTCGCGATCTATCGCGTTTGGGTACGCTGGGGCGGTGGACCTCCAGAAGCACGCTCAGCAGCCGGACGCGGCGCCGCGGACCGCCGAGCTGCGCGCCTCCGACGCCGACCGGGACCGGATCGCCGACCTCCTGCGCGAAGCCCTCGCCGAGGGCCGCCTGACCGCCGACGAGCACGCGGAGCGCGTCGAGGGCGTGCTGGCCGCCAAGACCGTCGGGGAGCTGGACGTGTTCGTCCAGGACCTGCCGGTGGCACACCAGCGGCGCGCGGCCCACGCCGCCGTGCCGAGCCGCCCGACCGCCGGCGCGATCCCCGTGGACCCCGACGACAACGTGGTCGCGGTCTTCAGCGCCGCCGTCCGCAAGGGCCGCCGGCGGATCGGCCGCCGCATCCACGCGTACGCGGTCTTCGGCAGTGTGGAGATCGACCTCAGTGAGGCGCTCTTCGACCACCAGCAGGTCGTGATCAAAGCGTTCGCCGTCTTCGGCAGCGTCGAGGTCCGCGTCCCGGAGAACGTGTCGCTGCGCGGCATGGGCGGCGGCGTGCTCGGCAACTTCGAGACGGACACCCTGGACGCGGCCGACCCCGAGGCGCCCGTGGTCTACGTGGACGGCTGGGCGGTGCTCGGCAGCGTCGAGGCGCGGCCCCGGCGCGGCAAGATCGTCGCGGACATTCTCGACACGGTGCAGCGCAAGGTCGACAGGAGCGTGCGGAGGCATCTCGGCCATTGAACCCCCGGCGCATCGGCGCACGCGGAGCCGCGTTCGGGACTCAGTGCATAGGCGCGCGTACATCGGGTAAGCCTTGCTGCATCGTCTCTCGCTCGCGAAGCCGTCGTCAGGAGTAGACCGTGCTGCAACCGCCGCATTCGTCCCTGCAGGTAGCCGCCGTTCCGGCCCAGCGAGCGGCAGCGCGGGACAGGGACCAGGATGCCCCCTGGCACACCGAGGCGGTGTGCCGGCGTGACGAGGCGGGGCTGTTCTTCGCGCCCTCGAAGGAACCCACCGCCGCGCGGCTCTCCCGCGAGGAAGCGGCCAAGCGGGTCTGCGCCCGCTGCCCGGTGATGGTCGAGTGCCGCGAGCACGCCCTGCTCCAGCCCGAGCCCTACGGCGTCTGGGGCGGTCTGACCGCCGCCGAGCGCCGCGTGGTGCTGGCCCGCCGCCGGCGCCGCGACATGGAACTGAAGAAGGCCGCCCGCACGGGCCGCATAGCGGCAGCCGGCTGACGAGCAGGGCGCCCCCTCCGCACAGGGGGCGCCCTTCTCAACACCGCACAGGCCCCTGCGGGGCTCCTAGGGGCGCCCTCTCCGGCGCCGGGCTGGGCAGCCCGGTTCAGGGGCGCGGGGAACTGCGCGACCAGCCACAACCCACCCGCGCAGGCCTCTGCGCAGCTCCCAGGGGGCGCCCTTTCCGGCGCCGGGCTGGGCAGCCCCTTTCAGGGGCGCGGGGAACTGCGCGACCAGCCACAACCCACCCGCACCCGTACACCCGGCCGTACAAGCCCCGCGGAGCTACAGCGCCCCAGCGCTGGACAACCCCCGCGCCACGGCGCACGAAGCGCCTCTCACTTCGCCCGGTCGAAGTCGACCGCACTGTACGCCCGCAGCTTGCTCAACCGGTGCTCGGAATCGATCCTCCGCACCGTCCCCGACTTCGACCGCATCACGATCGAGTCGGTCGTCGCCGTCTCCGGCCGGTACCGCACCCCCCGCAGCAGCTCCCCGTCGGTGATCCCGGTCGCCACGAAGAAGACGTTCTCCCCGGAGACCAGGTCGTCGGTGGTCAGCACGCGGTCGAGGTCGTGCCCCGCGTCGATGGCCCGCTGCCGCTCCTCGTCGTCCTTGGGCCACAGCTTGCCCTGGATGGTGCCGCCCAGGCACTTCACCGCGCACGCCGAGATGATGCCCTCGGGGGTGCCGCCGACACCGAGCAGCAGGTCGATGCCGGTGCCCTCGCGCAGCGCGAGGATCGAGCCGGCCACATCGCCGTCGGAGATCAGCTTGATGCGGGCGCCGGTCTCCCGGATCTCCTGGATGATGCCCTCGTGCCGGGGCCGGTCGAGGATCACGACGGTGACGTCCTCGGGGGTGACCCGCTTGGCCTTCGCGACCCGCCGGATGTTCACGTTCACCGGCGCGTTGATGTCGACGAAGTCGGCCGCCTCCGGGCCGGTGACCAGCTTGTCCATGTAGAACACGGCCGAGGGGTCGAACATCGATCCGCGCTCGGCGGCGGCCAGCACCGCGATCGCGTTCGTCATGCCCTTGGCGGTCAGCGTGGTCCCGTCGATCGGGTCGACGGCGATGTCGCACTCGGGGCCGGTCCCGTCGCCCACGCGCTCCCCGTTGAAGAGCATCGGGGCCTCGTCCTTCTCGCCCTCGCCGATGACGACCACGCCGTTCATCGAGACGGTGGAGACCAGCGTGCGCATGGCACGTACCGCGGCGCCGTCCGCGCCGTTCTTGTCCCCGCGCCCTACCCAGCGGCCCGCGGCCATCGCCGCGGCCTCGGTGACCCGTACGAGCTCCAGGGCGAGGTTGCGGTCGGGTGCCTCGGAGGGCACATCGAGCTCGGACGGCAAGTGATGGTGTTCGGTCATCGGAGCGCACCTTTCTGTACGACGACGGCCGGATGAGGGTTGGCCACGACTCTATCGTCAGGCAGACAAAATGAGCAGGGGCCCCCACGGATGAGCGCTTCGGGCACCTGCGACGATAGGGGGCGTGGCAGGAACGAGCAGCATGCAGAAAACGGCCCGGGACATGATCCTCTCCCTGGCCCTCATCGTGCTCGCGGCGGGAGTGGTCTGGCTGTTCATCCCGCACGAGGACGGCGAGCCCCCCGTCAAGCGGGTCGACTACCGGGTCGACCTCCTCACGGCCCGCAGGGCCGCCTCCTACCCCGTGGCCGCCCCCGAGGGCCTGCCCGGGGAGTGGAAGCCCACCTCGGTCCGCTTCCGGGGCGAGGACGCCGACGCCTGGCACCTCGGTTTCCACGCCCCCGACGGGGAGTACGTGGCGGTGGAGCAGTCCGCGGGCAAGCGGGAGCCGTTCATCGAGGACGCCACCCAGGGCGCGGAGAAGACCGACGCCACCCAGCGCATCGGCGGCGAGACGTGGACCCGCTACGAGGGCGACCACTACGACGCCCTGGTCCTGGAGGGCACCGAGGGCTCGACCACCGTGGTCACGGGCACCGCGTCCTTCGGGCAGCTGGCGACGATGGCGGGGGCGCTGCGCACCGAGTAGGCGTACAGCACATGGGCCGGGGCCCCGTCGGATCGGCCGATCCGACGGGGCCCCGCCCCATGTGCTGCCGTCCGGGTCTCAGACGGTGGTGATGACCTGCTCGTAGGCCAGGCGCGGCGAGCGCGGGAACCAGGCGTCCGGCCCCGGGCGGCCGATGTTGACGACCATCAGCGGGGTGTGGTCGTCGTCGAGGAACTCCTTGCGGACGCCCTCGAAGTCGAGACCGGTCATCGGGCCGGCGGCCAGTCCGGCGGCCCGCACGCCGATGATGAAGTACGCGGCCTGGAGGGCGGCGTTCAGCGTGGCGGCACCCTCACGCACCGGACGCTCGCTGAAGAAGGCGTCCTTGGCCTGCGGGAAGTGCGGGAAGAGCTGCGGCAGCTCCTCGTGGAACTCGTTGTCCGCCGACAGGATGGCGACCAGCGGGGCGGTGGCCGTCTTGGGCTGGTTGCCCTCGGCCATGTGCCGGACGAGGCGCTCGCGGGCCTCGGGGGAGCGGACCAGCGTGACGCGCAGCGGCGACTGGTTGAAGGCGGTGGGGCCGTACTTGACCAGGTCGTAGATCGCCCGCACCTGCTCGTCGGTCACCGGCTCGTCGGTGAACGTGTTGGCGGTGCGCGCCTCACGGAACAGCAGGTCCTGGGCGGCGGGGTCAAGAACGAGAGACATGCGTGAACCTTCTCGGGGGTACGTCGGCCCGGGAAACCGTGGAGGCACCACGAACCGGTGGACGCGTCCGACCGTACGCGGATGAAGTTCAATGCTCAACTAAATCTGGATTGTGGTGATCCACTTCACAGCCGTGCTACCGCCTGGGCGCCCGGTCTCCCGCCCCACGTGCCCCGCAAGCCCCAGGGCCCCGCAGGCCTCGTCGGCCCCACGGGCCCCGCAGGCCTCGCCGGCCCCACGCGCCCGAAGCCTCCCCTACTCGCCGCTCCCCTCGGAGCCCCCCGCCTCCGCCTCCTCCGCGAGAGCCGCGTCCAGGCGGGCCCGCGCGCCCTCCAGCCAGCGCCGGCACACCCTGGCCAGCTCCTCGCCCCGCTCCCACAGCGCCAGCGACTCCTCCAGCGTCGTCCCGCCCGCCTCCAGCCGCCGTACGACCTCGATCAGCTCGTCCCGCGCCTGCTCGTACCCGAGCGCCTCGGCCACCGCCGTGTCCTTCTCTTCCGTCCTGCCGGTCATCCGCCCACCCTCCTATGCGTCGACTCTGACTGTGAACTCGCCCTCGGACACCCGCGCCCGCAACGCCTCACCGGCCTCCACCTCGCCCGGCGCGCGCACCGCGTGCCCGTCCGCCCGCTGGAGCACGGCGTACCCGCGCTTCAGCGTCGCCGCCGGGGAGAGGGCCACCACGCGCGCGTGCGTGTGCGTCAGCTCGGAGTCGGCCCGGTCCAGCTGGTGCCGCACACAGCGCCGGGCCCGCTCCAGCAGGGCCGTGACCTCCTCGGCCCGCCCGTCGATCATCCGGTGCGGGTCCTGTATCGAGGGGCGGGCCAGCGCCTGCGCCAGCCCGCGCTCCTCCCGGTCCAGCAGGGCGTGGACGCAGCGCCGCGCGCGGTCGCGCAGCATCCGCACCCGCTCGGCCTCCTCGCCGACGTCCGGCACCACCTTCTTCGCGGCGTCGGTCGGCGTCGAGGCGCGCAGGTCGGCCACCAGGTCCAGCAGCGGACTGTCCGGCTCGTGCCCGATCGCGGACACCACCGGTGTGCGGCACGCGGCCACCGCCCGCACCAGCTGCTCGTCGGAGAACGGCAGCAGGTCCTCCACGCTGCCGCCGCCCCGCGCGACGACGATCACGTCCACGTCGTCGATCGCGTCCAGCTCCTTCACGGCCTGCACGACCTGCGGCACCGCGTGCACGCCCTGCACCGCCACGTTGCGCACCTCGAAGCGGACGGCCGGCCAGCGGTGCCGGGCGTTCTCCAGCACGTCCCGCTCGGCCGCCGAGGCCCGCCCGCACACCAGCCCGATCAGCTGCGGCAGGAACGGCAGCGGCTTCTTGCGCTCCGGAGCGAACAGCCCCTCCCGCGCCAGCGACTTCTTCAGCTGCTCCAGCCGCGCCAGCAGCTCCCCGACCCCCACCGGCCGGATCTCGGCGGCCCGCAGCGACAGCTGCCCGCGCGGCGCGTACCACTCCGGCTTGCAGTGCACCACCACCCGCGCGCCCTCGCTCACCACGTCCGCGACGGCGTCGAACACCTGCCGGTAGCAGGTCACGCCCACGGAGATGTCGTACGACGGGTCCCGCAGCGTCAGGAACACCACCCCCGCGCCCGGCCGCCGCGACAGCTGGGTGATCTGACCCTCGACCCACACCGCGCCGAGCCGGTCGATCCACCCCCCGATGAGGCGCGACACCTCCCCGACCGGGATGGGAGCTTCCGCAGACGTGTTGACAGCCATGCCGCGAGGGTAGTGCGCCCCACCGACAACGCACCGTGACCGGGCCCCGGACGCGGCCCTTACGATGGGACGCATGACCGCTTCGCCTGGCCGCCGTGTCCTGCTCGCCGCCCCCCGTGGCTACTGCGCCGGTGTGGACCGCGCCGTGATCGCCGTCGAGAAGGCCCTGGAGCAGTACGGGGCTCCCGTCTACGTCCGGCACGAGATCGTCCACAACAAGTACGTCGTGCAGACCCTGGAGAAGAAGGGCGCGATCTTCGTCGAACAGACGGAGGAGGTGCCCCCGGGCAACATCGTGATGTTCTCCGCGCACGGCGTCGCCCCCGTCGTCCACGAGGAGGCCGAGCGCGGCCGGCTCGCCACCATCGACGCCACCTGCCCGCTGGTCACCAAGGTGCACAAGGAAGCGGTCCGGTTCGCCAAGGAGGACTACGACATCCTCCTGATCGGGCACGAGGGCCACGAGGAGGTCATCGGCACCTCCGGCGAGGCCCCGGACCACATCCAGCTCGTCGACGGCCCCGCCGACGTCGCCAAGGTCGAGGTCCGCGACCCGTCCAAGGTCGTCTGGCTCTCCCAGACCACGCTCTCCGTCGACGAGACCATGGAGACCGTCGACGCCCTCAAGGACAAGTTCCCCCAGCTGATCTCCCCGCCCAGCGACGACATCTGCTACGCCACGCAGAACCGCCAGCTCGCGGTCAAGCAGATGGGCGCCGAGGCGGACCTGGTGATCGTGGTCGGCTCCCGCAACTCCTCCAACTCCAAGCGCCTGGTCGAGGTCGCCAAGCTCGCCGGCGCCCGCGCGGCGTACCTGGTGGACTTCGCCGACGAGATCGACGAAACCTGGCTGGAGGGTGTCTCCACGGTCGGCGTCACCTCGGGCGCCTCGGTGCCGGAGGTCCTGGTCGAGCAGGTCCTGCAGTGGCTGTCCGAGCGAGGCTTCGAGGACGTCGAGCTGGTCAAGGCGGCCGAGGAGTCGATCATCTTCTCCCTGCCCAAGGAGCTCCGCCGCGACCTGCGCGAGGAGGCCGCCGCCCTGGTGGCCGGGCGCGGCGGCACGGGCACCGGATCGGAGGACTGCGGTGCCGGTGTGGACTCCGGCTCCGGTACGGACTCCGTCTCCGGTGCGGATTCCGCGAACTGACGGTGGGGTGACGGTGGCGGTCGCGGAGATCGGGTCCGTGGCCGTCCGCCGGCCGTCGTAACGTGGGGTCATGCAGATCTTCGGTGTGGACATCGGCGGATCCGGGATCAAGGGTGCCCCGGTCGACCTGGACAGGGGGGACCTGGCGCAGGAGCGCTGCAAGGTCCTCACCCCGCACCCCGCCACCCCGGACGCGGTGGCGGACGGCGTCAAGCAGGTCGTCGACCACTTCGGCTGGACCGGACCGGTCGGGGTCACCTTCCCGGGCGTCGTCACCGGCGGCACCACGATCCGTACGGCGGCCAACGTCGACAAGAGCTGGATCGACACCGACGCGCGCGTCCTGCTCGGCGACCGCCTGGGCGGCCTGCCGGTGACAGTGGTCAACGACGCGGACGCGGCGGGCGTCGCCGAGATGCACTTCGGCGCCGGACGTCACCGCCGGGGCACGGTCATCCTGCTCACCTTCGGCACCGGCATCGGCAGCGCCCTGTTCGTGGACGGCGTCCTCGTCCCCAACACCGAGCTGGGCCACCTGGAGCTGCACGGCCACGACGCGGAGAAGCGGGCCTCCAGCAAGGCCAGGGAGGACCACGACCTGTCGTGGGAGGAGTGGGCCGAGCGGGTGCAGAAGTACCTGGCCCACGTGGAGATGCTGTTCTCGCCGGAGCTGTTCGTCATCGGCGGCGGCGTCAGCCGCAAGTCCCACAAGTTCCTGCACCACATCGAGGGCATCAAGGCGGAGATCGTCCCGGCCGAACTGCAGAACAACGCGGGCATCGTGGGGGCGGCGATGCGGGCGGCGACGGGCGCGTAGCCGCCCGCGGCGGCTCAGTCCCGCGGCGGCTCAGTCCCGTGCGGCTCAGTCCTGTGCGGCTCAGCTCCCGGCTGCTCAGCCCCGGGCGGGGCGGCTCCGTGCGATGCGCCGGTTGATCATGCGCACCCGGCGCACCCTGCGGACGATCACGATCACACCCGCGACGAGCGTCCCGCCGTAGAGCCACCCGGCCTGGGTGGCGAGGCCCGTCACCATGCCCATCAGCCCGCCGGACGTGCCGCCCCCGCCCTCGTCGGCGATCGGGACCAGCCCCACGGCGAAGGCGATCGGCACCACGATGGGCGCGGTGAGGAGGTCCCCCTCGCGCAGCCACAGCGCGGTCAGCACGCACACCGGCAGGAACAGCACGCCGTACACGGTCTGGGAGGCGGTCCCGAACAGCGCCTCGGAGAGCAGCCCGAGCGCGAGCATCAGCAGCCCGCAGAACAGGCCGGCGCCCAGTCCGGTGAGGCGTGGGCCGGGCAGCCGCCGGGCCGTGGGCGGCGGGGCGGGCCGACGCTGCGGCGCGCCCGCCGGCCGGGCCGGCCGGGGAACCCCGCCGCCGGCCGCCCGCCCCGCCTGCGGGGGCACGGGCGGCCTGGGCCCGGGTGGCCGGGGCGCCGTCTCGCGTCGCGGTCCGTGCTGGGCGGGTCGCGTCCTGTGTTGCTCCACTGGACCAACTTAGGTCGTTTTATGTGCCGAACGGTCACTCAGACACGCCGGGGACCGGAGTGCGGCCGGGGCTTCGACGGATCGGCGGGCCGGTTGCGGGCACGCCGTAGACTGGTGGATCGGCCCACCTGCCCAGTCGGCCGGTCCTCGTCCCCATCCTCACGTACGGGAAGTCGCAACGTGTCGCTCACGATCGGAATCGTCGGTCTGCCGAATGTCGGCAAGTCGACCCTGTTCAACGCCCTGACCAAGAACGACGTGCTGGCGGCCAACTACCCGTTCGCCACGATCGAGCCGAACGTCGGCGTGGTCGGCGTCCCCGACCCCCGCCTGACCAAGCTGGCGGAGATCTTCAAGTCGGAGCGCGTCCTGCCGGCCACGGTCGACTTCGTCGACATCGCGGGCATCGTGCGCGGCGCCAGCGAGGGCGAGGGGCTCGGCAACAAGTTCCTGGCGAACATCCGCGAGTCCGACGCGATCTGCCAGGTCATCCGGGCTTTCAAAGACGAGAACGTCGTACACGTCGACGGCAAGGTCTCGCCGAAGGACGACATCGAGACGATCAACACCGAGCTGATCCTCGCCGACCTCCAGACCATCGAGAAGGTCCTGCCGCGCCTGCAGAAGGAGTCGCGGATCAAGAAGGACATCGCGCCCAAGGTCAAGGCGGTCGAGGAGGCCAAGGAGATCCTGGAGAAGGGCGACACGCTCTTCGCGCACGGCATCGTCCAGGGCACCGAGCGCAACGAGCTGCTGCACGACCTGCACCTGCTCACCACCAAGCCCTTCCTCTACGTCTTCAACGTCGACGAGGAGGAGCTGACGGACGAGGACTTCAAGAACGAGCAGCGCGCCCTGGTCGCCCCCGCCGAGGCAATCTTCCTCAACGCCAAGCTGGAGGCGGACCTCGCCGAGCTGGACGAGGAGGACGCGATGGAGCTCCTGGAGTCCGTCGGCGCCGAGGAGCCCGGCCTCGCCACCCTCGCCCACGTCGGCTTCCGCACCCTCGGTCTGCAGACGTACCTCACGGCCGGCCCGAAGGAATCCCGCGCCTGGACGATCAAGAAGGGCGCCACCGCCCCCGAGGCCGCCGGTGTCATCCACACCGACTTCCAGAAGGGCTTCATCAAGGCGGAGGTCATCTCCTTCGCCGACCTGGTCGAGACCGGCTCGGTCACCGAGGCCCGCGCCAAGGGCAAGGCTCGCATGGAGGGCAAGGACTACGTCATGCAGGACGGCGACGTGGTGGAGTTCCGCTTCAACGTGTGACGTCTCGTCGAGCTATGTGCCCGACCCGCTCATCGGTGGGTCGGGCACACGTTTCTGTCCGCAGGGAGTCCTCGCCCCCGAGCCCCCGTCGTTGAGAGGCAGTGGCGGGTCCGGTCGGCGTGGCAGTGGGACTGCCTCAGACCTTGACGACCTCCACGGAAGGGCCGCTCAGGAGCGTCAGATCCTCGGGGTCGGACGTAAGGACGGTGACCGGCCGGGGCGCGTTGCGGGCGATGACGGCGAAGGCGGCATCGATGGCGTACTTGCGGCCGTGGAGGTGGTGGGCACGCAGAAGCGCGGCGGCCTGGTCGGTGATCTCCTGGGTGACGTCGTGAACGTCGACGCGGGAGAGGACCCACTTGATACGGGCCGGGTGGATGCGCTCATGGTCGGCATCAAGTGTGGTCATGGCGCTGGTGGCGACGCGGATGCCCTCTTCCGACGCCGCTTGGACCAGAGCCACGACGGTACGGTCCTTGAGGTAGAGCTTCGAGAGGCCTTCGCTGTCGAGCAGGAGGGTGCCGGGCATCAGGCGGCGGCCCCGCCGGCCTGCCGGTGGTCATGGCGCAGCAGCGCGCGGGCGGCCTCGACCTCCTCGCGGGTGAGTGCGTCATTGTCGGTCTCGAAGTCCACGACGATCTGCGGGTGTACATGGCGTCCTCCTTGTGAGACGCCATCCCGTCCGCGGGCGGTCCGACTACGGGACGGTCCAGCCGTTGGCGAAATCGCACTGGAGGTCGGTCCAGCGGCGCCGCTCGGCAGGGGTGTATCCGGGGTTGTCGCGGAGGTGGGCCAGGGCCCGGACCCACTGGTCCCAGAGCCCGTCGGGCCGGGTGAAGCGGGTGGCGTGGTGGGTGCCGAGGTGGGCGTCGAGGCGGAGGAGGGCGCCGAGGGCTGCGGGCTGGTCGTAGCGGAGG
This sequence comes from Streptomyces capillispiralis, assembly GCF_007829875.1. Lineage (NCBI taxonomy): Bacteria > Bacillati > Actinomycetota > Actinomycetes > Kitasatosporales > Streptomycetaceae > Streptomyces > Streptomyces capillispiralis. The sequence goes on along the minus strand of NZ_VIWV01000001.1, from coordinate 2,923,933 downwards.
TCGGTGCGGGGGAGGTAGCGGTCGAGGTAGGCGGTGAGGATCTCGGCGTCGGCATGCGTGCCGAAGCGGGCCAGGGCGAAGCAGTAGGCGCTTCCGGAGAAGCAGAACTCGCTGGCCAGGAGCAGGTCGCCGATGCGTTCGCGGAACGTGACGCGTCGGCCTACGCCGATCAACCAGCCGGCGGTCAGGCGTGAGCGCCACTCGTAGCCGAGCAGGGCCTCCAGCTCAGCGTCGGTGATCGTGGCTGCGTCGTCGATCAGGTGACGGGTGAAGTGTTCGGTGTGTGGCCATTCGGGCCGCAGGACGCGACCGCTCTTCAAGTCGAAGTAGCGCGCGCAGCCCGAGTCCTTCCTCGTCACATAACGCTCGATCACGTAGCCGTAGCCGGTCTCCTTGGGATGCTGGAACGGCACGGTCACCTCTCCGGGTACAGGTCGGTACGGTCGATCCACGTGGACACCGTCACCGTGCTGGATTCGTGCCGGCTGCGACTCGTGACGGGGTCGCTACTGCTTCCCGTCAGTGGGTGTCGAGCCGTGATTACTGACATGCGAGTTACTAACACGCGAGTTACTAACACGCGAGTTACTAACATCGTTGTTAGTGAGGCACGTCACGACGGGTCGCAGCGGTTCGCGGTGCGTCCCGGGGGCCCGTTCCCGTCATGGCGGTATCACGCGCCGGTGTCGACTGTCCCGGGCTCGATGGTGCCTACGGTCCCGGTGATCTGCTGAGTGCCTGGCCGGTGTGAGTGGCCGGTGTGAGTGGCCGGGGGGTGCGGAGGGCGGGGCGACGTGGTGGGTTCCGCTTCGATGTGGGGCGGGTGATGTGCCACCACGTCGCCGGGCTGGCGGAGCCGCAGGTCAGAAGTGGGCCGGCGGGTCGAAGTCGGGGCCCTGGTCTCTTCCCGTGCCGGGGCGGTGGCGGTATTCCTGTTTTCTTGTCAGGTCCTTCTTCCGCAGGTCCATTTTCGGACTGGCGCTCGCCTCCGCGTTCCCTGGTGGAAGGGCGACCTTCTGGGTGTACGCGAAGGCGGCGAGGCTGGCTGTCAGACGGGACCGGAGGCCCAGTTTGGACAGGATGCTCCCCGTGTGTGCCCGGACGGTGCGCTCGGTGACGACCAGTTGCTCGGATATCTCCGCGTTGGTGGATCCGTAGGCCAGGAGCTCGAAGACTTCGAGCTCGCGGCTCGTCAGATTCGGGACACGGTGCAGTACTTGTGTCCAATCGGGCATGGCGAATTGTGAACGCATGACGGCTTTCATCCCCCTGTTACGTCATGGTGCCCCGGCGCCGCACCCGGCCCCGTACGAGAGCCGGTGGTCATGGCGGGATGCCGACGCGAATGCTCGTTCAATTCACTGACGTTACCTGTTCTTGACCCGGATTCGGCCGACTCTTGGCAGCGGGGTGGCCAAAACAAGCCAGTCCGCTGCGGCCGGTCCGTCGAGGTGGCCGAGGGCCGGTCCGCCGGCGGAGGGGGCGTACGACCTGCCGGGATCATGGGCGGGGGCGGCGCCGCGAGGTGCGGCGTGGACCGGTGCGGCGATGTGTCCGGCGGGCGGCGGATGCCCCGGAACCGTGGGGTCCCGGCGCGGGTACGGCCGTGCTCGGCGGGACGGCGCATTCTGGCCCGGATCACTCCGTGCGGGCGTCGCCCCCGACGGCGGTGCGGCGGCCAACAGGGGGGACGGCGGGGGCCGTCGATACTGTCGTGGGAGCCAATAGCGACCGCGATGACCTTCCGGCAGTGTTCTGCCCCGTGCCGGGCACGAGCCCGGCGCCGCCCAGCCGCGTGAGGTGACTGGGCGTTCACCGGACCGGAAGGAATTGCCATGTCCGACGTCTTCGACCTCGACGCCCGGGTCTCCACGCCGACCAGCCCCAACGGCCAGGACACCCCGATGTCCATCTCCGGCATCGCGACCCGCACGATCTGCACCCGTGTCACCTGCCAGGTCACCAAGACCTGCGCCTGCACCCAGATGTGCACGATCCTCTGCAGCCCGGAGAAGTAAGCGGCTGACGGGTGCTGCCGTGAGGGAGACACGGCAGCACCCCACCGCATTATCGCCAGCGGCTCGGTCACCGGAGAAGGAAAGAAGAATGCAGCCAGTGCACAACGTCAGGGGTACGTGGGCCCACGTCACGGACGGGCCGCTGGTCGACCGAGCGCAACGGATGGCCCGCCTGGTGGCCGAACGCACCGCCGCCAATGAGGATGTGACCGACCACGTGCTGCGTGCGGCGGAGCAGGCCCGGCACCCCGCGGGCTGGTACCCGCCGAGCCTCGCCGGCGGACAGGCCGGTACGGCGCTGCTCCACCTGTACGCCGCCCGGGCCGGCCTGGGCGACCTCGCCACCGCCCACGACCACATACGGGAAGCGGTCCGCTCCACCCAGGTGGAGCCCCTGCAAGGGCACGGGCTGTTCGCGGGGACCAGCGGACTCGCCCTGGCGCTCGCCGACTGCACCCGTGACGAACCCCGCTTCCGGCCCAGCCTGGACCGGCTCCACGAGCGTCTGGCCCAGCAGGTCCTCGACAGCGGCTTCCCCAGGACCGAGCGGGGGATCGCCGACGTCCACTACGACCTCGTCACCGGCGCGGCAGGCACGCTCGCCTGCCTCGCGGCCGTCGAGGACCCCACGGAACCGGTGCGCCGGGCCGTGGCCGAGCTGGTCGGGTACCTGGTCTGGCTGGCCGAACCGGCCCAGACGCCGGGCACGGCCCACCGCTGGCTGATCACCCCCGGGCTCTATCCGCCGGTGGGCGACTACCACGCGAAGTACCCGCACGGATACCTCAACCTCGGCTACTCGCACGGCGTCCCCGGAGTGGCCGCCGCCCTCGCCTCCGCCTGGGAGGCCGGCCACCGCCACCCCGGGCAGTCGACCGCCGTCGACGCGCTGACCACCTGGATCCGGGCCCGGCACCACGTGGACGAGTACGGTCCCGTCTGGCCGGACGGCATCCCCGTCGACGAGGACGGCCACGAGGTCACCACCGGCCACGCGCACGACCAGTTCGCCTGGTGCTACGGCTCCGCGGGCGTCGCCGCCTCGCTCCTCACCGTCGCGGACGCCACCGGCGACGAGGAGCTGCGGACGGCCGCCGTCGACGCGTTCGAAGGGGTGCTGCGGCGGGCCAAGGGCACCCGGCCGGCGTCCCCGACGCTGTGCCACGGCCAGGCGGGCATGGTGATGCTGTGCCAGGAGTTCGCACCGTGGAGCACGGCCGCGAACGAGGCCCTGCCGGGACTGGTCGAGGACCTGCTCGACTACGCCGACCCCGACCGCCCGCTGGTCTTCGCCGACCAGGAGGTGCCGGGGAACTTCGTGGACGACCCCACCCTCCTCACCGGAGCCCCGGGGGTGGCGCTCACCCTCCTCGCGGCCGTCGGCGAGGAGCGGCCGGGGTGGTTCCGGACCTTCCTGGGGAGGTGACGGACGTGCCCGCCTACGAGCCCGCCGGGTTCTTCCTGCTGCGCGCCCCGGCCCTGCCCGCGCGCACCTACCTCGACATCACCGCCGACCCCGAACGGACCGACGGACGACTGCTCGACCTCGCCGGGCGACCCGACGTCCGGCGGGCGCTGCTGGTGGCGAGCGAGGACCTCACCCACAGCCTGGCCCGTCTCGACCGGCTCGGCGCCAAGCGGACCAGGAGGGTGCGGTCCGGGCTACTGCGCTACCTCACCCGGATGTCGACCAGGCCCACGCCGTTCGGCACCTTCTCCGGTGTCGCGCTGGGCGAGTTCGGCCCCGTCACCACCGCCCGGCTCGGCGCGTCCCCGATCGGGCGGACCCGGGTCCGCGCCGACATGGGCTGGCTGCTGGCCTGGATCAAGCAGCTGGAGGAGGACGCCGGGCTGCTGCGGCACCTGCGCGTCATGGTGAACCCGATGGCCCATGTCGCCGGCGACCGGGTGATCCTCCCGCAGGCCGACAAGTACGGGCAGGCCGACGCCCGTTCGGTGCGCATCCGGTTCACGCCCGCCGTCGACGTCGTGCTGCGCGCCGCCGTCACGCCCGTGCCCTACGAGCGTCTTCTCGCCGAACTGACCACCGCCTTTCCCGAGGCGCCCGGGGAAGCGGTGAGCGGGCTGGTCCGGCAGATGTGGGACCTCGGATTCCTCGTCAGCGACCTGCGGCCCTCGCAGACCGCCGTACGCCCGGAGCAGGACCTGCTGAAGAAGCTGGCCGACCTGCCGGTGGCCGCCGACGCGGCGGACCGGCTGCGGACCGTCGCCGACCTCGCCCAGCGGGCCGACGGGGCCGAGGACCTGGAGCGGCTGAGCACCGCCCAGCGGGCGCTGGTGCCGGACCACAGCGGTCAGACGTACCAGGCCGACGCGGCCCTCGGACTGCGGGGGGCCGGACTCAACACGGCGATCGCCGAGGAGACCGCGGACGCGGTGGGCACCCTGATGCGGCTCAGCTCCTCCTTCGGCCACACCAGCCATCTCACCCAATACCGCGAGGAGTTCGGCGAGCGGTACGGGGCGGGCGCGCGCGTGCCGGTGCTGACCCTGCTCAGCCCGGACGCGGGCCTCGACGCCCCGCCGACGTACACCAACCCGGCCCGCAGTGTGGAGCTGCCCGCGCAGCACCCGCCGGACACCCGGCGGATGGACCAGGCCCTGCTCGCCCTCGCCCAGCAGGCGTGGTGGAACCACGCGACGGAGGTCGAACTGACCGACGCCTGGGTCGACCGGATCGCCCCGCGCGCCGACACCACCGACTGGCCGCCGGCCATGGACGCCTATCTGCAGATAGCCGCGGCCGACCGGCAGGCGATCGACCGGGGCGAGTGGCGCGCGGTGATCCGCTCCGACGGACTCGCCCACGGCGGCCGGACCTTCGGGCGCTTCTGCGACCTGCTCGGCGACGCGTCCGTGGACCGGCTGCGCGCCTACGCCCGGCGGGAGGAGCGCCTCTACCCCGACGTGGTGTACGCCGAGCTGGCCTATCTGCCGCCCTACGGCAGGGCGGCCAACGTCGCCGTGCGCCCGGCGATCCGGCCGTACGAGATCCCCGTCAACACGCCCGCGTCGGTGCCCGAGGACCGGGTGATCGCGCTGGACGACATCCTGGTGGGCGCCACGGACAGCCGCTTCTACCTGTGGTCCGAGCGGCTGGACCGGGAGATCGTCGTCGAGCAGCACCACATGCTCAGCCCGTCCCTCGCCCCGAACGTCGCGCGCTTCCTGCTCGAGGTCTCGCACGACGGGTACGTCATGCCCACCGGCTTCCACTGGGGGACGCTGGAGTCGGCGCCCTTCCTGCCCCGGGTGACCCGGGGACGGATGACGCTGCGGCCCGCCCAGTGGCGGGCGACCGCCGAGGACGGCGCCGGCCTGGACGCCTGGCGCGCCCGGTTCGGCGTGCCCCGGTACGTCTACATGACCGAGTCGGACCACCGGCTGCTGCTGGATCTGGACCACCCGTCCTTCCGGGCCGTCCTGGAGGCGGAGCTGAAGCGGAAGCCGGCCGTCGTGCTGCAGGAGATGCTCCCCTCGTTCGACCGGCTCTGGCTGCGGGACGAGGACGACGAGGGGTACGTCAGCGAGGTCATCGTGCCCGTCGTCCTGAAGGAGGCCCGGCGCGTCACCCGGCAGCCCGTGGAGCGGCAGCCGCACGTCCCCGTCGAGCGGCACGTACCCGGCGGCGCGTGGACGTACCTCAAGATCTACGCGGCGCCGGAACGACACGACGAGATCATCGCCGGACCGCTGCGGGACATCGTCCGCGAACTGCGGGAACGGCGGCTCCTGGACCGGTGGTTCTACATGCGCTACGCCGACCCGTTCCCCCACCTGCGGGTCCGGGTGCGCAGCGATGAGACCACCCTCACGCCGACGCTGCTGACCGCCTGGGGCAGGAGCCTGGTCGAGCAGGGGCTCGCCCAGGACCTCCAGGTGGCCGGCTACGTCCCGGAGACCGCCCGCTACGGCGGCCCCGCGACCTTCGACGCCGCCGAGGCGGTCTTCGAGGCCAACAGCGAGGCGACCGCCGCCCTGCTCGCCGTCCGCCCCGACATCGAGCCGGAGTTCCTGGCGGTCGCGGCCCTGGACACCCTGCACGCGCAGTGGGGGGTGTCCACGGCGGACCGCGGGCGGTTCGCCCGGGGCACCCACGAGGACGAGACCCGCAAGCTGTTCCAGGACAACCGGGACTACCTCTGCGAACTCCTCAGCCCCTGGGACCGGTTCACCCATCCGCGGGGCAGCGAGCACCGGGCCCTGCTGGAACCCGTCCTCGCCACCCAGCTGCCGGCCGTCCGGCACGCGGCGGACACCGTGCGGCGGGCCGCGGCCGACGGCGATCTCGTGGGCGGCGAGGACCAGATACTCGCCAGCCTCGCCCACATGCAGGTGAACCGTCTGCTCCCCATCGACCTGGAGCGTGAGGCACGCTGCCACGGCCTGTGGAGCCATGTGCTGCGCGCGCTGCGCGGCCGGTCGGCCGCCGGGGAGGCCTCGTGATCTGGCTCCGTGTGATGCGGCTCTTCTGGCAGCTCAGCCCGGGCCGCGTGGTGGCGTACACCGTGGTGTCGGTGCTGTCGGCCGTGGTGCCCGCAGCACAGATCGGACTGACCGCCTCCGCGGTCCAGGCGGTGGCCGAGGCGATCGGCGGGCAGGCGGGCGCCCGCGAGGACGCCCTGCGCAGCGGCTTCGCCCTGGTCGGGCTCTCCCTCGCCCAGCACGTGCTGGGCATGTGCCAGCAGTACCTCGACTCGCTGCTGCGCCTCGAACTGACCATGCGGGTCGGTGAGATGGTCATGCGCAAGGGCACCCTGCTGGACCTCCAGCAGTACGAGGACGCCGACGCCTACGACAATCTGCAGCGGGCCTTCCAGGAGAGCAGCGGCGGCCGCATCTACCAGGTGTTCACCCAGCTCCTGGAGGCCGTCCGCGAGCTGATCACCCTGGTCACGGTCAGCGCCGTCCTCTTCTCCTGGAACCCCTGGATCGCGCTCGTCATCCTGCTCTCGCCGCTGCCGTCGGTGATCTCCCACATGGTCTTCACCCACAAGGCGTTCGAGATCGAGTACGACCGCACGGCGGAGCGGCGGCGCATCTACTACTACCAGTACCTGACCACGACCGATCACTCGTTCAAGGAAGTACGGCTCTTCCAGCTGGGCGACTACTTCGTGGACCTCTACAGCAAGGCCGTCCGCACCTTCTTCCGGGTCGACCGGAGCCTCGCCCGGCGCCAGTCCCTGATCGGCGGCGTCCTCGGCGTCCTCAGCGTCCTCGCCTCGTCCGGCGCGATGCTGTGGGCGATCCACGCGTCCATGGCGTCCGGGCAGGTGGGCCGGCTGGCCGGCTATCTGCAGGCGATCGGCTCCATCCAGGTGTCGGCGCACGGCCTGCTGCTGGGCATCGCGGGTCTCTACAAGGACACCCTGTTCCTCGGGAACCTCTTCACCTTCTTCGGCCTGCCCGAGCGGCAGATCAAGGGCGGCACCCGGCCCTTCCCCGAGAAGCTGCGCGTCGGCATCGAGTTCCGCGACGTGAGCTTCACCTACCCCGGCACCGACGAACTCGTGCTGGACCGCCTCAGCTTCCGCATCCCGGCCGGCCAGTGCGTCGCCCTCGTCGGGCAGAACGGGGCGGGGAAGACCACCGTGGTCAAACTCCTGACCCGCCTCTACGAGCGGACCGGCGGAGAGATCCTGATCGACGACGTACCCATCGAGGAGTACGACCTCGACGAGCTGCAGCGGAACATGGGAGTGATCTTCCAGGACTTCATCCGCTACGAGACGACCGCGCGGGACAACATCGGGTTCGGCAGGATCGAGGCGCGGCACGACACCGAACGGGTGGCCAGGGCCGCGGCCTCCGGCGGCGCCGAGCAGGTGATCGACGGCCTGCCCCACGCCTACGACACGATGCTCGGCCGGCACTTCGAGGAAGGCCACCAGCTCTCCGGCGGCCAGTGGCAGAAGATCGCCCTCAGCCGGGCGTTCATGCGGAAGGCACCGGTCGTCGTCCTCGACGAGCCGACGGCGGCGATCGACGCCGAGGCCGAGGCGGAGATCTTCGGCCGGCTGCGCACCATCGCCCACGAGGCCACCTCGCTGGTCATCGCGCACCGCTTCTCCACCGTCCGGATCGCCGACAAGATCCTGGTGATCCAGGACGGCCGGCTCCTCGAAGAGGGCACCCACGAGGAGCTGCTGACGGCCGACGGGGTCTACGCCCGCCTCTTCAACCTCCAGGCCTCGGGGTATCTCACCGAGGCCGGACAACGCTAGAAGGCCTCTGACATGCGTGTATCGATCATCTGCCCGGCCATGGCGCGCGATCCCCGGGACATGGTGCCCTTCGCGGAACTGGTGCGGGACGGCCACGCCCAGCGGCTGTGGCAGGGACAGTCGCTGAGCGTGGAGACCCACCAGCTCTTCGCCCACCTGGCTGGCAGCGGCTTCCGCATCCCGGTCGGCACCAGTGTGGTGCTGATGCCGCTGCGGCACCCGCTTGAAGCGGCCGTGCAGGCACGCTCCCTGGCCCGGCTGACCGGCAACAGCATGGTGCTCGGACTCGGCCCGGCGACCCCCGAGTTCGTCGCGGCGCTGCACGGCGAGCCGTACCCGAGCCCGCGGGACGCCTGCGTCCGCTACGTGGAAGAGGTGCGCCGCCTGCTGCGGGCCGGCGAGCCGGACCCGCGGGACGACGACGTGCCGGCCGCCGTGACGCTCCCCGCCTTCGGCCATCCCGGGGTGGAGATCGGGCTGGGCGTGCTGCGGCCCGTACTGGCGCGGGCCGCGGGCCGGGTCGCCGATGTCGCGATCAGCTGGATGACGCCGCCCGGGTATGTGCGCGACGTCCTCGTGCCCGCCCTGGGCAAGGGCGCGGCCGAGGCGGGCCGTCCCGTCCCGCGCCTGGTCACGGTGGTGCACGCGGCCCTGGCCGGCCCGGACCGCAACCCCTACCGGCTGGCGTTCACGGGCGCGGGCGCCCACCTCTCCGCCCCGCACTACACCGACATGCTGCGCCGGGCGGGACTGCGGGTGCATCCGGCCCAGCCCAACCTCGGCGCCCGCGCCCTGGTCGACTCCGGTACGTTCCTCCACGGCACGGCCGCCGAGGTGGCGGAGGGGCTGGCCGCATACGGCCGGGCGGGCGTCGACGAGGTCGTCCTCAACCTGGCCGGCGTGGCCGCCGAGCACGGGTACGAGGCGGCTGCGCGGGACCTGGCCGAGATCCTCGCCGCGACCGCCGGGAGCTGACGGGGTGCGCGTTACGATGCCGCGTCGGCGGGGCGGGCCGCAGCCGGAACCGGGCCGTCGCACACGCACCGCCGGGGAATCGTCGAGGAGCAAGCGCGTGCCGGATGACATCGGGCCCTGGCTGTCCGCGAACGCCGTCCCCCTGACGACGCTCTCGGCGGACGGGCCGCTGGACGAACTGGAGCCGTTGCGCGCCCCCTTGGACGAGGTGCGGATCCTCGGCATGGGTGAGTCCACCCACGGGACCCGGGAGTTCTTCCGGCTGAAGCACCGGCTGCTGCGCTTCCTCGTCCTGGAGATGGGCTGCACGGCGCTGGCCATGGAGGCCAGCGAGTCGGCGGCCCGTGCGGTCGACGCCTATGTGCACGGCGGTCCGGGTGACGCCGCACGGCTCCTGGACCGCCTCGGATTCTGGACCTGGCGCACCGAGGAGGTCCTCGACCTGGTCGAGTGGATGCGGGAGCACAACCGCACCGCGCCCGCGACCGGGCGGGTGAGCTTCATAGGCGTCGACCCGCAGCGCTGCGCGGACTCGGTCGCCGTGGTGCGCGCGTTCCTGCGGCGGGTGGCCCCGGAGCGGGACGCGACGGAACTCCTGGACGTGCTGTCCGAGGCGCGGCCCGGATCGCGGCCGGACCCCGGACAGCGACTGCGGGTGGCGGCCGAGGACCTCGCCGCGTTCCTGGAGGGCCACCGCGAGGAGCTCGCCCGGCGTACCACCGCCGACGCGGCCGACGAGGCGGTGTGGCACGCCGGTGCCCTCGCCCGGGCCGCCGACCTGGTCACCCGGCCGCTGCGCACCCGGGACGTGGAGGAGAGCGCCCTGGCCGTCCGCGACCGCTACATGGCCGAGGCGATCACCTCGCTCGCGGGCACCACCGGCGGCCGGATCGCCGTGTGGGGGCACAACGGGCACGTCGCCACGGGCACGTACGCGAACGGGGTGCTGTCGCTCGGCAGCCGGCTGAGGCAGCGGCACGGCGACGCCTACTACGCGCTCGGGCTGCTCTTCGGCAAGGGGTCCTTCCGCGCCCGCCGGGGGGACGACCTCGAAGGCGACGCGGTGGCGCACCGCGTCGGGCGCGGCGGCAGGACCGTCGAGTCACGGTTCGCGGCCGCCGTCCGCGGCGACTACCTGGTCGACCTCCGCGCCGCCGAGCCCGGGTCCGCCGCCGGGCGGTGGCTGCGCGCCGCGCACCACCAGCGCAGCTTCGGGTCGAACGTGCCGCGGCTGACCTACCGGTTCCACATGGCGCCGCTGGTGCCCGCGCGGGAGTACGACGGGATCGCCTTCGTCGCCCGGTCGACCTGTTCGCGCCCGCTGCCGCCCCTCAGGGGAACAGATTGAGGGCCGCGTCCAGCGTGAGCTTCCACATCGGCTCCGCGCCCGTCCCGAAGGACGCGGCGAGGCCGTAACCGACGGCGGCGTCCCGCGGCTCCTGCCCCGCCCCGTCCCGCCACTCGACGCTCACCACCCCGTCCCCGGTCGAGACGAACGTCCCGAGGGCCGCGCCGTCCCGGAGCAGCCGGCTCTCGCCGGTCGTGACGGGGATCAACCGGTAGTGCGCACCGCCGTGGTGGACGTCGACACGGTAGGAGGTCCGGGTGAGGAAGCCCTTGGACGGCGCCAGCCGGGCCTCGGCGCCGTCGACCGCCATGGTGAGCCGCTCCGCGTCGCGGGTGCCGATGGGGACGTGCACCTCGAGCTGCGTCCCCGGAGCCCGCCGGACGACGACACCGGGAAGGGCGTCACCCCCGACGCTCAACTCGCCCGCGTCAGGGTCGAGACGGACGTCGACGGGGCCGAAGAGCGGGTCCTGGACGCGCACCTGCTCGACGTTGTCGGTCACACGGCTCCTCGCTCGGCGGCTGCTCCGCGCCAGCGTATCCGAGGGCGTCGAAACCGCTCAACGACGGCCGGGACGCGCCCCGTTCGGCACCGGCCCGGTGGTGTCCGCGACCGTGGGGCGGCCGTCCGTCCCGGGTGTCCGTGCTCCGGAGCCGCCGTCTACGGCGTCAGGACGATCCGGCCGAACACCTCGCCGTCGTCCATCTTCCGGTGGGCCAGCGGGGCCTGCTCCAGCGGCAGCACCTCGTGCACCACCGACCGCAGGTCACCGCGGCCCGCGGCGGCGAACTGCTCGGCCCGTACGGCCTGTCGCGCGGACGGGTGCACGGTGTCGGCGCTGAACGTGGCGAACGACACCGACCTGCGGAACGCCGCCAGCAGGCGCGCGCCGAAGTCGGCCGGGGGGTGGCCGCCGACGACGCCGACGGCCACCATGCGCCCGTTCGGGGCGAGCCGGTCGATGAACGACGGCATGTCCGCACCGGCCACGATGTCGATGACGACGTCGTAGGAGTCGGGGGCGGTCGCGTCCCCGTCGCCCGCCCGGTCCAGCACATGGGTCGCGCCGAGCGCGCGCAGCCGGTCACCGCGCCGCGCCGACGACGTCGTGACCGCCACCGCCCCGGCCCCGCCACGGGCCGCGAGCTGCACCGTCATGATGCCGATGCTGCCGGCCGCGCCCCGCACCAGCACCGACTCGCCGGCGGTGAAGTGGGCGTGGGCCAGGGCGAAATGAGCCACGACCCCCGAGCTGCCCAACGTCACCGCGTCCGCGCCGGACAGGTCCGCGGGCAGCGGGAGGACCTCCTCGACGGAGGCGAGGGCCTGTTCCGCGTAGCCGCCGCCCAGGCCGGTGAACGCCCACACGCGCCGGCCGGTCCACGACGGGTCGACACCGGGGCCGACCGCCGTCACGGTCCCGGCGACCTCGCTGCCCGGGACGTGCCCCTCGGCGAATCCGTGGCCGGAGAGGGTGCCCCGGCGGATCACGGCGTCGACCCCGCCGACACCGATCACCTCGGTGGCGATCAGCACCTGCCCGTCGGCGGGAACCGGGTCCGGGAGGTCCGTCACGGTCAGCCCTTCCGGGCTCCCGAACGTCTGGATCGCGACTGCCTTCAACGTCTGCTCCTGGTCTCACGGAGGAAAGGGGGAGGCGGGGCCGGGCGCGGAGGGAGGCCGTGCCCCGACGTCCCCGGACGCTAACGGACGCCCCCGTCCGCTTGGTTAAAGTGAGAGAGGTGACCGTGCCTTTGCCTCACCCCCTGCGCTCGGACGCCCTGGACAACCGTGAGCGCGTCCTCGAAGCGGCGCGCACGCTGTTCGCCACCGAGGGCCTGAACGTCCCGATGCGCGAGATCGCACGGCACGCCGGCGTCGGCCCCGCCACCCTGTACCGCCGGTTCCCGACCAAGCGGACGCTGGTCGTCGAGGCCTACGCCGAAGAGGTGCGGGCGTGCCACGCCATCGTCGAGGAAGGGCTCGCCGACCCGGATCCGTGGAGCGGCTTCTGCCGCGTGATCGAGAAGACCTGTGAACTGCACATCGACAGCCTGGGGTTCACGGAGGCCTTCATGGCGGCCTACCCCGACGCGATGGACTTCGCCGCGGACCGCGGGCGGATGCTCGGCGCGGTCGCGGAGCTGGCCCGCCGCGCCCAGCGGGCCGGGGACCTGCGTCCCGACTTCGTCCCGGACGACCTGGTCATGGTGCTCATGGCGCACCGGGGCATCCACGCCACGTCGGCGGCCACCCGCCGGGCCACCTCCCGGCGTTTCGCCGCCCTCGTGATCCAGTCCTTCCAGACCTCCCCGACGCGGGCACCACTGCCCCCGGCCGCCCGCCAGGCCCCGCCCCCGCACGGGTGACCCGGGGCGGCGACCGGCCACCCCGCCGCGCCACCCGCCGGCACGCCTCCGCGTACCCCCGGCGTCGGACGGCTGAACGGCGCGCCTCCGCCGCCGTGTTCGGCCGCCGAACGGCGCCCCCGCGCCCTGTACGGAAGGGCCGCCCGCCGGCGTGTCCGGGTGGGGAGGTGAACGGCGTACGGCCGGGCGGCGACTGTGACGGGCGTGCATGTCACGGGTGTGACGTTCACGCAGGCCCTCTTGTGCAATTCCTGTGGAACCCTCAATCTTTCGGCTGACGCACGTGAACGGTCGTTGGCATTGTCATGGTCCTGCCAGCCGCCGTGCTCGTCCGTCTCCGACGCGCGCCCCACGCGCCACCCGCGCCGCGCGTGCGCCGGAACGCACCACACCCCCACAAGCACGCGCACCACCGACTGAGGAGGAACCCTCACATGACAGTGATGCGTCACCCCCGGCGAAGACTGACCGCCCTCGGCGCCGCGACCACCGCGGCCCTCGTCGCGAGCCTCGTCTCCGCTCTCCCCGCGGGTGCGGCCCCGTCCGCCCCCGAAGGCCGCATCCAGTACGCCGGTGACACCGACGCCGTGGCCGGCAGCTACATCGTGACCCTGAAGACGGACGAGGCCCGGTCCGGCTCCGCCGAGGGCCGCGCCCTGGCCGCGAAGTACGGCGCCGACATCGAGCGCACGTACACCAAGGCCCTCAACGGGTACGAGGTCGAGGCCTCCGAGACCGAGGCGAAACGTCTCGCCGCCGACCCGGCCGTCGCCTCGGTGATCCAGAACCGCACCTTCCACATCACCGGCACCCAGCCCAGCCCGCCCTCCTGGGGCCTGGACCGGATCGACCAGCAGAACCTCCCGCTGAACAGCTCCTACACCTACCCGGACTCCGCCGGGCAGGGCGTGACGGCGTACGTCATCGACACCGGCGTCCGCATCAGCCACAGCGACTTCGGCGGCCGCGCCTCCGACGGCTACGACGCCGTCGACAACGACAACACCGCCCAGGACGGCCACGGCCACGGCACCCACGTCGCCGGCACGGTCGCGGGCACCTCCTACGGCGTCGCCAAGAAGGCGAAGATCGTCGGCGTCCGGGTGCTGAACAACTCCGGCTCCGGCACCACCGCCCAGGTCGTCGCCGGCATCGACTGGGTGGCCCGCAACGCGGTCAAGCCGGCCGTCGCCAACATGTCCCTCGGCGGCGGCGCCGACAGCGCGATCGACACGGCCGTCCGCAACGCCATCGGCACCGGCGTCACCTTCGTCGTCGCGGCGGGCAACGAGTCCACCGACGCCTCCACCAAGTCCCCGGCCCGCGTGACCGAGGCGATCACCGTCGGCGCCACCACCTCCAGCGACGCCCGCGCCAGCTACTCCAACTACGGCTCGGTGCTGGACCTGTTCGCCCCGGGCTCCTCCATCACCTCCGCCTGGCGCACCAGCGACACGGCCACCAACACCATCTCCGGCACGTCGATGGCCAGCCCGCACGTCGCCGGCGCGGCCGCCCTGCACCTGGCCGACAACCCCTCGGCCACCCCGGCCCAGGTCTCCTCCGCGCTGACCGCCGCCGCCACCACCGGCGTCGTCGGCAGCCCGGGCACCGGCTCGCCCAACCGCCTGCTGCGCGTGGGCACCGGGGGCACCACCCCGCCCCCGACCGGTGACCGCTTCGAGAGCACGGCCGGCTACACCATCGCCGACAACTCCACCGTGGAGTCCCCGGTGACGGTCTCCGGCGTCTCCGGCAACGCGCCCTCGGGCCTGGCCGTCGAGGTCGACATCACCCACACCTACATCGGTGACCTCCAGGTCCAGCTGGTCGCCCCCGACGGCACGGCGTACACCCTCAAGGGGTACGGCACCGGCGGCAGCGCGGACAACATCAAGACCACGTACACCGTCAACGCCTCCTCGGAGACGGCGAACGGCACGTGGAAGCTGCGCGTCAGCGACAACGCGTCCTATGACACCGGCCGGCTGAACGGCTGGGCCCTGCAGTTCTGACCCGGCCCCGCGCCACCGGCACCACCTCCGTCCCCGGGAAGGGAAGCGGGCCGTACGGCCCGGCCCGCCCCGGGGACGGGGCACGCCGCCACCGCGCTTACGATGCGCCTCGTGTCCATACCTCCGCCCTCCGGGCCCCAGCCGCCGCAGTTCCCGTACGGAGGGCAGCCGGGCTTCGCGCCGTACGGGCTGTACGGACCGCAGGGGCCCCGGCCCCCGGCCGCCGTCAACGGCGTCGCCATCGCGGCCCTGGTGCTGGGCGTGCTCTGCTTCCTGCCGGCCTTCGGGCTGGTGCTCGGGCTGGTGGCGCTGTGGCAGATCAGGCGGCGCGGGGAGCGCGGGCGGGGGATGGCGATCGCCGGGGCGGTGCTGTCGTCGCTCGGGCTCGCGCTGTGGGTGGCGGCGCTCGCCACCGGGTACGCGGCCGACGTCTGGGAGGGCGTCAAGGACGGCACACGCGGCAACGGCGTCCTCGGCCTGCGCAAGGGCGACTGCTTCGACTCGCCCGGGGGCCTGGAGGGCTGGGCCACCGAGGCCGACCGGGTGCCCTGCGCGCGGGAGCACGACGGTGAGGTCTTCGCCGTCGTCACCGTCCCCGACGGCTCCTACCCGGGCGACGCCGAGCTCACCGGCACCGCCGACGAACGGTGCTACGGCCTCCAGGACGCCTACGTCATGGACCGCTGGGCGCTGCCCGCCACCGTGGACGTGTACTACCTCGTCCCGTCCCGGGAGAGCTGGGACTTCGGCGACCGGGAGATCACCTGCGTCTTCGGCGACCGGGACGCGCAGGCCACCCTCACCGGCTCGCTGCGCCGCGACGCGAGCACGCTCGACGCGCACCAGGTGGCCTACCTGAAGGCGGCGCACGTGCTCGACGACGCCGTGGACAAGGCCCCCGAGGCCGAGTTCGTCGAGGACGACCTGCCCGGGCACAAGGACTGGGCGCGGGAGATGACGGCGGCGCTCGCCGAGCAGACCCGGATGCTGCGCGCGCACGAGTGGCCGGCGGACGCGCGGCGGCCGGTGCGGGACCTCGTCGCCGACCTGGACGAGGCCGAGGGGGAGTGGGCGAAGGCCGCGGCGGCCGGCGACGCGGACACCTACTACGAGCACTACGACCGGGGGTGGGACCTCGTCGATCCCGACGGCTCGGTCACCGCACGCGAGGCTCTGGGGCTGGCCTCCTCCCCGCCCGAGTACGACGAGGAGACCGAGCGCGACAGCGAAAGCGGCGGCATGCGAGTGTGACGGTCGCCATAGCGGGGAGAAAGTGCCTGCGTAAAGCCCTCACGGGGTAGAAGTCATCACATCGAGTGATTCTCTGGCCTTCACTTGCCTGGCACAACCTACGGTTGCCACGCTGTTGCTGTCTGTACAACCTGATGGGAGCGGCCCGTGACATTCGGTGAGCAGCCGGCGTACCTGCGCGTCGCGGGTGATCTCCGCAAGAAGATCGTCGACGGCCGACTGCCGCCCCACACCCGGCTCCCCTCCCAGGCGCGCATCCGCGAGGAGTACGGCGTCTCGGACACCGTGGCGCTCGAGGCCCGCAAGGTGCTCATGGCGGAGGGGCTCGTCGAGGGCCGCTCCGGCTCGGGCACGTACGTGCGCGAGCGCCCGGTGCCGCGGCGGGTCGCCCGCTCCGGGTTCCGTCCCGAGCGCGGGGCCACGCCCTTCCGGCAGGAGCAGGCGGACGCGGGGATCCGGGGCACCTGGGAGTCCCACAGCGAGCAGAGGGACGCCTGCGCCCCGGTCGCCGAGCGGCTCGGCATCGAGCCAGGCGACCGCGTGATGCGCACCAGGTACCTCTTCCGGGAGGCCGGCGAGCCGATGATGCTCTCCACCTCCTGGGAGCCGCTCGCCCTGACCGGCCGGACCCCGGTCATGCTGCCCGAGGAAGGGCCGCTCGGCGGCATGGGCGTCGTCGAGCGCATGCGCGCCATCGACGTGATCGTGGACAACGTGACGGAGGAGGTCGGCGCCCGCCCCGGCCTCGCCGAGGAACTGCTCGTGCTGGGCGGCGTCCCCGGCCATGTCGTCCTGGTCATCCAGCGCACCTACTTCGCCTCGGGGCGGCCGGTGGAGACCGCCGACGTGGTCATCCCCGCCGACCGGTACCGGGCCTCCTACCACCTCCCGGTGAAGTAGCCCCCGCCCGCCTCCGCGCCTCCCCGCCTCCGCTTCCGCGCCTCCGCCTCGACTCCTCCCCGCTCCCGCGCGCTCCCTTCCGCGCCCCCCGCCGCGCGTCCACTCCGGCGCGCCGGCCCGGGCGCCACCGCGCCGACGCCGTAGCAATCTGGCCGTTTTCCCAGGTCGCCCCCGGAGTGGGGCGCACCGGGCGGTACGCCGCTGACCAAACGCGTCACCCCTCACGCACGGCGCATCCGCCCCTGTGCGCCCCCTGCGTTCTGGCCGGTTGCGTACCTCTTCGTGAAAAGGCGTATTCGCTCAGTGAAGGTAAGGCGTAGGGTCGGGCATATGCGGACTGCGGTTTCCTTACCGGGCGGGGCGCGGCACAGGCCGCGGGCGGGAAGTGGAGGGGAGCGATGAACGACGGCACGGTGACTCTTCCCTGGCTCGTCGTGCGTCAGGACGACAACGGCAATCGCTACCGGGTGGGCCGGTACGCGACCCGCGCCGAGGCCGAGCGGATCGCCGCCAGCCTCGACGAGCGCGGCCACAAACAGCTCTACTGGGTCGAGCGGATCGGCCGGAACGCGACCTCCCCGGACTGACCCGCCCCGCCACCGGGGTCACCCGGTACCCGGCCCGTACGCGCCCCGGCCCGCCCGCCGCCCCCGGCGCGTCGCTCCCGTAGGCTCCGGCGCATGGGTGAGCGGATCGTGGTGGTCGGGGCGGCGCTGTGGCACGAGGGGCGGCTGCTCGCCGCCCGGCGGAGTGCGCCCGCGGACCTGGCGGGCCGCTGGGAGCTGCCCGGCGGCAAGGTCGAACCGGGGGAGCGCCCGGACGCGGCCCTCGTACGGGAGTTGCGTGAGGAGCTGGGTGTCGACGCCGAGGCGGGCGAGCGCGTCCCGGGGGAGTGGCCGCTGCGGGCGCCGTACGTGATGCAGGTGTGGACCGCCCGTCTGAGTTCCGGTTCCCCCGCCCCCCGGCCCCTGGAGGACCACGACGAGCTGCGCTGGCTCACCCCCGACCGCGTCTGGGACGTCGACTGGATCGAGCACGACGTGCCGGCCGTCCGGGACACCCTCGCCCACGCCGCGGGGCGCCCGTGACCGCCCGTCAGCGGCAGGGCGCGTGAAGCGCGGCCGCGGCGTGCGGGGGCAGCGGCGGCGAGGCATGGGCGCCCTTCCGCGCCACTCGTGCCTCGATGCGCCGTCGAGCGCGATACACCGCCGTGGATATCGGGTATGGGCCCATTAACCCCATGAAACCGGACATGGCCGGACTCCCTCTGCCGGGAAGTGATCCGCGTGAGCGACTCCGATGGCGACCGCGCCGCGTGGACGTTCTCCGCGGATCCGGGCGCCGTGCGCGCCGCCCGCTCCGCCGTCCGTGACCAGCTGCGCCTGTGGGACCTCGACAGCGTCGGCGACCTGACGGCCCTGCTGGTCAGCGAGCTGGTCACCAACGCCCTGCGGCACGCCTCGGGCCCCATAGGCGTCCGCCTGCTACGTCCCACGGACGCGGCCCGGGTGCTCAGGGTGGAGGTCTCCGACACGCTCCCCGACCTCCCGCTCGCCCGCGACGCCCGGCCCGACGACGAGGGCGGCCGCGGACTGCGGCTCCTGGCCTCCGCCTCCCGCCGCTGGGGCGCCCGGCCCTGCGCCGCCGGGAAGACCGTGTGGTTCGAACTCGCGGTGCCACGATGACCCCTCGTACGGCCGTTCACCGCGGCCGCGCCCGGACCTCACGCCGAGTGACCGCTGCCGGGTCGCGGAGGTTGCCGACGAGGGGGGTTCGATGACGTGTCCGCTGGTTAGAAGACTGGAAGTGTTCTCACGGTACGGACCTAAAAGCATCGGGACCGTGCTGTGATCGTGAACACCGTGTTGTGCGGCGCCGTAGTGCTGGATACTGCGGGCAGCCGCCTCCGGTGACCGGTGCCGGGCGCGGTGAGCTGGAGGGGACGGTTCGCGTGAGCGAGATACCAGCGAAGGCCACGGAGTCCGAGGACCCGTCGGGCGGCGCGAAGGGCGGGGCCGCGGACGGCCCCGTCCTCGGCGACGCTCCGTCCGCCGACGCGATGTGGCAGACCAGTCCACCCGGCTCCATGTACGACTACATCAAGGTCGCCTCCTTCTCCATCGGCCCGGACGGGCTGGTCGACCAGTGGAGCCTGCGCGCCGAGCAGATCTTCGGCGTGCCCGCCGACCGCGCCGTCGGCATGGACCCCATCGAGGCGTTCCTCGAACCCGTCCGCCGGGAGCGCGGCCAGCGCAAGATGGCCGAGATCCTCGACGGCCGGGAGTGGACCGGAGTGGTGCCCTTCCGGCTGCCCGTGGACTCGGCGGTGGCGGACGAGCGCGACCGGGAGGGCCTGGCCGAGGTCTACGTCATGCCGACGCGCACCGAGGAGGGCGAGAAGGCCGCCGTCTGCATCGTCGTCGACGTCCGCACCCTGCGCCGCATCGAGACCGACCTCGCCGCCTCGCAGGCCATATTCGGCCAATCTCCCTTCGGCTTCCTGCTGATCGACCCCGACCTGCGGGTGCGCCGCGCCAACCAGCGGTTCGCGTCCATCTTCGGCGGCACCCCCGACGACCACCGCGGCAAGGGCGTGCACGACTACCTGCCGCGCGGCGAGGCCGAGCGGGTCGCCGCCACCCTGCGCCGGGTGCTGGAGACCGGCGACTCCATCACGGACATGCACGTCACCGGCTTCGTGCCGGACTCCGACGAGCGCCGCCACTGGTCGGTCAACCTCTACCGCGTGCACAGCGGCAGCGGACGCCCCATCGGCATCGCCTGGCTCGGCACCGACATCACCGCCCGCCGCGCCGCCGCCCGCGAGGCCGCCGCCGCCCGGCGCAATCTCGCCCTGCTCAACGAGGCGGGCGCCCGGATAGGGAACTCCCTCGACCTGGAGACCACCGCCCGCGAACTCCTCGACGTCGTCGTCCCCGGCTTCTGCGACCTGGCCACCGTCGACCTGTACCAGGGGCTGCTGGCCGGCGACGAGACCCCGCCCGGCCTCGCCGACGGCAGCGCGGAGGTGCGCCGCGTCGCCTTCGCCAGCGCCGTCTCCGAGGCGCCGTTCACCGGCACCGGGGAGCACGTGAAGCTCGGCGCCGTCCACCACTACCCGTTCAACTCGCCCTGCGCGGACGCCCTGCGCACCGCCCGCCCGCAGGCCGTGCCCGGCGAGGAGGGCGGCCTGGTGCAGTCCACGCTCGCCGTGCCGATGGTCGCCCACGACACGGTGGTGGGCCTCGCGCAGTTCGCCCGCACCAAGGGCAGCGAGCCGTTCGGCGACCGCGACCGCGACCTCGCGGTGGAACTGGCCGCGCGCGCCGCCGTCTGCATCGACAACGCCCGCCTCTACCGGCGCGAGCACGAACGCGCGCTGATACTGCAACGGTCGCTGCTCCCGCCCGGCGACCCGGAGGCCTCCGGCCTCGACATCGCCTGCCGCTACCTCCCCGGCAACGCGGCCACCGGCCGGCCCAGCGAGGTCGGCGGCGACTGGTTCGACGTCATCGAACTGCCCGGACACCGCACGGCGCTGGTCGTCGGCGACGTCATGGGGCGCGGTCTGCGCGCCGCGGTGGCGATGGGCGAACTGCGCACCGCCGTGCGCACCCTGGCCCAGCTCGACCTCGAACCGGCCGAGGTGCTCGCCCAGTTGGACGAGATCGCCCGGGGACTGGGCGCACCCGGCGGGCCCTCCCAGGCCTTCGGCTCCGCGGGAGGCGTCCAGCAGGCGACCCGCGCCGCCCGCCGCCCCCGCGAGGCCGACCTCTCCGAGGTCTACCTGGCGACCTGCGTCTACGCCGTCTACGACTCGGTGACCAGGCGCTGCACCTTCGCCAACGCGGGCCACCTGCCGCCGGTCCTGGTGGAACCGGGCGAGCCCGCGCTGATGCTGGACGTGCCGCCCGGCATGCCGCTCGGGGTCGGCGGGGAGCCCTTCGAGGAGGTGGAGGTCGAACTGCCCGAGGGTGCCCTGCTCGCCCTCTACACGGACGGCCTCGTCGAAAGCCGCGACCACCCCCTCGACGAGGGCCTCCAGGCCTTCGTGGGCGCCCTGACGGACCCCGTCCGCCCGTCACCCGGCCACCCCCCGGCGACCGCGCCGGGCGCCGGAGCCCACCCGAACCTGGAGGACGTCTGCGATCACGTCCTCAACACCCTCGACACCCACCACGGCGAGGACGACATCGCCCTGCTGATGGCACGTGTCCAGGGACTGCCCGCCGAGTCCGTCGGCGACTGGACCCTGCCCCGCGAGCCGCGCAGCGTGGGCCGGGCCCGCGAGTACGCCCGCGCGCAACTGACCGGCTGGGACATGGAGCCCCTGGTCGACACCACCGAGCTGCTGGTCAGCGAGCTGGTCACCAACGCCCTGCGCTACGGCGAGGGCGAGATCAGGCTCCGTCTCCTCCTCGACCGCACCCTGGTCTGCGAGGTCTGGGACTCGGGACTGGTCCAGCCCCGCCGGCGCCGTGCCCGCGACACCGACGAGGGCGGCCGGGGCCTCCAGCTCGTCGGCCTGCTCAGCGCGGCCTGGGGCTCCCGCCGTACGCCCCGGGGCAAGACGGTCTGGTTCGAACTGCCGCTGCCCGGTCCCGACACCAGCCTCACCGACCCGGCGGAGGCCCTGCTCAGCCTGTTCTGACCACCACACGCCGGAACCGAACACCCGTACGCGTCGTCCTCTCCCCCAACACCGGTCACACGGCCGGCCGAGGGTGGGGAGGCCGCGGATGGAGCACACACGGGCGCGGGAACCGGAGGACACCGAGGCCGAGAACGGCCCCCGGGAAGCCGCGGAACGGGACGGCCTGGACGGCCCGCCCGGCCCCGACGGCAGCCCGTCCGCGCCGGAACCGGAACGCCGCCGCCCCTGGGCGCGCCGGCTCCGGCGCATCGCCCTCGCGCTGGTCCTCGTCCTCCTCGTGCCCGTCCTCACCGCCGAGACGGCCCTGTGGATCAACTTCACCGGCGACCCGGCGGACGGCACCCGCACCCGCGACCGGGACGCCCTCTGGCTCGGGCACGCCTGGGTCGACGGGCGGAAGAAGGACGCTGACGTCACCGCCCTCGCCCGCCGCCTCGACGGCACCGGCATCCGCGACCTGTACGTCCACTCCGGCCCGCTGGAGCACGACGGCACCCTGCCGAAGTCGGCCTACCCCCGCGCGCGCTGGTTCATCGACGCCGTCCACCGGGAGCTGCCCGGGGTCCGCGTGCAGGCCTGGCTCGGCGACATCCTCGCCCCCGAGCACCCCGAGGCCCTGCACCTGGAGCGCGCCGGGTCCCGCGCCGCGATCCTCCGCTCCACCCGCGAGATCCTGGACACCGGTTACGACGGTGTCCACTTCGACCTGGAGCCCCTGCACTCAGGCGACGGCAACTACCTGAAGCTCCTGGACGCCCTGCACGAGGAGACGGCCTCGCGCGACGTCCCGCTCTCCGTCGCCGCCCACCAGATCGACCCGCTCCCCGCCTTCCACTCCTTCTGGGGCACGCTCACCGGCCACCCCAAGTGGTGGTCCCAGGAGTACTTCGGGCAGGTGGCCCGCCGCGTCGACCAGATCGCCGTGATGTCGTACGACACCATCCAGCCCCTGGAGGGCACCTACGGCGGGTACGTCGCCCAGCAGACCGCCCTAGCCCTGGAGGTCACCCCGCCCTCCACCGACCTGCTGATGGGCCTTCCCTTCTTCAAGGAGAACCGGTTCGGCCACTGGGCCCACGCCGAGACCGTGCCCGCCGCCGTCCGGGGTGTCCGCCTCGGCCTGTCCCGCACCGACGCCGACCGCGCCCGCTTCGGCGTCGCCCTGTACGTCGACTTCGCGGCGACGGAGGCGGACTGGAAGGCCTACCGGGAGGGCTGGCTCGACGCGCCGTGACCGGGGCTCAGGTACGCCGCCGGATCCTGTCGCCCAGCCACACCAGCGGGTCGTACTTGCGGTCGACGGCCCGCTCCTTCAACGGGATCAGCGCGTTGTCCGTGATCCTGATCCCCTCGGGGCAGACCTCCGTGCAGCACTTGGTGATGTTGCAGTAGCCGAGGCCGTGTTCGTCCTGGGCGGCGCGCCCGCGGTCCAGGCCGCTCTCCTCGGCCGCGTCCAGCGGGTGCATGTCGAGTTCCGCGACCCGCATCAGGAAGCGCGGTCCCGCGAACGCCTGCTTGTTCTCCTCGTGGTCGCGCACCACGTGGCAGGTGTCCTGGCACAGGAAGCACTCGATGCACTTGCGGAACTCCTGCGAGCGGTCCACGTCCTCCTGCATCATCCGGTACTCGCCCGGTGCGACCCCCTCGGGCGGCACGAAGGCCGGGACCTGGCGGGCCTTGGCGTAGTTGAAGCCGACGTCCGTCACCAGGTCGCGGATCACCGGGAAGGCCCGCAGCGGGGTCACGGTGATCGTCTCGTCCCGCCCGAACACCGACATCCGGGTCATGCACAGCAGCCGGGGGCGCCCGTTGATCTCCGCCGAGCACGAACCGCACTTGCCGGCCTTGCAGTTCCAGCGCACGGCGAGGTCGGGGGCCTGGGTGGCCTGGAGGCGGTGGATGATGTCGAGGACCACCTCGCCGTCGTTCACCTCGACCGCGAAGTCCTCCAGGCCGCCGCCCCCGACGTCCCCGCGCCACACCTTGAAGCGGGCCTCGTAGCTGCTCACTCGTACAGCTCCTCTTCGGCGAGGTACTTGACCAGCTCCTCCTTCTCGAAGAGGGCGAGCAGGTCCGGGCGGATGGGTTCGGTGGTCTCGCGGGTCAGGGCGATCCGGCCGCGCACCGGGTCACCGTCCGCGGGGCCGGCCAGCGTGCACAGCAGGTTGACGTTGCGCCAGGCGCGGTCCATCGCCGCGTGGTCCTCGCGGGTGTGCCCGCCGCGCGACTCGGTGCGCTCCAGCGCCGCCCGGGCCACGCACTCGCTGACCAGCAGCATGTTCCTGAGGTCCAGGGCGAGGTGCCAGCCCGGGTTGAACTGCCGGTGCCCCTCTACCCCGGCCCGGCGGGCCCGTGCCCGCAGCTCGGCCAGCTTCTCCAGGGCGCGCTCCATCTCGTGCTCGCGCCGGATGATGCCGACCAGGTCGTTCATCGTCTGCTGGAGCTCCTGGTGCAGGGTGTACGGGTTCTCCGGCGGGCCGTCGCCCGGTGCCTCCCCTTCCGCGGAGAACGGGCGCAGGGCCTCCGCGGCGGCCGCGTCGACCTGTACGTCGTCCACCCGGGGCCGCGCGGCCCCCGCCCCACCCGCGTACTCCGCCGCGTGCAGGCCGGCCCGGCGCCCGAACACCAGCAGGTCGGACAGCGAGTTCCCGCCGAGCCGGTTGGAGCCGTGCATCCCGCCGGCCACCTCACCGGCCGCGAACAGCCCCGGCACCCCGCGCGCCGCGGCCGAGTCGGAGTCGACGGCGATGCCGCCCATCACGTAGTGGCAGGTCGGCCCGACCTCCATCGCCTCCGCCGTGATGTCGACGTCCGCCAGCTCCTTGAACTGGTGGTACATCGACGGCAGCCGCCGTTTGATCACCTCGGCCGGCATCCGCGTGGACACGTCCAGGAAGACCCCGCCGTGCGGGGAGCCGCGGCCCGCCTTCACCTCGGCGTTGATCGCGCGGGCCACCTCGTCGCGCGGGAGCAGCTCGGGCGGGCGCCGGTTGTGGTCCGGGTCGTCGTACCAGCGGTCGCCCTCGTCCTCGGACTCGGCGTACTTGTCCTTGAAGACGTCCGGGATGTAGTCGAACATGAACCGCTTGCCCTCGGCGTTGCGCAGCACCCCGCCGTCGCCGCGCACCGACTCGGTGACGAGGATGCCCTTCACCGACGGCGGCCAGACCATGCCCGTCGGGTGGAACTGCACGAACTCCATGTTCAGCAGGGGAGCGCCCGCGAGCAGCGCCAGCGCGTGGCCGTCGCCGGTGTACTCCCACGAGTTCGACGTCACCTTGAACGACTTGCCGATGCCGCCGGTCGCGATCACCACGGCGGGCGCCTCCAGCACGAAGAAGCGGCCGGACTCCCGCTCGTAGCCGAAGACCCCCGAGACCCTCTCCCCGTCCTTCAGCACGCGGGTGACCGTGCACTCCTGGAAGACCTTCAGCCGGGACTCGTAGTCGCCGGTCTCGCGGAAGTCCTCCTGCTGGAGGGCGACGATCCTCTGCTGGAGCGTGCGGATCAGCTCCAGGCCGGTGCGGTCGCCGACGTGCGCGAGGCGCGGGTACTCGTGGCCGCCGAAGTTGCGCTGCGAGATCCGGCCGTCCTTCGTCCGGTCGAACAGCGCGCCCCAGGTCTCCAGCTCCCACACCCGCTGCGGCGCCTCCTGGGCGTGCAGCTCGGCCATCCGCCACTGGTTGAGGAACTTCCCGCCGCGCAGGGTGTCGCGGAAGTGGACCTGCCAGTTGTCCCCGGCGTTGACGTTGCCCATCGCGGCCGCGATGCCGCCCTCGGCCATCACCGTGTGCGCCTTGCCGAAGAGCGACTTGCAGATCACGGCCGTACGGGCGCCCCGTTCGCGCGCCTCGATGGCGGCGCGCAGTCCGGCGCCGCCCGCACCGACCACGACGACGTCCCATTCCTGCCGGTCGACCACGGGCATCAGTGAAGTCCCCACTCAGCTAGAAGAAGCGCGGATCGTCGAAGGCACCGGACGCGACGAGGTACACGTAGAGGTCGGCGAGGGCCACGCTGACCAGCGACGCCCAGGCGAGCTGCATGTGCCGGGCGTTCAGCCGGCCCACCCACCGCCACATCCGGTAGCGCACCGGGTGCTTCGAGAAGTGCTTCAGCTTCCCGCCGACGATGTGCCGGCAGGAGTGGCAGGAGAGGGTGTACGCCCAGATCAGCACGATGTTGACGAGGAAGACCAGCGTGCCGAGGCCCATGTGCCCCCACGCGTAGTGCTCGTCCCGGAAGGCGAGCACGGTGTCGTAGGTCAGGATGCCGGCCACCGGCAGGGCCGCGTAGAAGAAGTACCGGTGGATGTTCTGCAGGATCAGCGGGAAGCGGGTCTCCCCGGTGTACCGGGCGTGCGGTTCGGCGACCGCGCAGGCCGGCGGGGACGCCCAGAAGCCCCGGTAGTAGGCCTTGCGGTAGTAGTAGCAGGTCAGGCGGAAGCCGAGCGGGAAGATCAGGATGATGATCGCCGGTGAGATGCCCCACCAGCTGCCGAACAGGTCCGCGTTCGGTCCGGCCCTCATCGGCTCGCAGTTCTCCGCCAGGCACGGCGAGTAGAACGGCGAGACGTACGGGGCGGCGTAGTAGTCGGCGTTGGCGAAGGCCCGCCAGGTCGAGTAGACGACGAAGGCGAGCAGCCCGGCCGCGGTGGCGGCCGGGGCCAGCCACCAGCGGTCGGTCCGCAGGTGCGGGGCGCCGATCGCGGCGCGCGTACCCGTTCGTACGCCGCCGCCTCGGCGTCGGGGTCGTGCGGCGGGGGGTTCCGTACCAGTGGCCACGTGTCCACTCCGGTCGGGGTCAGGGGGCGCGGCGGTCGCGGGCGCCGAGACCCTCGTCGTCGGTGTCCACCCACAGCGACGGGTCGTACGGCGTGTCGGAGATGGTCACGAGATCGGGGCGCTGCTGCGGGGCCATGGCGGCGTCGGCCGTCTCCCGCAGCAGCGCGACGCTCTCGCGCAGATGGTTGGTGTCGGCGCGGACGCGGCGCATCTCCAGGCCGCCGCTGCCCAGCTGCTGCTCCAGGCGCCCCACCGACCGGTTCAGGTCGTCGAGGCAGCGCTGGACGGATGCCAGTTCGTCGTGCACGGACATGACTTGCCCTCACTTCCACGGGTCCTTCGGGCCCCAGGCGGCAATGTTCATGCGCCTGCGAGTGTTGCGCGTCACACCTCGTGCTGTGAAGGGACGTGCATCGATTGGCCGAGGCGAATGGGTGCACCGCCGGGTGCGTTGCGCCGCACGAGTGGGCTTGCCACCCGTGGCCGCCGTGTCGTCCTGAGTCGTCGAACCCTTTCCTCTTCAGTGGGCCGCATAGATCGGATGAGCGCCAAATACCACCAAAAGTGATCGTAACGCCCTCGGCTTCCCGGAGGTAACCAGAGATGTCCCACGACGGCGTCGGCCCGCGCGCGGTCACGCGCTCGGTCGCCTTCCTCACCGCGGGTGTGCTCGCGGTGCCCGCGCTGGCCGGATGCGGCTCCGCCGACCCCGCGGGCCGGCCCCTCGCCGGGCAGGACATCGCGCGCGCCGACCGGGCCCGGATCGCCGACGGGGGCACCCTGCGCTGGGCCGTGGACAGCGTCCCGGCCACCCTGAACACCTTCCAGGCGGACGCCGACGCCACCACCTCCCGGATCGCGGGGGCCGTCCTGCCGTCGCTGTACCGGATGGACGGCCGCGGGCGGCCGGTGCGCAACGCGGACTACCTGGAATCCGCCGAGGTGGTCGAGACCGAGCCCAAACAGGTCGTCCTGTACAAGCTGAACCAGCAGGCCGTGTGGAGCGACGGCCGCGAGATCGGCGCCGCCGACTTCGCCGCCCAGTGGCGCGCCCTGTCCGGCAAGGACACCGCCTACTGGACCGCCCGCAACGCCGGCTACGACCGCATCGAGAAGATCGAGCGGGGCAAGGGGAACCTGGAGGTCAGGGTCACCTTCAGTCGCCCCTACGCCGACTGGCGGTCCCTGTTCACCCCGCTGTACCCCAAGGACGTCATGGCCGCCCCTGACGCCTTCAACGACGGGGCCCGCAAGAAGCTGAAGGTCACCGCAGGACCCTTCACGGTGAAGAAGGTCGACGGCAAGAAGGACGAGGTCACCCTCACCCGCAATGTGCGCTGGTGGGGCGAGCCGGCGAAGCTCTCCACGATCGTGCTGCGCTCCGTCCCCCGGGACAAGCGGATCACCGCCCTCAGCGCGGGGACCGTCGACCTGGCCGAGATCGACCCGTCCGCCGCCCGCCGCATCACCGTCGCCGCGCTCCAGCGGGGCACCGCCACCCCGCTCGCGGGTCCAGGGGCCCACCGGTCCGCCGCGGACGCGCTGCGCTCCTGGGCGGTCGCCAACGGCTCCGACGAGGAGGCCGCCGACGAGGAGATCTCCGCCCGCGCGAAACTGCGCCGCAAGACCGCGAAGTACGCCCGTCAGCAGCGGGCCCTCGGCGGCTTCGAGGTGCGCAAGTCACTGGAGCCCGCCTACACCCAGCTCGCCCTCAACGGCGCCGAGGGCCCCCTCGCCGACGAGCGGGTCCGCCGTGCCGTGGCCCGCGCGCTGGACCGCGAGGCCATCGCCGAGGCGGTCCTGGCACCCCTCGGACTGCCCGCCCGGCCCGTCGGCAGCCACCTCGCGCTGTCCGGGCAGGCCGCCTACGCCGACAACAGCGGCGCCCTCGGGGAGCAGGACACCAAGGAGGCCAGGGCGCTGCTCGCGGACGCCGGATGGGTGCCGGGCGGACCGGTCGAGGAGAAGAAGGACGAGGAGGAGCAGGCGGCCGGCGCGGAGGGGGAGGAGGACTCCGGAAACGGGGCCGAGGACGCGTCCGACGGCGGCGACGACGGCACGTACATCGTCGGTGAGGACGACGAGAGCG
Organism: Streptomyces capillispiralis; assembly: GCF_007829875.1. Classification (NCBI taxonomy): domain Bacteria; kingdom Bacillati; phylum Actinomycetota; class Actinomycetes; order Kitasatosporales; family Streptomycetaceae; genus Streptomyces; species Streptomyces capillispiralis. Next base: position 2,895,282 of record NZ_VIWV01000001.1, on the reverse strand, counting down.
ACGAGGACGAGGGGGACCAGGGAGACGAGGGGGACGGCGGCGACGACAAGGCGCCGCGGGACTCTGGCACCGGCACCCGGAACCTGCAGCAGGGCGGCGCCCCCGGCGCCTACGCCCCCAAGGGCACCGCCGCCCCCGCCCGGGCCGAAACCGCTCCCGTGGCCAAGGACGGCAAGGCGCTCACCCTCCGCTTCGTGCTGCCCTCGGGGCCCGGCTCGGACACGCTGCGCACCGTGGCCGGCCGGATCTCGGCGATGCTGGAGCGGATCGGGATCCGTACGGAGATCACCAAGGTCGACGACGAGAGCTACTTCAAGGACCACATCGCCTCCGGCGCGTACGACCTCGCCCTGTACTCCTGGCCGGCGACCGCCTTCCCCGCCACCGACGCCCGCCCCGTCTACGCCAAACCGGTCCCGGGCGCCGACGGCTCCCTGAACGTGGAGCAGAACTACACGCGCGTCGGCACCGACCAGGTCGACCAGCTCTTCGACCAGGCCATCGCCACGCTCGACGACTCCGAGCGCCGCGCCCTGATCCGCAAGGCGGACTCCCGCATCTGGGCGGCGGCCGGTTCCATCCCGCTCTACCAGCGCCCCCAGCTCACCGCGGCCCGCGAGGACCTGGCCAACGCCGGCGCCTTCGGGTTCCGCACGCCGGTGTACGAGGACATGGGCTTCCTGAAGAAGTCCGCGCAGGGTCCGTCCGGCTCACCGGGCCGCGACTGACCCGGCCGGAAACGGACGGGAGCGGCACACCCCCGCGGGGGTGTGCCGCTCCCGTCCGTCGGCCGGTCCGGGCCGGGATCAGCCGTGCTTGGCGCGGCTGGCGGCGCGGGCCCGCTCGCGGGCGTCCAGGTTCACCTTGCGGATGCGGACCGCCTCCGGGGTCACCTCGACGCACTCGTCGTCGCGGCAGAACTCCAGGGACTGCTCCAGGGAGAGCTTGCGCGGCGGGACGATCGCCTCGAACGAGTCGGCCGAGGACGACCGCATGTTGGTGAGCTTCTTCTCCTTGGTGATGTTGACGTCCATGTCGTCGGCGCGGGAGTTCTCGCCGACGATCATGCCCTCGTACACCTCGGTTCCGGGCTCGACGAACAGCACGCCGCGCTCCTGGAGGTTCGTCATCGCGAACGCGGTGACGGCACCGGAGCGGTCGGCGACCAGGGAGCCGTTGTTACGGGTGGTGAGCGTGCCGAACCAGGGCTCGTGGCCCTCGTGGATGGAGTGGGCGATGCCCGTGCCGCGGGTCTGGGTCAGGAACTCGGTACGGAAACCGATCAGACCGCGGGACGGCACCACGAACTCCATGCGCACCCAGCCCGAGCCGTGGTTGGACATGTTGTCCATCCGGCCCTTGCGGACGCCCATGAGCTGCGTGACCGCGCCCATGTGCTCCTCGGGCACGTCGATCGTCATGCGCTCGACGGGCTCGTACGTCTTGCCGTCGACGTCCTTGGTGACGACCTGCGGCTTGCCGATCGTCAGCTCGAAGCCCTCGCGGCGCATCTGCTCGACCAGGATGGCCAGCGCCAGCTCACCGCGGCCCTGCACCTCCCAGGCGTCCGGACGCTCGGTGTCCAGGACGCGGAGCGAGACGTTGCCGATGAGCTCGCGGTCCAGGCGGTCCTTGACCTGGCGGGCGGTGACCTTGCGGTCCTTCACGGCCGCCTTCGCGTCGGCGCCCTTGCCGGTGCCGCCGCGGCCGACCAGCGGAGAGGTGTTGGTGCCGATGGTCATGGAGATCGCCGGCTCGTCCACCGTGATCAGCGGCAGCGGGACGGGGTTCTCGGTGTCCGCGAGGGTCTCGCCGATCATGATGTCCGGGATGCCCGCGACGGCGCAGATGTCACCGGGGCCGGCCTTCTCGGCGGGCTTGCGGGTGAGCGCCTCGGTCATCATCAGCTCGGAGATGCGCACGTTGGAGACGGACCCGTCGCGCTTCATCCAGGCGACGGTCTGCCCCTTCTTCAGCTCGCCCTGGTGCACGCGCAGCAGCGCGATACGGCCGAGGAAGTTGTCCGCGTCGAGGTTGGTGACGTGGGCCTGGAGCGGGGCGCCCTCCTCGTAGGTGGGGGCGGGGATGTGCTCCAGGATCGCGGAGAAGAACGGCTCCAGGGAGTCGGAGTCGGCCGGGACCGTGCCGTCCTGCGGCTTGGTCAGGGAGGCGACGCCGTCCCGTCCGCAGGCGTAGACGATCGGGAACTCGATCTGCTCCTCGTCGGCGTCCAGGTCGAGGAAGAGGTCGTAGGTCTCGTTGACGACCTCGTCGATCCGGGAGTCCGGCCGGTCCGTCTTGTTGATGCACAGGATGATGGGCAGCCGCTGCTGGAGCGCCTTGCGCAGCACGAAGCGGGTCTGCGGCAGCGGGCCCTCCGAGGCGTCCACCAGCAGCACGACACCGTCGACCATCGACAGGCCGCGCTCGACCTCACCGCCGAAGTCGGCGTGGCCGGGGGTGTCGATGATGTTGATGGTGATCGGGTCCCCGCCGACCTTGGGGTGGTACTTCACCGCCGTGTTCTTGGCGAGGATCGTGATGCCCTTCTCACGCTCCAGGTCGTTCGAGTCCATCATGCGGTCGTCGACGGAGTCGAGCTGATGGGCGGCGAAGGCGCCGGCCTGCTTGAGCATGCCGTCGACGATGGTGGTCTTGCCGTGGTCGACGTGAGCGACGATGGCGACGTTGCGGATGTCGTGACGCGTAGTTGTCACAGCCATGAAAGGCGTACTCCCGGAGTGCTGAGGTATGTCCCGCACGAGCGTCTGTGGTGTGCGGGCCCTGCCGGGCTGAACACGCCTCGGCCTCACTCCATCGTACGGGGCCGCCGCCGGGTCCGCCGTCGCGAGCCCACGGGGCCCCTGTGACCCCCGGGAACCGTAAGGGTACGTTCGCATATCGGTGTGCACGCCGACACGTTTCGGACATGTAAACAAAATGCTGTGGGCATTTGACCGATTTGCCGGTTTGTCCAGAGAGGTGTCAAGCGCGCGTAGATGTCAATCTTTGCAATTTTTGCTCAAAATATGGACGGTAGGGAGATCCCTATGTCTTCCGCCCTTGACGCGCGTTGACTCGTTTGGCGAAAGTTCCCCCAAACCACAGAACCTGCCGGTATCTGTGCTGCGCTCAACTCTCCAACCCCCCGGGGGACGAACACGATGACCAGTCCAATCAAGGCCGAGGACTCCGGGTCCGCGGCTGTCTTGGACCCTGAGCTCGCAGCGACCACGGAGAACGCGGTCGCCCAGGGCGAGAAGCAGCCCGAGGGTCGTTCCCCCGGCCAGTTGATGTGGCAGCGCTTCAAGCGCGACCGTACCGGAGTCGTTTCCGCGTGCGTAGTGATTTTCTTCTTCGTGGTCGCGGCGCTCGCTCCGCTCATCGCGAAGGTGTACGGCAAGAATCCCTACACGCTGTACGCGCAGGAGCCGGACTACCCGTTCCTCCTGGACGACTTCGCCATGCCCACCGGTTCCTTCGGCGGCATGTCGGGCGAGTTCTGGTTCGGCGTGGAGCCCAAGCTCGGCCGTGACGTGTTCACGATGCTGCTGTACGGCATGCGCACCTCGCTGTACATGGCCGTGGTCGTCACGACCCTGTGCGTGGTCACCGGCGTGATCATCGGCATGATCATGGGCTACTTCGGCGGCCGGGTGGACTACTGGATCGGCCGGGTCACGGACTTCTTCCTGGCCTTCCCGCAGCAGCTGTTCTTCATCGCCTTCATGCCCGTGGTCACCGCGATGTTCGTCGACCCGCAGGACGAGACCCCCACCTACCTGCGGGCCGTGGCGATCATCCTGGTGATGTGGTTCCTCGGCTGGATGGGCCTGGCCCGTCTGGTGCGCAGTTCCGTTCTCTCGCTGGCTGACAGGGAGTTCGTGGAGGCGGCCAAGGTGTCCGGTGCCTCTCCCTGGCGCATCGTGCGCAAGGAGATCCTGCCGAACATCGTCACACCGATCCTGGTGCAGGCCACCTACATCCTCCCGAGCACGATCCTCACCATCGCCTTCCTCTCGTTCATCGGTGTCGGCTTCGTCGAGCCGACTCCCGACTGGGGCCGCATGTTCGCCATCGGCGCCGACGTGTACGAGCAGGACCCGATGTTCATGTTCTTCCCGGGCGCGGCGCTGGTGATCTTCGTCCTCACCTTCAACCTTCTCGGAGACTCCGTCCGGGACGCATTCGACCCCAAGACCGGACGCTAACCGTCCATTGGTGGTGGGGGAGCTGCCGCCCCCGTGCCGGGTGACCGGACCGTCAGGCAGCACTCGTGGACAACTATCGACAGGTAGGTGCATCGGCATCATGAAGCCCATCAGAACGCGCACCGCGCGTGCCATCGCCGTGGCCATCGTGGCCGGCTCCCTGGCGCTCACCGGCTGCTCCGGTGACAACGGCAGTGGCAGCAAGGGCAAGGACGACTCGAAGTCCCAGAAGGACGCTGCCGAGCAGCAGGATCCTGTCGCCTACGCCGACGCGGCCGCCTCCAACGGCCCGGCCGAGGAGGTCGCCGGGGCCAAGTCCGGTGGCTTCATCAACGTCTACATGCAGTCGGACCTGAGCCACATGGACCCGGGCCAGATCTACGTCAGCGACGCCGGCCAGTTCGCCAACCTGGTCCACCGCGGTCTGACGAACTTCCAGGAGGACGAGGAGGGCAACCTCACCGTCGTCGGTGACGTCGCCACCGACTCCGGCCAGTCCTCCGACGGCGGCAAGACCTGGACGTACAAGCTCAAGGACGGCGTCAAGGACGAGGACGGCAACGAGATCACCTCGGCCGACGTCCGCCACACCATCGAGCGCCAGTACTCGAAGGTCATCTTCGACGGTCCGACGTACGTCCAGACCTGGCTGTCGGGCGCCGACTACCGCAAGGACCTGCCGGACGGCCCGTACAAGGGCAAGCACCTGCCGGACTCCGTGCTGGAGACGCCGGACGACAAGACGGTCGTCTTCCACTTCGACCAGCCGCGCCCGGACCTCCCGCAGGCCCTGGCCATGGCCGGCTACGCCATCGTGCCCGAGAAGCAGGACACGAAGGAGAAGTACGACGACGCCCCCGCCGCGCTCGGCCCCTACAAGATCGCCGAGTACAAGCCGGGCAAGTCGATGAAGCTGGTCAAGAACGACCAGTGGGACCCCAAGACGGACTCGGTGCGCCACCAGTACGTCGACGGCTACAACTTCACCAGCACCATCGACCAGCCCAGCCAGACCAAGCGTCTGATCGCCGACCAGGGCGAGGCCAAGAACGCCATCCAGTTCACGGACTCGGTGGACCCGGCCCAGATGTCCACGGTCATCGGTGACGCGGAGGCCAAGAAGCGCACCATCCAGGGCTACCAGCCCTACGTGTGGCAGCTGACCTTCAACCTGGACCGGATGAAGGACAAGAAGATCCGGGACGCGATCACGTACGCGATCCCGAACCAGTCCATGGTTCAGGCGGACGGCGGCCGCTACGGCGGTGAGATCGCCGGCGGTCTGCTCGCCCCGACCCTGCCGGGCTTCGACGCCACCTACGACCCGTTCGGCAAGCTGAAGAAGCCCAACGGCGACCCGGAGAAGGCCAAGCAGCTGCTGAAGGAGGCGGGTGTCAAGGAGGGCACGAAGCTCACCTACGCCTACTCCAACACCCCGCGCGGCCAGGCCCAGATGGTCATCATCAAGGACGCGCTCAACAAGATCGGCTTCGACATCCAGGCGAAGGAGATCGACCGGGCCAGCTTCTACGAGCAGGTCGGCAAGCTGAAGAACCCGTACGACCTGTACATGACCGGCTGGGGCCAGGACTGGCCGTCCCCGTCCACGGTCATCACCCCCGTCTACGACGGCACGCAGGTCCAGGACGGTGCGTCGAACTACTCGCACATCAACGACGCGCAGGTCAACGAGCTGATCGAGAAGGCCCTCACGCAGCAGCCGGAGGAGGCCGCCAAGACCTGGGAGCAGGCTCACCACCGCATCGTGGAGGAGATCAACCCGGCCGCCCCGGTCTACTACTCGAAGCAGATCCAGCTCTTCGGTTCGAACATCGGTGGCGCCAAGTACAGCAACGAGTCGAGCTACATCGACATCAACGACCTGTACCTGAAGCAGCCGTAACCCGTCAGCTCGGCTGACCGCGGGGGTGTGCGCCAGGCGGAGCGCACCCCCGCGGACGGTACCCCCTCCCTGCCGCCGCGTTTCGAAGAGAGCATCCACCCGCCATGCTTCAGTTCCTCATCCGCAGGCTGATCGGCGCCGTCGTCATCATGTTCCTGATCGGCGCCTTCACGTTCTTCCTGTTCTATACGATCCCCCAGGACTTCGCTGCGCTGTCCTGCGGCAAGAACTGCTCGCCGGAGAACCTCGCGGTGATCCGCGAGAACCTGGGCCTGGACAAGCCCATCACCACCCAGTTCTGGGAGTTCATGTCGGGCATCGTGGCCGGCCGTGACTTCCCGCAGGGGCACTGCTCCGCGCCGTGCCTGGGTGTTTCCTTCGACACCGGCACCTTCGTGTGGGACTCCATCATCGATCGCTTCCCGACGACGCTGTCCCTGACCGTCGGCGGTCTGGTGATCTTCCTGACGCTGGGCCTCGGCTCGGGTCTGCTCGCCGCCTGGAAGCGCGGCACGGTCGTCGACAAGCTCGTCAGCGGCGCCTCGATCGTGCTCAGCTCGTTCCAGATCTACTTCCTGGGCCCGATCGTCCTCGGCATCCTGGTGTACAGCTCGGGCCTGATGGAGAACCCGAAGTACTATCCGTTCACCGAGAACCCCTTCACCTGGGCCCTCGGCATGCTCATCCCCTGGCTGGTGATGGCCACCATCTTCACCGCCCAGTACACGCGTATGTCCCGCTCGACCATGATCGAGCAGTTGCAGGAGGAGCACGTCCGCACCGCGCGCGCCAAGGGCATGCGGCAGCGGTACGTCTTCTTCCGCTACGCCTGGCGTGGTTCGCTCATCCCGATGGTCACGATCCTCGGCATGGACCTCAGCGCGCTGCTGTCCGGCGCGGTGGTCACGGAGTTCACGTTCGACCTGGCCGGCATCGGCCGTCTCGCGGTCGACTCGTCGCTCACCAAGGACCTGCCGGTGACCATGGGCGTCATGCTGTTCGGGGCCTTCTTCATCCTGATCCTGAACATCATCGTCGACCTCGCGTACGCCTACATCGACCCGCGCGTGCGGCTCAGCTAGGAGAAACACCGTGACCACACTGACCAAGACCGAAGGCGAGAAGGCCCCGACCGGGCCGGACTCCTTCCTCTCGGTCCGCGACCTGCGGGTGCGGTTCTCCACTGAGGACGGCATCGTCAAGGCGGTCGACGGGCTGTCCTTCGACGTCGAACGCGGCAAGACGCTCGGCATCGTGGGCGAGTCGGGCTCCGGCAAGTCCGTCACCAACCTGACGGTCCTCGGCCTGCACAACCCCAAGACCACCACCGTCGAGGGCGAGATCCTCCTCGAGGGGCAGGACCTGGTCACCGCCTCCGAGAAGGAGATGGAGAAGCTCCGCGGCAACAAGGTCGCGATGATCTTCCAGGACCCGCTGACGGCGCTCTCGCCGTACTACACGGTGGGCCGGCAGATCGCCGAGCCGTTCATGAAGCACACCGGTGCCTCCAAGAAGGAGGCGCGGGAGCGGGCGATCGAGATGCTGACCAAGGTCGGCATCCCTCAGCCCACGTCCCGGGTGGACGACTACCCGCATCAGTTCTCCGGCGGTATGCGCCAGCGCGCCATGATCGCCATGGCGCTGGTCTGCGACCCCGACCTGCTGATCGCGGACGAGCCGACCACCGCCCTGGACGTGACGGTCCAGGCGCAGATCCTCGACCTGCTCAAGGACCTCCAGCAGGAGTTCGGCTCCGCGATCATCTTCATCACCCACGACCTCGGCGTCATCTCCGACATGGCCGACGACCTGCTGGTGATGTACTCGGGCCGGGCCGTGGAGCGCGGTGGCGTCCGCGAGGTGCTGCGCGAGCCCAAGCACCCCTACACCTGGGGCCTGCTCAGCTCGATGCCGCGGCTCGGCGGCGACACCTCGCAGGCGCTGAACCCGATCCCCGGGTCCCCGCCCAGCCTGCTCAACCCGCCCTCCGGCTGCCCCTTCCACCCGCGCTGCGCCTTCACCGGCGAGGTGGGGGGCGACCGGTGCAGCACCGAGCGCCCGCCGCTCGGCGAAGGCCGCGCGGCCGCGTGCCACCTGACGGCGGAACAGAAGCAGACCATCTTCATCGACAAGATCCAGCCCCGGCTGCGCTAGGGAGATCCGAGACATGAGCGACAACCTCACCCTCCCCGCACAGCAGGGCTCCACCGGTGCGTCCGCCGAGACGCTGCTGACGGTGGAGGGCCTGACCAAACACTTCCCGATCTACGGCGGCTTCCCGATCAAACGGAAGGTCGGCGCCGTGCAGGCGGTCGACAACGTCGACCTGACCGTCGGCGTCGGCGAGAGCGTCGGCCTGGTGGGTGAGTCGGGCTGCGGCAAGTCGACCACGGGCCGGCTCATCACCCGGCTCCTGGAGCCGACCGGCGGCAGGATCACGTACGCGGGCCAGGACATCACGCACGCCTCGCGCAGGAAGATGGCGTCCGTGCGGTCCGAGATCCAGATGATCTTCCAGGACCCGTACTCCTCGCTGAACCCGCGGCAGACCGTCGGCACGATCATCAAGTCGCCGATGGAGGTCAACGGGATCAACCCGGCGGGCGGCCGGGAGAAGAAGGTGCGCGAGCTGCTCGAGCTCGTCGGCCTCAACCCCGAGCACTACAACCGCTTCCCGCACGAGTTCTCCGGCGGCCAGCGCCAGCGCATCGGCGTCGCCCGTGCCCTCGCGCTCAACCCGAAGCTGATCGTCGCCGACGAGCCGGTCTCCGCGCTGGACGTGTCGATCCAGGCGCAGGTCGTCAACCTGCTCCAGAAGGTCCAGGAAGAGCTGGGCATCGCCTTCCTGTTCATCGCCCACGACCTCGCGGTCGTCCGGCACTTCTCGCAGCGCGTGGCCGTGATGTACCTCGGCAAGGTGGTCGAGGTCGGCGACCGGGACTCGATCTACAACCGTCCCCGGCACCCCTACACCCACGCCCTGCTGTCGGCCGTGCCCGAGGTGGCCATGGACGACGAGGTCGACAACCGGGAGCGCATCCGGCTCGCCGGTGACGTGCCCTCGCCGATCATGCCGCCGTCCGGCTGCCGCTTCCGCACCCGCTGCTGGAAGGCGCAGGACAAGTGCGCCACCGAGGAGCCGCCGCTGGTGCAGATCTCCGGCAACCGTGAGGGCCACCTGACGGCCTGCCACTTCCCGGAGGACCCGAGCACCGGGGCCCGTACCGAGGACGTCGTCCTCGACCCGGCCCTGAAGGCCATGGAGGGCGTCGAGAAGGACTGACGCCCCGTCCAGGAGTCCACGAGCAGCGGCTGCCGTACGCCCCCGTCAGGGGCGCGCGGCAGCCGCTGCTCGTCCGCGTTCTTCATACGTACATATGGCTGGTGTCGGCCCCGGACAGGCGCCGTACATGTGCGAAGTGATCCTTTTGCCTTGATATTGGCGTGAAGGTCCACGTACGTACGAGGAGGCACCCCATGCGCCGAGCCCCGCACGCCCGACGGGCCGCCTGTGCGGTGGCGGTCGCCCTCGCCGCGACGGCCTGCGGAGGCGGTGACGGCGGCGGCAGCGACACCGGCGCCGTGCTGAGCGCCTCCTGGGGCGATCCGCAGAACCCGCTGGAGCCGGCCAACACCAACGAGGTCCAGGGCGGCAAGGTCCTCGACATGATCTTCCGCGGTCTGAAGCGCTACGACCCGCGGACCGGCGAGGCCAAGGACATGGTCGCCGAGAGGATCGAGACCTCCGACTCGCAGAACTTCCGCGTCACCATCAAGGACGGCTGGACCTTCAGCAACGGCGAGAAGGTCACCGCCCGGTCCTTCGTCGACGCCTGGAACTACGGCGCGAGCCTGAAGAACAACCAGCGCAACTCCTACTTCTTCGGCTACATCGAGGGCTACGACAAGGTCCACCCCGAGGAGGGCGGCACACAGACCGCCGACACCCTCTCCGGGCTGAAGGTGGTCGACGACCGGACCTTCACCGTCCGGCTCACCCAGAAGTTCTCGACCTTCCCCGACACCCTCGGCTACAACGCCTTCGCCCCACTGCCCCGCGCCTTCTTCGACGACCACGACGCCTGGGTCAAGAAGCCCGTCGGCAACGGCCCCTACGTGGTCGACTCCTACACGCGCGGCTCGCAGATGGCCCTGCGCACCCGCGAGGACTACCCCGGCCCCGACAAGGCGCAGAACGGCGGCGTCGACCTCAAGGTCTACACCGACAACAACACCGCCTACACCGACCTGATGGCCGGCAACCTCGACCTGGCCGACGACATCCCCGCCGCCCAGCTGAAGAACGTGAGGAACGACCTCGGCGACCGCTACCTCAACACCCCCGCCGGCATCATCCAGACCCTCGCCTTCCCCCACTACGACAGGAACTGGAGCACCGCCGGCGCGGAGAAGGTCCGCAAGGGCCTGTCCATGGCGATCGACCGCGAGCAGATCACCGACACCATCTTCCAGAGGACCCGCACCCCCGCCACCGACTGGACCTCTCCCGTCCTCGGCGAGGACGGCGGCTTCCAGGAGGGCCTGTGCGGGGAGGCCTGTGAGTACCGGCCCGACGAGGCCAAGAGGCTCATCGAGGAGGGCGGCGGCCTGCCCGGCGGCAAGGTGACGATCACCTTCAACGCCGACACCGGTTCCCACCGCGAATGGGTCAACGCCGTCTGCAACTCCATCAACAACGCGCTGGACAACGAGCGTGCCTGCACCGCCAACCCGGTCGGCACCTTCGCCGACTTCCGCAACCAGATCACCGACCGCAAGATGAGCGGCCCGTTCCGCGCCGGCTGGCAGATGGACTACCCGCTCATCCAGAACTTCCTCCAGCCGCTCTACTACACCGACGCCTCCTCCAACGACGGCAAGTGGTCCAACGAGGAGTTCGACGACCTCGTCGACCGCGCCAACCGGGAGACCGACGACGCCCGGGCCGTCGACCTGTTCCAGCAGGCCGAGGAGGTCGTCCGCGACCACATGGCCGCCATCCCCCTCTGGTACCAGAACGGCAGCGCGGGCTGGTCCGAGCGGCTGTCCGACGTCAGGCTGAACCCCTTCAGCGTCCCCGTGTACGACCAGATCAAGGTGAGCTGAGCCGCCATGGGGCGCTACGTCGTCCGGCGGCTGCTCCAGATGATCCCGGTGTTCGTCGGGGCCACGCTGCTGATCTTCCTCATGGTCAACGTGATGGGCGACCCCGTCGCCGGCCTGTGCGGGGAGCGCCAGTGCGACCCGGCGACCGCCGCCCGGCTCAAGAAGGAGTTCGGCCTGGACAAGCCGGTCTGGCAGCAATACCTGACCTACATGGGGAACGTCTTCACCGGCGACTTCGGCACGGCCTTCAACGGCCAGGAGGTCACCGAGCTGATGTCCACGGCGTTCCCCGTCACCATCCGGCTCACCCTGATCGCGATCGCCTTCGAGGTCGTCGTCGGCATCACCCTCGGCGTGGTCACCGGACTGCGCCGGGGACGCCCCGTCGACACCGGCGTCCTGCTGGTCACCCTCGTCGTCATCTCCGTGCCCACCTTCGTCACCGGCCTGCTGCTCCAGCTGCTGCTCGGTGTGAAGTGGGGCTGGATCCGGCCCTCGGTCTCCTCCGAGGCGCCCTTCGACGAGCTGATCCTGCCCGGCCTGGTGCTGGCCTCGGTCTCCCTGGCGTACGTCACCCGGCTGACCCGCACCTCCATCGCCGAGAACCGCCGCTCCGACTACGTCCGCACCGCCGTCGCCAAGGGCCTGCCCCGGCACCGGGTGGTCGTGAGGCACCTGCTGCGCAACTCCCTCATCCCCGTGGTCACCTTCATCGGCGCCGACATCGGCTTCCTCATGGGCGGCGCGATCGTCACCGAGCGGATCTTCAACATCCACGGCGTCGGCTACCAGCTCTACCAGGGCATCCTGCGGCAGAACACCCAGACCGTGGTCGGCTTCGTCACCGTGCTGGTGCTGGTCTTCCTGGTCGCCAACCTCGTCGTCGACCTCCTGTACGCCGTACTCGACCCGAGGATCCGCTATGCCTGACCGGCACCACGAACCCGAGCGCGCCATCGCCGGAACCGGAATGGGCGGCGCCATGGACCTGGGCGTCGACGAGGCCGAGACCCTGGAGCAGCGCCCGGCCGGCCCGGACGGCACCGGACCGCAGGACCGGCCCCGCTCGCTGTGGTCCGACGCCTGGCGCGACCTGCGCCGCAACCCGGTCTTCATCCTCTCCGCCCTGGTCATCCTCTTCCTGCTCCTCATCTCCCTGTGGCCCTCGGCCATCGCCTCCGGCAGCCCCCTCGCGTGCGACCTGGCCAAGGCCCAGGAGGGCTCGCAGGCCGGCCACCCCTTCGGCTTCGACGGCCAGGGCTGCGACGTCTACACCCGCACCGTCTACGGCGCCCGCACGTCCGTGGCGGTCGGTGTCCTCGCCACCCTCGGCGTCGCCGTCCTGGGCAGCGTCCTGGGCGCCCTCGCGGGCTTCTTCGGCGGCATCTGGGACTCCGTCCTGTCCCGGATCACCGACGTCTTCTTCGCCATCCCCGTCGTCCTCGGCGGACTGGTCCTGCTGTCCGTCATCACCAGCAACACCGTCTGGCCGGTCATCGGGTTCATCGTGCTGCTCGGCTGGCCGCAGATCTCCCGCATCGCCCGCGGCGCCGTCATCACCGCCAAACAGAACGACTACGTGCAGGCGGCCCGGGCCCTCGGCGCGTCCAACACCCGGCTCGTGCTGCGGCACATCGCGCCCAACGCCGTCGCCCCGGTCATCGTCGTCGCCACCATCGCGCTCGGCACGTACATCGCCCTGGAGGCCACCCTGTCCTACCTGGGCGTCGGCCTGAAGCCGCCCAGCGTCTCCTGGGGCATCGACATCTCCGCGGCCTCCCCGTACATCCGCAACGCCCCGCACGCGCTGCTGTGGCCCTCCGGGGCCCTCGCGGTCACCGTGCTGGCGTTCATCATGCTCGGCGACGCGGTGCGCGACGCCCTCGACCCGAAACTGAGGTGAGCCGCCGTGCTGCTCGACGTCCGCGACCTGCACGTGGAGTTCCGCACCCGGGACGGGGTCGCCAAGGCTGTCAACGGCGTCAGCTACGGCGTCGACGCGGGCGAGACCCTGGCCGTGCTCGGCGAGTCCGGCTCCGGCAAGTCGGTGACCGCACAGGCGATCATGGGCATCCTCGACGTGCCGCCCGGCCGGATCACCGGCGGTGAGGTCGTCTTCCAGGGGCGGGACCTGCTCCGGCTCAAGGAGGACGAACGCCGCAAGGTGCGCGGCGCCGACATGGCGATGATCTTCCAGGACGCGCTGTCGTCCCTGAACCCCGTGCTCACCGTCGGCGACCAGCTCGCCGAGATGTTCACCGTCCACCGGGGCATGTCCCGCAAGGACGCCCGGGCCCGCGCCGTCGAGCTGATGGACCGGGTGCGCATCCCCGCCGCCCGGGAGCGGGTGAGGCAGTACCCGCACCAGTTCTCCGGCGGCATGCGCCAGCGCATCATGATCGCGATGGCGCTGGCCCTGGAACCCGCCCTGATCATCGCCGACGAACCGACCACCGCCCTCGACGTCACCGTCCAGGCCCAGGTCATGGAACTGCTCGCGGAACTCCAACGCGAGTACCGCATGGGCCTGATCCTCATCACCCACGACCTCGGCGTGGTCGCCGACGTCGCCGACCGCATCGCCGTGATGTACGCGGGCCGCATCGTCGAGTCGGCCCCCGTCCACGACATCTACAAGGCCCCGGCCCACCCGTACACGCGCGGCCTGCTGGAGTCCATCCCGCGCCTGGACCTCAAGGGCCGCGAGCTGTACGCCATCAAGGGCCTGCCGCCCAACCTGACACGCATCCCGCCGGGCTGCGCCTTCCACCCCCGCTGCCCGCTCGCCCGCGACGTCTGCCGCACCGACGAACCCCCGCTGTACGAGGTCTCGGACACCCGGGGGAGCGCCTGCCACTTCTGGAGGGAGTGCCTGGATGGCTGAGCCGATCGTCGAGGTCGACAACCTGGTCAAGCACTACCCGCTCACCCGGGGCGTGCTGCTGCGCAAGCAGATCGGCGCCGTGCGCGCGGTCGACGGCGTCGACTTCCACCTCGGACGGGGCGAGACACTGGGCATCGTCGGCGAGTCGGGCTGCGGCAAGTCCACGGTCGCCAAGATGCTGGTCAACCTGGAACGGCCGACGGCCGGTGCGATCCGCTACAAGGGCGAGGACATCACCCGGCTGTCGGGCCGGGCGCTCAAGGCCGTACGCCGCAACATCCAGATGGTGTTCCAGGACCCGTACACCTCCCTCAACCCCCGCATGACGGTGGGTGACATCATCGGGGAGCCGTACGACATCCACCCCGAGGCGGCCCCCAAGGGCGACCGGCGCCGCAAGGTGCGGGACTTGCTGGACGTGGTTGGCCTCAACCCGGAGTACATCAACCGCTATCCGCACCAGTTCTCCGGCGGCCAGCGCCAGCGCATCGGCATCGCCCGCGGGCTGGCCCTGCGCCCCGAGGTGATCGTCGCCGACGAACCGGTCTCCGCGCTGGACGTCTCGGTCCAGGCCCAGGTCATCAACCTGATGGACCGGTTGCAGAGCGAGTTCGACCTCTCCTACGTGTTCATCGCGCACGACCTGTCGATCGTGCGGCACATCTCCGACCGGGTCGGGGTGATGTACCTCGGCCGGATCGTGGAGACCGGCACGGACACCGAGATCTACGAACACCCCACCCACCCGTACACCCAGGCCCTGCTCTCCGCCGTGCCCGTCCCCGACCCGGAGGCCCGGGAGCACCGCGAACGGATCATCCTCAGCGGCGACGTCCCGTCCCCGACGAACATCCCCTCCGGCTGCCGCTTCCGCACCCGCTGCTGGAAGGCGCAGGAGCGCTGCGCGCTGGAGGTGCCGGCCCTGGCGGTGCCCGCCTGGTTCCGTACGGCGGGCGGCCCGGCGGCGCACGACTCGGCCTGCCACTTCGCGGCGGAGAAGCAGGTGGTCCCAGTGGAGGGGGAGCATGGCGGCGGGCCGGGGTGACATGGCGCACCCCGGCCCGCTCGACGGCACCCGCACGGCCGTACGCTGTACAGCCTCGCGTGTCCGTATATCGGTACCGCTTCCGTCAAGTTGCCTGTGTGTTAACGCGGTTCGTCCCCGTTTGCCGGGGCGAGCGCCCGCTTGAGGAAGTCGAGCTGGAGGCGGAGCAGGTTCTCGGCGACCTCCTCCTGCGGGGTCATGTGCGTGACACCGGACAGCGGCAGCACCTCGTGCGGGCGGCCGGCCGCCAGCAGCGCCGAGGACAGCCGCAGCGAGTGGGCGACCACCACGTTGTCGTCCGCCAGCCCGTGAATGATCATCATGGGACGGTGCGGCTCCGCGGCGTCGACCAGGCCCGCGTCGTCGATCACCGAGTTGCGGCGGTAGACCTCCGGCTGCTCGCCCGGGTGCCCGAGGTAGCGCTCCTGGTAGTGGGTGTCGTACAGCCGCAGATCGGTGACCGGGGCGCCCACCACCGCCGCGTGGAAGACGTCCGGGCGGCGCAGCGCCGCGAGGGCGGCCAGGTAGCCGCCGAAGGACCAGCCCCGGATCGCCACCCGGCCCAGGTCGAGCGGGAAGTCGGCGGCCAGCGCCTGGAGGGCGTCGACCTGGTCCTGCACGACGGTCGCGGCCACCTCGTCCCTGATGGACTTCTCCCAGGCGGGCGAGCGGCCCGGCGTCCCGCGCCCGTCCGCGACGACCACCGCGAACCCCTGGTCGGCGAACCACTGCGAGGTCAGGTGCGGGTTGTGGGCGGCGAGCACCCGCTGCCCGTGCGGACCGCCATAGGGGTCCATGAGCACCGGCAAGGGGGTGTCACCGGCGTAGTCCCGAGGCATAAGCACGGCGCACGGGATGCGGCGTGCGCCCCCCTGTGTCAGCGTCACGCGGGGGGACATACCAGGATCTTCGGCGTACGAGGGGACAGTCGCCGTCGGTTTCCCGTCACGCAGCACCCGCACCCGCGCACCCGGCACGTCCGGCGTCGCCGAGACGAGCACGGTCACCCCCGCCGCACGCACCGCCGAGTGCACGCCGGGCTCCTGCGAGACGCGCTCCACGCCCAGCTCGTTCACCCGGTACACGTGCACCTCACCCGTCTCCGGGGCGGCCGCCTCCTCGCCCGCCGACGCCGAGACCAGTACGTCGTCGTCCGAGACGTCGAGCACCGCCCGGAGGTGCAACTGCGGCCCGGTGAGCGGGCGTTCCCCCACGGCGAGGCGCCGCGCACCCCCCTCGTCCGCGATCCGCACCAACTGCCCCGAAGGACTCCAGCACGGCACCCCGGGGAAAAGTTCAAGCCAACTTGGATCTTCGTCGGCGTGCACCATCCGGGTCCGGCCCGAGTCCGGCTCCACGGCCAGAATCAGCTGACTGCGCTGGTCGCGCGCCTGTACGAGCAGTAGCGGCGCACCCGCCGCTGACCAGTGCACACGTGCCAGATAGGGGTAGCGCGCCCGGTCCCAGGAGACCTCCGTGCGCACCCCGTCCAGCCCGATCACGAACAGCCGTACGTCCGCGTTCGCCGTGCCCGCCGCGGGGTAGCGGACCTGGCTCGGCTCACGCCCCGGATGAG
Source organism: Streptomyces capillispiralis (assembly GCF_007829875.1). NCBI lineage: Bacteria > Bacillati > Actinomycetota > Actinomycetes > Kitasatosporales > Streptomycetaceae > Streptomyces > Streptomyces capillispiralis. The sequence goes on along the minus strand of NZ_VIWV01000001.1, from coordinate 2,878,557 downwards.
CGGGATCGGAGATCCACCACCGCTCCACCGGCGTGTCGTCCGCCCGCGCCACCAGCAGGCGGTCCGACTCCGGAGCCCACCAGAAGCCCCGCGAACGCCCCATCTCCTCGGCCGCGACGAACTCGGCCAGACCGTAGGTGACACCCTCCGACTCCGGGGTCGCGAGCGCCCGGTCGTCCGCCCCCTCCGCCCCGACGACCCGCAGCGCACCTCGGGCGACGTAGGCGACGTGCCGCCCGTCGGGCGAAGGACGGGGGTCGATCACCGGCCCCGGCGTGGGCAGTTCGCGCGCCGTCCCGGCCCGCAGCTCGGCCGCGAAGAGCCGCCCTGACAAGGCGAAAGCGGCCAACTCGACCGCCGCGTCGGTGGCATAGCCGACGATGCCGGCACCCCCCTCCCGGCTCCGCTCACGCCGCGCGCGCTCCTCCGCGGACAGGCGCTCGGAAGCGCCGCCCAGGAGGGCGCGCGGGTCGGCCGCCACGCGCTCCCCGCCCTCGTCGAGGTCCAGGACCCAGAGCGAATTGGCCCGGTCCGTACCGGAAGCGGAGCGCAGGAACACGACACGCGAGCCGTCGGGCGCCACGGTGAACGAACGCGGCGCGCCGAGCGTGAAGCGCTGGGTACGGGCGTGCCGTCGGGGGAAGGAGTCAGCCTCGGTCGTCATGCCCTGACCATATTGGCCATGCGCCCCCTTGTGCGGCCGTGCGCCGATCGATGCGCACGTACGGATAGTTATGATCGTTAGCGCATAGTGGGTATGAACCTGCTGGCTGCTGTGTGGATTTACTGCCCCCATATTCCTACCCCCCCGCGCTTTGGGATCCTTGGAGGTGAACCGCCGTGGCACTCTCGATATCGGCGGTGGTGCTGCTGGCGATCATCGTCTTCTTGTTGATCAAGAAGTCGGGCCTGAAGGCGGGGCATGCCGTCGTGTGCATGCTGCTCGGCTTCTACCTCGCCTCGTCGACGATCGCCCCCACCATCAGCGAGCTGACGACGAACATCGCGGGGATGATCGGCAGTATCAACTTCTGACCGCGCAGCCGTAACCGTGCGCCGGCCGACCGGCCGGCCCGCCGGACCGGTGCCGAACACCGAGCGCGCGGCGCCGCGTCCCGCCGCTCGCTGCGCCGTACGCCGCGTCGGCCCTGACGGCGGCCACCCGCGCCCCGGCGCGCTCCAGTACGGGCCTCGGCGCCACGGCCGGGGCGTCCGCCGGGTCGGCGGTCGCGGTCCGTGCGTGGGTTCCGCGGCCCATGCGTGGTCACCGCGCCCGCACGCTGCCCCTGACGGGGTTCGTGCCGCCCCCGCTCGTCTGAGCGGCCCGTGAACGCTGAGGCCCGCCGTGCTCACGAGTCTCGACAGGCAACACCGCACACCCCACCCGCCCACCACCAGGGCACCCGCCCCACCGCCACAGAACCGATGACCACCCCGCCGCCTCATAAGCTGGCCCCATGACGGAACTGCCCGACCGACGCCTGCTCCTGGTACACGCCCACCCGGACGACGAGTCCATCAACAACGGCGCGACCATGGCCCGCTACGCCGCCGAGGGCGTCCACGTGACACTGGTCACCTGCACCCTCGGCGAGCGCGGCGAAGTCATCCCGCCCGAGCTGGGCCACCTGAACGGGGCCGCGCTCGGCGGACACCGGCTCGGCGAGCTGACGGACGCCATGCGCGCGCTCGGCATCACCGACTTCCGGCTCCTCGGCGGCGCCGGGCGGTACTGCGACTCCGGGATGATGGGGCTCGCCGACAACGACGACCCCGGCTGCTTCTGGCAGGCCGACGTCGACCAGGCCGCCGGGCTGCTCGCCGAGGTCGTCCGGGAGGTCCGGCCGCAGGTCCTCGTCACCTACGACGACAACGGCGGTTACGGCCACCCCGACCACATCCAGGCCCACCGCGTCGCCATGCGCGCCGCCGACCTGGCCGCCTCCTCCGGCTGGGAGATCCCCAAGGTCTACTGGAACCGGGTGCCCCGCTCCGTCGCCGAGGCGTCCTTCAAGCGCCTGCACGACGACCTGCCCGGCCTCCCCTTCGCCGCGGCGGCCACCGTCGACGACGTACCAGGCGTCGTCCCCGACGAGCGGATCACCACGGCGATCGACGGCACCACGCACGCCGCCGCCAAGGCCGCCGCGATGCGCGCCCACGCCACCCAGATCACCGTGGCCGAGCCCTACTTCGTCCTCTCCAACGAACTCGCCCAGCCCCTCTTCACCACCGAGTACTACGAGTTGGTACGCGGTGAACGTTCCGAAACGAGAGAGAGCGACCTGTTCGCCGGAATCACCGTGGGGGACGCGTCATGAGCGGCGACAGGACGACGCCCCTGATGGCGCAGCCGATCCGCCCGCCCTCCGCCGGACGCGTCGGCGCCTTCCTGGGGCTGTTCCTGCTCGGCGCGGTGGTCGCGGTGGCCGGGGCGCTCGTACAGCCCGCGTGGTTCCCGGGCGGACTGCTGCTGGCCCTCGCCGGCGAGGCGGGGACGGTCCTGGGCGCGGCCCGCTTGATGCGCAGCCGTGCCGGTGGCGGGGCGGTCGCCGGCGGCTGGATGCTCGTCGTCATCCTGCTCACCGCCGGCCGCCCGGAAGGCGACTTCCTCTTCGCCGCCGGCGGCGGTTCCTACCTCTTCCTGCTCGGCGGCATCGCCGTCGCTGTGATCTGCGCCACGCTCGCTCCCGGGCGGCAACCGGACGGCCGTCCCGTCCGACTTGGCAAGTGACGTACCACTTCGCCGTGTCACGAGCGTGCGGGTCCGGTGTGGGTTTCGCCAGCGGTCCTGGGATACGGGCCGGATGCGGCCAGTAAGGTGGTGCGCGCCGCCGAGCCTTTCCCCGCACTCTCGGCTCCGTTCCGAGCTGGGGACCCCCACCGTGAGGTCGTGACGGGCGGCGGAGCCAACCGGGAGAACCTGCCTTGAGTCGTGAAACTGACACTCCGTCCTCCGGGCCCAACGGGCACGGCGGAGCCGCCTACCCGTCGGGCACCCCGCCCTACGGCATCCCGGCGATTCCGGACGAGGGTACGGGCGCGGGCCGGCCGGCCGCGCGGCCGGAGGAACGCAAGACCGAGACCACGCTGACGACCCGGATCCGGATCAACATCCCCGGATCGCGGCCCATTCCGCCGGTCGTCGTGCGCAAGCCCGTCACGGACGCGGAAGCCAAGGACACCACCGAGGCCGAGTCGGCGGCACCGTCACCGGCCGACACGGCGGAGCCTCCCGCGCAGTCCGCCCGGCCCGCCGGGGCCTCCCGTCCCGACCAGCCGTCGTCCCCGGACAAGCCGGCCAGCGACTGGTTCGCGCCCCGCAAGTCCGGCCCGGGCAAGGGCGGTCCGGCCGCAGGCCCGGCCAACGGCACGGGCGCGCCGAGCGGTTCCACCCCCGGCACGGGCGGAACCACACCGAACGGAACCGCGCCGAACGCAGCCGCACCCGCCCCCGGCACCGGCGCTCCCGGCACCGGCACCCCCGGTGGCGCGCGGCAGGGCGCCGGGCGCCCGGGCGGCGTGGTCGGCTCGATGAGCGCCCCGGCCGGCTCCCGCCCCGGCGGCCCCACCGGCGCGACCGGTGCGACCGGCGGACCCGTGGCCCCCGGACACGGCGGCGGCACCGGTTCCTTCGACGTGACCGAGGCACTGGCCGGGGGACCGGCGGCCACCGGCTCCCGCCCGGGCACGGGCCACGGCGGCGGACCGCGCCGCCACGACCTGCCGTACCTCCCCGAGGAGACGCCCGGCGGGCGCGCCCCGGACGGCGTACCGGGACAGGGCGGCCACCCCGGCCCCGGTGCCCAGAGCCACCCCGGCGGCCCCCAGAGCCCCGCCGGCCCGACCGGCGGCCCGGTCACCGGCGACGGGCCGATGGCCCCGCCCACCGCGTCCGGCCCCACCGCCCCCGCCGGTGAGCAGAACCGCCTCGGCATCCCCGGCGGCGGCCTCAGCGACGACACCGCGATCCTCACGCCCCAGAAGCCCGCCGAACCGGGCACCCCGGGCTACGGCCCCCGCCACGACAACGTCTCCGGGCACACCGTCACCAGCGGCATCCCGGTCGTCCCGCCGGGCGCGTCCTTCAACGCGGGCGGCGCCCCCGGCGACGGCCCGCTGCCGCACACGCCGCCCAAGCTGCCCGACCCGGTCTCCCCGCCCCCGGCGAACTCCTCCCGGCCGCCCAAGAAGAAGGGCCGCAACAAGCTGGTCCTGCTCTGCGGCTGCCTGGTCTTCCTCGGCGGTGTCGCCTACGGCGCCGGCCTGCTGATGAACCACTCCGACGTGCCCAAGGGCACCACCGTCCTCGGCGTCGAGATCGGCGGCGGCACCCGCGACGAGGCCGTGAAGAAGCTGGACGCGGCCCTCGACGACCGGGTGAACAAGCCGCTGAAGCTGTCCGTCGACGGCAGGACCGTCGACCTGGAGCCGGACAACGCGGGCCTCCAGGTGGACACCGACGCCACCGTCGCCGCGGCCGCCCGCAGCGACTACAACCCGGTCTCCGTGATCGGCTCCCTCCTCGGCAACCACCGTGTCGTCGACCCGGTCCTGCCCGTCGACGAGGAGAAGCTCCAGGCCGCCCTGGAGGACGCCGCGGGCGGAGCGGGGAGCATGACCGAGGGCACGATCACGTTCGAGTCCGGCAAGGCCGTCCCGGTGTACGGCAAGCCGGGCAAGGGCATCGACGTGACCAAGTCGACGGAGGCCGTGCGCGAGGCGTACCGCACCCAGGTCGAGACCGGCACCGCCGGCCCCGTGAACGTGCCGACGACCAGCCGCGAGCCGAAGGTCTCCAAGGCCGAGGTCGACCGGATGATGAAGGAGTTCGCCGAGCCCGCGATGTCGGCCATCGTGACCGTGCAGACCGACGCGGCGCACTCCATCCCGATGAGCCCGCAGAAGTCGCTGTGGAAGTTCCTCGGAGTGGAGGCCGTCAACGGCAAGCTCGTCGACAAGCCCGACCTGAACGCCCTGGAGGAGCTGTACGGCCAGACGTTCGACGGTGTGCTCATCACCCGGGGCAACGGCAAGAAGACGCCCGTCACCCCGCAGGACGTCTACGTCGCCCTCCGCCAGGCGCTGACCAGCAAGACCGATCGGGTCGCCGTGATCGAGACGAACCCCAGCTGACCCGAACCGCGGAACGGGGCGCCCGACGGCACCGGCCGCCGGGCGCCCCCTCGCGTCGGGCGCCCCTCGTCCTAGTTGAGCAGCGCCAGCGCCGCCCGGGCCTGCCCCCGCACCCGCTCCGCCGCCGGCTCGTCCACCGCGGCCACCACCTCGGCGTACGCCTCCAGCTCCCGTGCGCCGTCCCGGAAGTCCCCGCGCCGCACCAGCAGCTGCGCCCGCTCGTAGCGCAGCCGGGCCGGGTGCGTGGGGAGGAGCAGGGACAGGTCCACCGCCCACAGGGACACGTCGGAGCGCTCCGGACGGGCCGCGGCCCACGCCCGGATGTTGTTCAGGACGCGCAGGACGACGTCCAGCGTGTCGGCGGGCGTCAGCATCGACGCGTCCAGCGGCGCCCCCATGGCCCCGGCGACCAGCAGCTCCGCGTCGGAGCCCGTCAGGACCCGGCCCCCGTCGAAGGGATCGGCGAGCACCTGGCCCTCCGCCTCCCCGAAGCCGACGACGAAGTGCCCCGGCAGCGCCACCCCGTACACCGGCGCGCCCGCCCGGCGGGCCACCTCCAGCCACACCACCGACAGCAGGATCGGCAGCCCGCGCCGCCGCCGCAGCACCTCGTGCAGCAGCGACGACTCCAGCCGCCGGTAGTCCTCCGGGCCGCCGCCGAAGCCGTACCGCCCGCCCAGGAGGTCCCGCAGCGCGAGCGCCCAGGCGTGCGGTGTGCCGGGCCGGTAGGGGAGTTCGCCGGCCAGCCGGTCCAGTTCCACCTGCGCGCCGTCCATCGCCGCCTCGTCCAGGGCGCCGTCCGCCTCCGCGCCCAGCAGCAGGCACAGCGTCGACAGGTCGGGCCGCTCGCAGCGGGCCTCCTCGGCGAACCGCCGGCGCAGCTCGGCGGAGCGCTCGGGCGGGGGCGGGTGGGGGGAGCGCATACCCCGTTCGTGCCCGCTCACGGCGATCCCGCACCCGTGTCGGCCGAGGATTCCGGCGCGCGGTAGTGGTGGTACGCGTGGTGCACGGCGAAGCCCATGCGCTCGTACAGCGCCCGCGCTCCCGCGTTGTCGTCCTCGACCTGGAGCCAGGCCGCGGAGGCGCCCTCGTCCAGCGCCCGCCGGGCCAGCGCGGCCATCACCGCCGTCGCCAGTCCCCGCCGCCGCCGTGCCGGGTCCACCTCGACCGCCGCGAAACCGGCCCACCGCCCGTCCACGACGCACCGCCCGATCGCGGCGGGGGCCTCCTCGCCCGGCACCGTGGCGAACCACACCGAGGGCCCGCTGCCCAGCACCCGCAGGGCCACCTCGCTCACCCCCCGGCGCTGGTAGCGCGCCAGCCACGCGTCGTCGGCGTGCCGCGACAGCACGACCCCGGACGGTTCCGCGCCCAGGTCCGCGACCGGCGCGAGCGGCCCGGTCCACAGCTCGGCGGTCACCTCCCGCACCCAGCCCCGCCGCTCCAGCTCCGCGCACAGCAGCTCCTGCGCGCCCGGAGCGCCGGTCGCGGTCTGCACGTAGGCGGGCAGGCCCCGCGCGGCGTACCAGCGGCGGACGGCCGTCAGCGCCTCGTCCAGCGGCACACCCGGGTCACCGAGCGGCAGCACCGAGTTGGCCCGCCGGGTGAAGCCGCGCGCGGCCCGCAGCTCCCACTCGCCGAGCCGCTCGCTCTCCACGGGCCGCCACGCCCGCGCGGAGACCCGCGCCAGCTCCTCGTACGAGGCGGCCGGACCGCGCCGACGCGCCGGGGCGGACGGGACCACCTTGCCCGCGACCAGCGCGGACTCCGCGACGCGGACACCTTCGCCGTTCTTCCTTGTGATCCGCAGCACACCGTTGTCCCATGATGTGAGAACACCGACCGTGTCGGTGAACTTCTCACCCGAGGGACCATGTTCGATCAAGCTCCTGACGGAGACCCGTTTTCCCACGTCAGCAGTGGTGATACGGACCTCGAGGCGCCCGGCGGCAGAGATTTCCACAGGTCAGTTCACCCCTCCTGTTCGGATCATGCCCAAGAACGGAGATACTAGGGGCGGGCATCGACGACGCCGCGCTCCCGCGCGCCAGGCGGCGGAGCCTGAGGAGGCCCGCCAGCGCCCTATCGAGGAGGAACGACAGCGTGACCTACGTCATCGCGCAGCCTTGTGTCGACGTGAAGGACAAGGCGTGCATCGAGGAGTGCCCGGTCGACTGCATCTACGAGGGCCAGCGGTCCTTGTACATCCACCCGGACGAATGCGTCGACTGCGGCGCCTGTGAACCGGTCTGCCCGGTCGAGGCCATCTTCTACGAGGACGACACTCCGGAGGAGTGGAAGGACTACTACAAGGCGAACGTCGAGTTCTTCGACGAGCTCGGCTCGCCCGGCGGCGCCAGCAAGCTGGGGCTGATCGAGCGCGATCACCCGTTCATCGCCGCGCTGCCGCCGCAGGCGTAGCCGTCCCGTCGGCGGCCCCCGCATCGACGTGCCGCCTTGGTCCCGTACGGCCCGACCGCCGTACGGGACCAAGGCGTTTGCCGTACCAGAAAGTGAGCCCGTACCCGTGTCCGCAGTCTCCGACCGGCTGCCCACCTTCCCCTGGGACAAGCTGGAGCCCTACAAGAAGACGGCCGCCGCGCACCCCGACGGCATCGTCGACCTCTCGGTCGGCACCCCCGTCGACCCGGTCCCCGAGCCGGTCCAGAAGGCGCTGGTCGCCGCGGCGGACTCGCCGGGGTATCCCACGGTCTGGGGCACCCCGGAGCTGCGTGACGCGCTGACCCGCTGGGTGGAGCACCGGCTCGGCGCCCGGGACGTGACCCACCGCCACGTGCTGCCGGTCGTCGGCTCCAAGGAACTGGTCGCCTGGCTCCCCACACAGCTCGGTCTCGGCCCGGGCGACACGGTCGCCTACCCGCGCCTGGCCTACCCGACGTACGAGGTCGGCGCCCGGCTGGCCCGCGCCGCGTACGTGTCCTACGACGATCCGACCGAGCTGGACCCGGCGGGCCTGAAGCTGCTCTGGCTGAACTCGCCGTCCAACCCGACCGGCCGGGTGCTGTCCAAGGAGGAGCTGACCCGGACCGTCGCCTGGGCCCGCGAGCACGGCGTCCTGGTCTTCTCCGACGAGTGCTACATCGAGCTGGGCTGGGAGGCCGACCCGGTCTCGGTGCTGCACCCCGACGTCAACGGCGGATCGTACGACGGCATCGTGTCGGTCCACTCGCTGTCCAAGCGCTCCAACCTCGCCGGCTACCGCGCCGCCTTCCTCGCCGGTGACCCGGCGGTCCTCGGGCCGCTGCTGGAGATCCGCAAGCACGGCGGGATGATGACGTCCGCGCCGACGCAGGCGGCGGTGGTGGCCGCCCTGGGCGACGACGAGCACGTCCGGGTCCAGCGCGAGCGGTACGCGGCCCGGCGCACCGCCCTGCGCGAGGCGCTGCTGGGCCACGGCTTCCGCATCGAGCACAGCGAGGCCAGCCTCTACCTGTGGGCCACGCGCGACGAGTCCTGCTGGGACACCGTCGCCCACCTCGCCGAACGCGGCATCCTCGTCGCCCCCGGCGACTTCTACGGCCCGGCGGGCGAGCACTTCGTGAGGGTGGCCCTGACCGCCACGGACGAACGCGTCCGGGCGGCGGTGGCCCGGCTGACCGCCTGACACCGCTGCGGCGGGACGGGGCACACACGGCGACGGGGCCCGGGGAGAACCCCGGGCCCCGTCGCCATACGGCCGGGCGCCGAACCTCAGACGAGCGGCAGCGTCTTCGCCGACGGCACGCCACCCTTGGTGAGGGACTCCGTCGGCAGCTTCTTCACCGCGGGCACCGCCTTCCGCACGGTCTTGCCGGCGGCCGGCGCCACCTCGTCGGCGTCGTCCGTGGTGTCGGCGACGTCCTGCGCCGCGCCGTCCACGGTGTTGTCGGCGACCCCGTCCAGGGCGGTCAGCCCGCCGATGGTCGGGGTGGCCGGCAGCTCCGGAGCCGCGCTGGCGGAACCGGCCGCACCGACCCCGGCGGCCGCTCCCGCAGCGACGAGCAGCGCGGCACGGGCGATCCGACGGGTCAGGGGGAGGGACATGGTGCTCCTTCGACGGGAGGAAACGATGAGTGTCCGGCCGGCCCGGAAGGCGATCGACTGGCTGTGGACCGTCGGGCTCGGACGCAGTGACTACCGCTCGACCGCCGGGAAGGTTGCGGCGGGACGACGTAAAGAGTTGGCAATGCGTCGCGTGACCGGCCGCGTGTGACGCCCCCCGGGGGAGCCCTCGTACGGCTGAGCGGACTACCCCGCGGTGGTGATCCGGACCGCGTCCGCGTCGCCGCCCGCGTCCTCGGCGTTCTTGCCGTCGACCGGCCGCCACTGGCTGTCGGTGTTCCCCGCGGTCCACTCCCGGCCCGCGTACGACACGTGCCGTATGTGCAGCTCGGAGGCGTTGGCCACGGCCCAGTGGGCCAGCTGCCAGCCGCGCGTGCCGGCGTCGGCCCCCTCGCCGTCGGCGACCGGCAGCGTCACCGTCCGCCCGTCGGAGCCGGAGGACCCGGCCGGTGCGCCCGCGGACGGCGAGGACGCCTCCGGCCCGCCCACCTCGGCGCCCGCGGGCTCCAGCAGATCCCGCCCGAAGTCCCGCACCAGCGCGGCACGCACCGCGTCCGCACCCGCCGCCCGGGTCGCCGCCGGACGGCCCTCGCAGGTCAGCGTGGCCGCCGAGCGGCCGGTGAGCGCGGCGGCCAGCAGCGTGGCGTCCGGCTCGTGCTTGGCGTACGCCTGCGGGAAGCCGCTGCGCTGCACCTTCTGCGCGGCGACCGTGAGCGGCAGCCGGGTGTAGCCCGGCACCTCCTCCAGGTGCTCGTAGAACTTCTCCGACGCGTACGCCGGGTCCATGATCTCCTTCGGCGTGCCCCAGCCCTGCGACGGACGCTGCTGGAACAGACCGAGCGAGTCGCGGTCGCCGTAGTCGATGTTGCGCAGCGCGGACTCCTGCAGCGCGGTCGCCAGCGCGATCGTCACCGCCCGCTCGGGCAGGTCGCGCGCGGTGCCCACGGCGGTGATCGTCGCCGCGTTCACCGCCTGCTCGGGCGTGAACTCGTACGTCGCGCCGTCGCCCTTGGCGGACACGACCTTGCAGCCCGGGCCGCCCCTGCCCCCGGTGACGTACTGCACCACGAGGTAACCGGCGACCGCGAGCAGGACCACGAGGGACGCCCCGAAGCGGAAGAGGCGGCCACGACGCTTGGAAGGAGGGGACGGCTCTGGCACGCGTACAAGGTACTGGAGCGTACGGAGATGTGTGTGCCGGGTGTGGACAGTGGGCCGGCACCCGGGGGGCGTTAGGGTCGACGGCATGGCCGACACCCCGCTTGACCTCACGCTGGACGCCGCGCGCCTGACCGCGCGGCTCGTCGACTTCCCGTCCGAGAGCGGCAGCGAGAAGCCGCTCGCCGACGCGATCGAGACCGCCCTGCGCGCGCTGCCGCACCTGACGGTCGACCGGTACGGCAACAACGTCGTCGCCCGTACCCGGCTGGGGCGGCCCGAGCGTGTGATCCTGGCCGGCCACATCGACACGGTGCCGATCGCGGACAACGTGCCCTCCCGGCTCGACGCCGACGGCACGCTGTGGGGCTGCGGCACCTGCGACATGAAGGCGGGCGTCGCCGTCCAGCTGCGCATCGCCGCCACGGTCCCCGCCCCCAACCGCGACCTGACCTTCGTCTTCTACGACAACGAGGAGGTCGCGGCCGACCTCAACGGCCTCAAGCACGTGGCCGAGGCGCACCCCGAGTGGCTGGAGGGCGACTTCGCGGTGCTCCTCGAACCCTCCGACGGCCAGGTGGAAGGCGGCTGCCAGGGCACGCTGCGGGTGCTGCTGAAGACCGCGGGCGAGCGCGCCCACTCGGCGCGCGGCTGGATGGGTTCCAACGCCATCCACGCCGCCGCCCCGATCCTCGCCCGTCTGGCCGCCTACGAGCCGCGCCATCCGGTGATCGACGGCCTGGAGTACCGGGAGGGACTGAACGCGGTCGGCATCTCCGGGGGAGTGGCGGGCAACGTCATCCCCGACGAGTGCGTCGTCACCGTGAATTTCCGCTACGCCCCCGACCGCACCGAGGAGGAGGCCCTGGCCCATGTGCGCGAGGTCTTCGCGGACTGCGGCGTGGCGGAGTTCGTCGTCGACGACCACAGCGGGGCGGCGCTGCCCGGCCTGTCCCACCCGGCCGCCGCGGCGTTCATCAAGGCGGTGGGGGGCACCCCACAGCCCAAGTACGGCTGGACGGACGTCTCCCGCTTCTCGTCCCTGGGCGTTCCGGCGGTCAACTACGGTCCCGGCAACCCCCATCTGGCGCACAAGCGGGACGAGCGCGTGGACACCGCGAAGATCCTCGCCGGGGAGGAGCGGCTGCGGTCCTGGCTGACGGCGTGAGACCGGCGGCGCGCCCCGGGGCGTTTGGGACGCTGTCCCGCGGACATGCTGACGTCCCCCGGACGTAACCCGCGCGGATCTACGCTGAGGTGGAACGACCCGCAAACGGAGGGAGCGCACATGGCTACCGGCAACCCCGAGGGGAAGCAGCAGCCGCCGGAGGAGAAGCGGCTGGGCCCGGTCCTCCGCAGGCGGGGCCAGGTGCAGGCGAGCACCACCGACCAGCGGCTGCTGGACGAGCGCGCCCCCACCGACTGGGTCCACACCGACCCCTGGCGGGTGCTGCGCATCCAGTCGGAGTTCATCGAGGGCTTCGGCACGCTCGCCGAGCTCCCGCCCGCCATCAGCGTCTTCGGCTCGGCGCGCACACCGGCGGACACCCCGGAGTACGAGGCGGGCGTCCGCCTGGGCCGGGGCCTGGTCGAGGCCGGCTTCGCCGTGATCACCGGCGGCGGCCCCGGCGCCATGGAGGCGGCGAACAAGGGCGCCTGCGAGGCCAGGGGCATCTCCGTCGGCCTGGGCATCGAGCTGCCCTTCGAGCAGGGGCTGAACCCCTACGTCGACATCGGGCTGAACTTCCGCTACTTCTTCGTCCGCAAGATGATGTTCGTCAAGTACGCCCAGGGCTTCGTGGTGCTGCCCGGCGGCCTCGGCACCCTCGACGAGCTCTTCGAGGCCCTCACCCTCGTCCAGACCCAGAAGGTCACCCGCTTCCCCATCGTGCTGTTCGGCACGGACTACTGGGGCGGCCTGGTCGACTGGCTCCGGCACACGGTGATCGCCCAGGGCAAGGCGTCCGAGAAGGACCTGCTGCTGTTCCACGTCACGGACGACGTGGACGAGGCCGTGGCGCTGGTGTCGAAGGAAGCCGGCCGCTGACGGGACGTCGCACCCACCGGGGGCGGAGCCCCCGGTGAGGGACGGCCGGGACGGGCCCCGCTGTCAGGCCAGCCCCCTGCGCGCGACCGCCGGCTCGCGGTCCCCCGCGATGGACGACACCATGTCCAGCACCTGCCGCGTCTCGGCCACCTCGTGCACCCGGTACACCTGCGCCCCCAGCCACGCCGACACCGCGGTCGTCGCCAGCGTCCCCAGCACCCGCTCCTTCACCGGCCGGTCCAGGGTCTCGCCGACGAAGTCCTTGTTGGACAGCGACACCAGCACCGGCCAGCCCGTGGCGACCATCTCGTCCAGCCGCCGCGTCGCCTCCAGGCTGTGCCGGGTGTTCTTGCCGAAGTCGTGCCCCGGGTCGATCAGCACCGACTCCCTGGGCACGCCGAGTGCCACCGCCCGCTCCGCCAGTCCCACGGTCACGTCGAGGATGTCCGCCATGACGTCGTCGTACGTCACCCGGTGCGGACGGGTCCGCGGCTCCGCGCCGCCCGCGTGGGTGCACACCAGTCCGGCGCCGTACCGCGCGGCGACCTCCGCGAGCCTCGGGTCGACCCCGCCCCAGGCGTCGTTCAGCAGGTCCGCGCCCGCCTCGCACACCGCCTCGCCGACCTCGTGCCGCCAGGTGTCCACGCTGATCACGACGTCCGGGAAGCGCCGCCGCACCTCGGCGACGAAGTCGACCGTGCGCCGCGCCTCCTCCTCGGCCGTGACCTCCTCGCCGGGTCCGGCCTTCACCCCGCCGATGTCGATGATCGCGGCGCCCTCGGCGACGGCCTGCTCCACGCGCGCGAGGGCCGGCTCGTCGCGGAACGTGGCGCCCCGGTCGTAGAAGGAGTCCGGGGTCCGGTTCACGATCGCCATGATCAACCGCTCGTGCGGTGCGAATTCCCGCCTGCCCAGCCTGAGCATCCCCTGTGACCTCTCCTCGTACGTCCCGGCCGCCCGCGACCGCCCGGCGGCTCCGACTGTCAGACTCGCATGGCACGATCGGAGCCACACATCCGACTCCGACTCACTTCCGAAGCACTCCGACACATCCGACCGTGGGGGCCCCGGCGATGGTTATGTTCCTGTTCCTGGTCCTGGCGCTCGCCGTCGTGGTCGCCGCGGTGACCCTGGCCGTGGTGGGCGGCGGCGCCAACGCCCCGCTGCCCGAGGCGGCCCCCGAGCACCTGTGGGACGTCCTGCCGCCGGACCGCCCGGTCAACCGCGCGGACGTCGACGACCTGCGCTTCCCGCTCGCCGCCCGCGGCTACCGCATGGCGGACGTGGACGACGCCCTCGGCCGCCTCGGCGCCGAACTCGCCGAGCGCGACGCCCGGATCGCCGACCTGGAGTCCGCGCTGGCGGGCGCCCGGGCCGCCGCCGCCCACCTGTCCATGGACAAGCCCGCCCCGCGCCGGGAGGAGGAGCAACCGTGAGCGACGGAGCAACCGTGAGGGACGGAGCAACCGTGAGCGACGGAACCGCCGTGGGTGATGGAGAGGCCGGGGGCGAGGAGCGCGCCGCCGCCCTCGCCGGACCGGACGGCGCCCTGCGCTGCCCCTGGGCCCTGTCCACCCCGGACTACGTGACGTACCACGACGAGGAGTGGGGCCGCCCGGTCCACGGCGACGACGCCCTCTTCGAGCGGCTCAGCCTGGAGGCCTTCCAGTCCGGCCTGTCCTGGATCACCATCCTGCGCCGCCGTCCCGGCTTCCGCGCCGCCTTCGCCGACTTCGGGATCGCCGCGGTCGCGGAGTTCACCGACACCGACCGCGAGCGCCTCCTGACCGACACCGGCATCATCCGCAACCGCGCCAAGATCGACGCGACCCTCGCCAACGCGCGCGTGCTGGCCGGGTGGGCGCCCGGCGACCTGGACGCCCTGATCTGGTCCCACGCCCCCGACCCGGACGGCCGCCCGGCGCCCAGGGCCCTGACCGACGTGCCCGCGGTGACCCCGGAGTCGACGGCCCTGTCCAAGGCCCTGAAGAAGCGGGGCCTGCGCTTCGTCGGCCCGACCACGGCGTACGCGCTGATGCAGGCCTGCGGGCTGGTGAACGACCACCTGGACACGTGCGTGGCACGCGGCGGGGCGTCCGGCGCCTGACCCCGCCGGAAGGGGCTCAGCGGCCCAGGTACTTCGGCTTCTCCTTGTTCACGAACGCCTGCACCGCGATCGCGTGGTCCTCCGAGGAGCCCGCCCGGGTCTGGAGCTCGTCCTCCTTCTCCAGCGCCTCCTCGAGCGAGTGGCTCAGCCCGAAGGCCACGGACTCCTTCAGCGCCGCGTACGCCACGGTCGGCCCCTCGGCCAGCGCGCGGGCCACCTTCTCCGCCTCCGCGCGCAGCTCCGCCGACGGGACCAGCCGGTTCGCGATGCCCAGCTCGTACGCCTCCCGCGCCGGGATGCTGCGGGGGAAGAGCAGCAGGTCGGTGGCGCGCCCGGGGCCGATCACGCGCGGCAGCGTCCAGGAGATCCCCGAGTCCGCGGTCAGCGCGACACCGGCGAACGAGGTGTTGAACGCCGCCGTGTCCGCGACGATCCGGTAGTCCGCGGCCAGCGCGAAGCCGAAACCGGCGCCCGCCGCGACCCCGTTCACCGCCGCGACCACCGGCTTCCGAGCCCCGGCGATGGCCTTCACGATCGGGTTGTAGTGCTCGCGCACTGTGCTCATGGTCTGCCCCGAACCGCTCGCCCGGTCGGCGGCCAGCAGCCCGATGTGCTCCTTGAGGTCCTGCCCGACACAGAACGCCCGGTCCCCGGCCGCCGTCAGCAGCACGGCCCGCACGGCGTCGTCGTCGGCGGCGGACCGGACCGCGTCCCGGAGGGCGACCTTCGCCGCGACGTTCAGCGCGTTCATCGCCTCGGGGCGGTTCAGCGTGATCGTCGCGAGTCCGTCGCTCACCTCGTAGAGCACGGTGTCGGCCATGGCGTATCCCTCCGTGTGGCGGCTCGGGACGTACCGGCGAGTACGTCCCCGTCTGCAGGACAGCATGACGGAGTTCACCCGCCACGGACCGCGGTCGACGTGTGACCTGCGTCAAACGGCTCCGGTCCGTTTTCGGTCGGCGGATGTGTGTGCGGTGGCGCAGTATCGCAGTCACATCGCCGAATTGAGTGGTTTTGCTCGCGTGCGTTGCCCAAGCGATGCCGCCCGATGTTGGTCATCGGGTCCTGGCATGCGGGATAATGGCTTGGAAGCAATGTGTTCGATGCCGGTGGCGTGTGTCCTGCTTCAAGGACCGCAGGTGCCCTTCAGTGGGCCGTCGGCTAGACGGTTGAGCTGGGTTTCAGGAAGGGGAACGAGCATGGCGGCCATGAAGCCGCGGACGGGTGATGGCCCGCTCGAGGTGACCAAGGAGGGGCGGGGCATCGTCATGCGCGTTCCGCTCGAAGGCGGCGGTCGGCTCGTCGTCGAGCTGACCCCGGACGAGGCCGACGCGCTCGGCGACGCCCTCAAGAAGGTCGTCGGCTGACGCGCACACGCGACCACACCCTTTCA
Organism: Streptomyces capillispiralis; assembly: GCF_007829875.1. NCBI lineage: Bacteria > Bacillati > Actinomycetota > Actinomycetes > Kitasatosporales > Streptomycetaceae > Streptomyces > Streptomyces capillispiralis. The sequence continues at coordinate 2,862,654 of NZ_VIWV01000001.1, read as the reverse complement.
GTCGCCCCGGCACCGCACGCGGTGCCGGGGCGACTGTTTGGGCGCCCTCCTCACCGCTTGACTCACCGCTTGACGGCGCACAGGAGCCCGTCGCCCACCGGCAGCAGCGACGACACCAGCTCCGTGCTCTCGCGCACGGCCCGCACCAGTTCCCGCAGCCGCAGCACCTCGGTGGGCTGCGGCCCGGAGTCGACCGTGCGCCCGTTGGCGAAGACGCCCTCGAAGGCCACCAGGCCCCCCGGGCGCAGCAGGCGCAACGATTCCGCCAGGTAGTCCTGGTACTCCTGCCGGTCGCCGTCGCAGAAGACCAGGTCGTAACCGGCGTCCGCGAGGCGGGGGAGCACGTCCAGCGCGCGGCCCGGGATGAAGCGGGCCCGGTTGCCGGCGAAACCGGCGTCACGGAAGGCCTGGCGGGCGGACTGCTGGTGCTCCGGCTCCTGGTCGACCGTGGTCAGCACCCCGTCCGGCCGCATCCCGTGGAGCAGGTGGATACCGGAGACTCCGCAGCCCGTGCCGATCTCCGCGACCGCCTTGGCGTCCACGCTGGCGGCGAGCAACCGCAGGGCCGCGCCCGTGCCGGGCGCCACCGAGCGCAGCCCTGCCTCGCGGGCCCGGTCCCGGGCCCAGTGCAGCGCCTCCTCCTCGGCGACATAGGCGTCGGAGAACGCCCAGCTCGTCTGCCGGTTGGCGGTAATGACCCTCTCCTGTCCCCGTGGTTGCCTGGGCGTGACTGTATCCGTTGGCGTCGGGAACCCGCAGATGGGACCGGTCGTTTGAAGGGGTGAGGAAAGAGGCGCGTGCCGTGACGGGGGGCGGGCAGTGGACGAGGACGCCGAGCAAGTGATGACGCAGTCGTACGAGCCGTGGCAGCGCCGATCAAATTCTCGTAAAACCGCTTATCCGGAGCTAACGGGCGAGGTGGCTATGGTAGGGGCTCCACTGGACACCACCAGAGCCGATAGGGGAGGTGCGGCTGCGCCTGTGGATCGCGGAGGAGTGCTGCGGCGCTTCCTCGGATCGGCGGGCAGGCCGAAATCCGTGAACGACACCGCTGCTGACCACGACCGCGCCGGCGACCCGGCCCAGACCCCGACCGCGACCTTCTCCACCGACGCGGACGGGCAGGCGTGGACTCCGCCCACCTGGGAGGAGATCGTCAGCATGCACAGCGGCCGGGTCTACCGGCTCGCCTACCGTCTCACCGGCAACCAGCACGACGCCGAGGACCTCACCCAGGAGGTCTTCGTCCGCGTCTTCCGCTCCCTGTCGACCTACACGCCGGGCACCTTCGAGGGCTGGCTGCACCGCATCACCACCAACCTCTTCCTGGACATGGTCCGCCGCAAGCAGCGCATCCGCTTCGACGCGCTCGGCGAGGACGCGGCCGAGCGGCTGGCCAGCAAGGAGCCCACCCCGCAGCAGGTCTTCAACGACGCCCACTTCGACGCGGACGTCCAGCAGGCCCTCGACACCCTCGCCCCCGAGTTCCGCGCCGCCGTGGTGCTGTGCGACATCGAGGGGCTGTCGTACGAGGAGATCGCGGCGACCCTGGGCGTCAAGCTCGGCACCGTCCGCTCCCGGATCCACCGTGGCCGTTCCCAGCTGCGCAAGGCCCTCGCGCACCGCTCGCCCCAGGCGCGCGCGGAGCGCCGCTCCTTCGTGCCGCGTGTTCCCGCACTGGGAGGAGGGGGCGCGAGCGCGTGAGCGGTTCACTGCCGAAGTCTTCCGAGGGACACCTCGCAGAGCAGCACCTGGGAGACCGACTCTCCGCCCTGGTGGACGGAGAGCTCGGTCATGACGCGCGCGAGCGCGTACTGGCGCACGTCGCCACCTGCGCCAAGTGCAAGGCGGAGGTCGACGCGCAGCGCCGCCTGAAGAACGTCTTCGCGGAGGCGGCCCCGCCGCCGCCCTCCGAGAGCTTCCTGGCCCGCCTCCAGGGCCTTCCGGCCGGGGGCGACCTCGGCGACGGCGGGCCACCGCTGGGCGGCGGAGGGCTGCCGGGCGGCACGCCGGGGCGGTTCGGCGCGGGCTCCGGTGTCTTCGGCACCCGTCGCGGCGAGCGCTTCGAGTTCGCGTACGCGCCCCTCGGCCGCCATGAGCCGGCGCTTCCGGCGCCCTCGGCGGGCGGCCGCGGCTTCCGCATCCACGAGGTCGACCGGCACGAGACCGACCGGCCGTCCTCGCGCGGGCTGCGGTTCGCCTTCGTGGCCGCCGGCGCGGTGTCGCTGGCCGCGATCGCCCTCGGCGGGGTCGCCACCACCGCGCCCACCGAAACCGAGACGCGCGGCGCGGGCAAGGGCAGCAATGTGACACCGATGCGCACGACGGGCGCGGGCGCGGCGACCCTGCCCGAGTCCCAGCGGCGCCGCGGCGTCGGACCGCTGCTCGGTCAGCTGGAGGGCCAGAGCGCGCTGGGGAACACCCCGGCCGCCCCGACCGCGGTCTCCGCGCCGCTGCTGCCCGGGGTGCCCGCGCCCGCCGAGCGCCCCACCGCTCCGGGCACGCCGACCGTGGGTGCGACAGCGGCCTCCCCGCTGATACGTCCGCTGGGCTCGCCTCCGCCGCTCACCCTGACGGCCTGGGCCGAGTCCGTCGGGCTCAAGGAACCGGGGCTCGTCACCGCCGGTACGACACCGGCACCCACCCCCACCGTCACCTCCCGCACGGCCCGCTGACCCGTCCACTGCGCAGGGGCGCGCGAACCTGATTGAATCCAGGTGGCGCGCCCAGGCCCGCACAGCCGGGTGCCGAGCCAGGCTCCGACGCACCGGCGGACGGAGCCGCGGAGCCGACGATCCGTGCCGTGTCCAGCTGTGGGGAGAGCATGAACGAGGGGAAGCCGGGCCCATCGGGGGAGGAACCGATCACGCGGGGGGAGGGGCCCGACGGGGACTTCGAACTGGCGCGTCCTGATCGGCCGGCGGCCGTCGCCGTGGACCACCAGGAGGGCGACTACGAACTGGACCGCCCGACGCCGTCCGGGCGGGCGGCGGAGGTCCTGGAGACCCCGGACGCCCCGAAGACGCCGGAGGCGCTGGAGCCCACGGAGGCGGAGGCCCTGAGGCCCGCGGAGGCACCGGGGGCGCTGGACGCCGCGGGGACTCCGGAAGCCCTGGAGGTCCCGGGAGCGCCGGGGGCCCTGGATGCTACTCCGGCCACTCCGGCCACTCCGGCCACTCCGGCCACTCCGGCCACTCCGGTCACCCAGGCCGCTCCTGCCACCCCCGCCACCTCGGCCGCTCCGGTCACCCCGGCCGCTCCGACGCAGGCCGCCTCCGTCGTCGGGGCCGAGCAGCCGAAGCCGTTGCACGACCCGGACCCGTACAGCACCCCGCCCTACGGCGAGCCGGGCCCCTGGGCGCCCGCGCCGCCCGTCCAGCACCCGGCGGCGCCCGCGACGCACGGCGGACCCGTCACGGCGCCTCCCCCGGCGTTCGACACGGCACCCCACGCCGCTCCCCTCGGACAGCCCGCCCCGGCCCCCGCTCCCGTGTCCGCCCCTGCCCCTGCCCCCGCCCCCGTTCCTGTCCCCGCCTCCACCCCCGCTCCCGCCCCTGCCCTCGGCTCGGCTCCCGCCCCCGCCCCCGCACAAGCCCCCCTCCCACCGACGGACACCCCGACGGCCGACCCCTGGGGCCGCTACGACCCCTGGGCCGCCGCCGCGGCCGCGCCGTTGCAGCAGACCGATCCCACCGTGATCGACAAGGCACAGCGGCGCAGACGCGCCAAGCGCGTGGTCATCGGCGCCGCGTTGCTGCTCGCGCTCGTGTCCGGCGGCGTCGGCGGGATCGTCGGCGCGTATCTGGAGCGCAACGGCGGCGTAGGGACCGTCGAGTTGCCGCAGGCCGACAAGGAGGCGTCCGGGCGGGACCCGGGCAGCGTCGCGGGGATCGCCGCGCAGGCGCTGCCCAGCGTCGTCACCCTGCACGTCAGCGGTGCCGGCGCCGCCGGGACCGGCACCGGCTTCGTCCTCGACGACCGCGGCCACATCCTCACCAACAACCACGTGGTGGAACCCGCCGGGGACGACGGCGAGATCACCGTCACCTTCAACAGCGGCGACACCGCCGACGCCACCGTCGTCGGCCGGGACAGCGGGTACGACCTCGCCGTCGTGAAGGTCAAGGGCGTCCAGGGACTCACCCCCCTGCCCCTCGGCAACTCCGACAACGTGCGGGTCGGTGACCCGGTCGTCGCCATCGGCGCGCCCTTCGACCTGGCCGGCACCGTCACCTCCGGCATCATCAGCGCCCGGGAGCGGCCCATCACCGCCGGCGGGGACAAGGGCGACGGCAGCGACGTGTCGTACGTCGACGCGCTGCAGACCGACGCGCCGATCAACCCCGGCAACTCCGGTGGTCCCCTCCTCGACGCGGAGGCCCGGGTGATCGGCATCAATTCGGCCATTCGCTCCGCCGGCAGCGGCGCCGACACCGACGGCGGCCAGGCCGGTTCGATAGGGCTCGGTTTCGCCATCCCGATCAACCAGGGCAAGCGCGTCGCCGAGGAACTGATCAACACCGGCAGGGCCACCCACCCGGTGATCGGCATCACCCTCGACATGGACTACAGCGGCGACGGCGCCCGCGTCGCGGCCAAGGGCAGCGACGGCGGCCCCGCCGTCAGCACCGGCGGGCCCGGTGCCAGGGCCGGGATCAGGTCCGGCGACGTCATCACGCAGGTCGACGGCCAGCACGTCCACTCCGGCGAGGAACTGATCGTCAAGACCCGCGCCCACCGCCCCGGCGACCGGCTGGAGCTCACCCTGGAGCGGGACGGGGAGGAGCGGAAGGTCTCCCTGGTGCTCGGCTCCTCGGGCGGCGACTGAGGCGTACGGAACGGCACGGGACGGCGAACTCCCGAAAAAAACCGCGCACGGACACCCACCCGTGGCGCACGGGACGGTACCGGTCGTACGGGGTGGCCGGGTACCGTGGACCCGGCCCGGACCCACGGAAGACCACAGCCGCCGAGGGCCGAGGACCGAAGGCATCACGAGGAGCTTCAGGTGTTCAATGACATAGGACCGCTCGAGCTGGTGACGCTCATCGTCCTCGCCGTGCTCGTCTTCGGTCCGGACAAGCTCCCCAAGGTCATCCAGGACGTGACGCGCACGATCCGGAAGATCAGGGACTTCTCGGAGAGCGCCAAGCAGGACATCCGGCAGGAGCTCGGTCCGGAGTTCAAGGACTTCGAGTTCGAGGACCTCAACCCCAAGGCGTTCATCCGCAAGCAGCTGGACAACGACGACCTGGGGCTGAAGGAGATCCGTAACGGATTCGACCTGAAGAAGGAGATGGCCGAGGTCGCGGACGCGGTCCACAGCCGCGACGCCGACGCCTCGCCGTCGTCGTCCTCCTCGTCCCCGTCGTCCTCCTCCGGCACCTCCGGTGGCCGCGTGGACATGACCAAGAAGCCCGAGAGCCCGGCGGCCGACGACCGCCCGCCCTTCGACGCGGACGCCACCTGAGCCGAGCGCGAACGCCCGCCCGAACCGAGCGCGGAGGCCGACCCGCAGCCCGGCGCCCGGGGGCGCACGCCCCCGCGTACGTGACGCGTTTCATACTCCACGCGAGCTGCGCACGGCCTGATCCGGACCTCCGAGCGGCCCACGCGCCGGGCGGTTTCCCAGCCTGCGGCGACAGGGTGGCTATGCTGCCCAGTTGTTGTGCGGAACGGACGAGTACGCCCGAAGGGGGGCGGGCCGCCCGGTCCGACGAGAGCGAGGAGGCGTCCGGGCACATGGAGACGACGAGTCGGGCAGTCGCGCAGGCGCCGGCCGCGGAGGACGGACAACACGTCCCCTCCGCCCGGCGTACGGTCGACGGCTACCTGCGTGCGCCCTTCCCGTGGTACGGCCTCGACGAGGCCTTCACGGGACCGCGCTGGCTGATGCAGGTCGGACTGTCGGCCGACGGAGCCGTCGAACACGGATCGGTCGGGCACGGCGACGAGCCCTCGGTGCGCAGCGAGTACGCCACCGGGGCCGACCAGGACGTCAAGGAGAAGTTCGCGGTCGTGGTGACCGTGGCCGCCAACCCGGTGCGCCGCAGCGCCGACGGCACCGGTCTGCTGGAGGCCACCTCGGTCTCCTCCGCCGCCTGGCTCGCCGGTGTGGGGCTGCTGTCCTTCACCTGGCCGGGCCAGATGGACCACTCCCTGCGCGACGACTGGCTGGAGCAGCAGACGGAGACGGCCTGGGTCCTCGCGGACGACCTGGAGGGGCCGGACTGGTCGACGCTGTCCCTGCCCGTGGACGGCGTGCCGACGCCGTTCCACTACCGGGAGTCGGAGTTCGGCTGGGTGCTCGCGGGCTCCACGCCGGACGGCGTGCACGTGGGGGCGTACGGCAGGGGCATGAGCGCGTACGGCCTCGGGTTCGCCGTGGTCAAGGACATCGCCGCGTACGCGTCCTGAAACCGAGGCACCGCGGTACGCGGAAGGGCGCCGTCCAACGGGACGGCGCCCTCTCGTACGACTGCCTCAGAACTTGTTGCGCGGAGTGATCCCCAGGGACAGTCCCGCCAGGCCCCGCTGCCGGCCGCCCAGCTTGCCGGCGATCGAGCGCAGCGCCGAGCCCGCCGGGGAGTCGGGGTCGGTCAGCACGACCGGCTTGCCCTCGTCACCGCCCTCGCGCAGCCGGACGTCGATCGGGATGGCGCCGAGCACCGGGACGTTGGTACCGGTGGTGCGGGTCAGGCCGTCGGCGACCGTCTGACCGCCGCCGGTGCCGAACACGTCGACCATCTCGCCGCAGTGCGGGCAGGGCAGCCCGGACATGTTCTCGACCACGCCGACGATCTTCTGGTGCGTCTGCACGGCGATGGAACCCGCCCGCTCGGCCACCTCGGCCGCCGCCTGCTGGGGCGTGGTGACGACCAGGATCTCGGCGTTCGGGACCAGCTGGGCCACGGAGATGGCGATGTCGCCGGTGCCGGGCGGCAGGTCCAGCAGCAGGACGTCGAGGTCGCCCCAGTAGACGTCCGCGAGGAACTGCTGGAGCGCGCGGTGCAGCATCGGGCCGCGCCACACCACCGGCGCGTTGCCCGGCGTGAACATGCCGATGGAGATGACCTTCACGCCGTGCGCCGACGGCGGCATGATCATGTTCTCGACCTGGGTGGGACGCCCGTCGGCGCCCAGCATGCGCGGCACCGAGTGGCCGTAGATGTCGGCGTCCACGACACCGACCTTCAGACCGTCGGCCGCCATCGCCGCCGCCAGGTTCACCGTCACCGAGGACTTGCCGACGCCGCCCTTGCCGGAGGCGACCGCGTACACCCGGGTCAGGCTGCCCGGCTTGGCGAAGGGCACCTCGCGCTCGGTCTGGCCGCCGCGCAGGGCGCTCGCGAGCTCCTTGCGCTGCTCGTCGCTCATCACGTCCAGGGTGACGTCGACACCGGTGACCCCCTCGACCCGGGAGACCGCGTCCGTCACGCGCTGGGTGATGGTGTCCCGCATGGGGCAGCCGGAGACCGTCAGGTACACGGTGACCGCGACCGCCCCGTCCGCGCCGATCTCCACCGATTTGACCATGCCGAGTTCGGTGATCGGCCGGTTGATCTCGGGGTCGTTCACCGTCGCCAGTGCCTCGCGCACCGCGTCTTCCGTAGCCATAGAGACGATGGTACGGCGCCGGACGCACCCGCCGGTAAGCCCGTCACTGGTCGTCTGCGTCACGTCCCGGCGGCCGTTCCGCCCGCATCGCCGGGAAGGGGCCGTGATGGTCCTTGTGTCCGTTCTGCCGCCCCTCCAGCTCCTTGATCACGTCCTGGAGCTCCGAGCGGATCCAGTCCCGCGTGGCCACCTCCCCGAGTCCGATGCGCAGGGCGGCGATCTCCCGGGTCAGGTACTCGGTGTCCGCGATCGACCGCTCGTTCTGCTTGCGGTCCTGCTCCAGGTTGACCCGGTCGCGGTCGTCCTGCCGGTTCTGCGCGAGCAGGATCAGCGGGGCCGCGTAGGAGGCCTGGAGGGACAGGGCCAGCGTCAGGAAGATGAACGGGTACTCGTCGAACCGCAGATCGCGTGGCGCGGACACGTTCCACAGCACCCACAGGATGATGACGACCGTCATCCAGACCAGGAAGCGGCCGGTGCCGATGAAGCGCGCGACCCGCTCCGACAGCCGCCCGAAGGCGTCCGGATCCCATTCGGGCAGGAGCCGCCGCCGGGGAGGGCGCGGCTGGTCCAGACGGGGCGCCCGGGGCCGTCCGGACGCGGTGGCGCCGGCGGGCAGGCGCTCGCGCACCCCTTCGCGGTCAGGAGCCATCGGTCACCACCCCCTCGTCGAGGTGGAACTCGGTCTCCCGCCAGTCCTCCGGCAGCATGTGGTCCAGCACGTCGTCCACCGTCACCGCGCCCAGCAGCGAGCCCGCCTCGTCGACCACGGGCGCGGCGACCATGTCGTACGCGGCGAAGAACCCGGCGACCACGGGCAGCGCCGCGTCCGGCTCCAGGGGCTGCAGATCTGCGTCCAGGATCGAGCCGACCAGGGTGTACGGGGGGTCGCGCAGCAGACGCTGGAAGTGGACCGTGCCCAGGTACTTGCCGGTGGGTGTCTCCTCGGGCGGGCGGCAGACGTAGATCTGCGCGGCGTGCGCCGGGGAGAGGTCGGGCTCGCGGATCCGGGCGAGGGCGTCCGCGACGGTCGCGTCGGGCCGCAGCACGATCGGCTCGGTCGTCATCAGACCGCCCGCGGTGTGCTCCTCGTACGACATCAGGCGCCGCATGTCGGCCGCGTCGGCGGGCTGCATCAGGCTGAGCAGCCGCTCCTTGTCGTCCTCGGGCAGCTCGCCGAGCAGGTCGGCCGCGTCGTCGGGGTCCATGGCCTCCAGGACGTCGGCGGCCCGCTCCTCCTTCAGCTTGCCGAGGATCTCGATCTGGTCGTCCTCGGGCAGCTCCTCCAGGACGTCGGCGAGGCGGTCGTCGTCGAGGGCGGCGGCCACCTCCGCGCGGCGCTTGGGGGAGAGGTGGTGCAGGACGTTGGCGAGGTCGGCGGGGCGCAGCTGCTCGAAGGTGGCGAGCAGGTTCTCGGCGCCCTGCCCGTGCTCCTCCAGGGAGAAGCCGGTGACGGCGGACCACTCCACGGTCAGCGTCTCGCCCTTGCTGCGGCGGAACGCGCCGCCCTTCTTCCCCTTGCGCACGAAGACGCGGTCGATCTCCCACTCGCGGCGGGCCGGCAGCTGATGCACCGACAGGTCCAGGACGGTGACCTCCTCGCCGCCCTCCACGAGCGTCACCCGCCGGTCCAGCAGCTCGCCGAAGACGAGTCGCTCGGTGGGCCGCTGCTCGAAGCGCCGGACGTTGAGCACGCCGGTGGTGATGACCTGGCCGGACTGCACGGCGGTCACGCGGTTCATCGGCAGGAAGATGCGGCGGCGGGTGGAGAGTTCCACCACCAGTCCGAGCAGCCGGGGCGGACGCCTGCCGACCCGCAGGATGACGACCAGATCGCGCACGCGCCCCACCTGGTCGCCGGCCGGGTCGAAGACGGCGACGCCGGAGACGTGGGAGACGAAGAACCGGGGGGCGCCCGCTGCCATGGCGGCGGCTCCTTTGCGTGCGGGTGGTTTCGTTGCCGTGTACTGCCTGCTGCGTTCGTTATCCGGATTGCCCGCTCGGGTGGGCTTCAGGCTAGCCCGTCCCGATCGGCCGTGCGCTCGTGGCCGGTCCGGACGGACTGGCTCCGTGAGCCGTACCCGGCCCCGGTACCCTGCGGTACGCCGTTCAGGTCCCCCGTCAGAGAGGCAGCCCACCTGTGATTCCGATCTCCCAGGGCCGTTCCCGCAGGGCCACGCTGGCAAGCGCCGTGTGCGCGCTGCTCGTGACGGGGACGGCGCTCGCGGGATGTGCCGAGGATCCGAACGAGGGCACGAACGGGGTCGGCAAGCTGCCCGCCGACCAGATCCGGGCCAGAGCGCAGCGGGCCGCCGAGTCGGCCCCCACGGTGCGGCTGCACGGGTCCGTGGTCACCAGCGGACGCACCTACACGCTGGACATGCGACTGAAGGAGAAGGGCGGCATCGGCTCGGTCACCACCAAGGGGGAGACGTTTCGCCTCCTGCGGATCGACGACGAGCTCTATCTGAAGGCCGGTGCGGAGTTCTGGGGGCACGGGGACGCCGCGGGTGAGGACGGCGGCGAGGCGGCGGCCGGCAAGCTCGCCGAGAAGTACGTGAAGGTGCCGCAGGGCGACCCGTCGTACAAGAAGTTCATCGGCTTCACGGAGAAGAACGTCCTGCTCGGCGGTCTGCTGACGCTGCACGGCAAGCTGGCCACCGACGGCCATCACGAGCAGGCGGGCGTGCGCACCATCCGCGTCACCGGCGACAAGGGCTCCGGCGGCACCCTGGACGTCTCGCTCGAGGGCACGCCGTACCCGGTGCGCCTGGTACGGGCCGGCAAGGCGGGCACCCTCACGTTCTCGGCGTGGGGCACCGACTTCCCCCTGGAGGAGCCGGCCGAGGACGAGACGCTGGACTACGGCGGGCAGCTGCCGGCCTCCTGAGAAGCCGCTCCGCCGGCCCGCGCCGCGGGAGGGTCTCAGGCGCGCTGCCGCGGGATGGTCTCAGGCGCGCCGCCGCTTCCTCTTGAGCAGCAGTCTGGGCAGCCCCGCGGGGGCCGGCCGCCGGGTGGTCACCGGGGTCGGCAGCGGGGCCTCGGCCAGCGAGCCGTCGGGCAGCGGCGCGGTCGCGCCGGTCGGCTCCAGCCGCAGCACCCGGCACTCGCGGGCCCAGCGCCCGGTCATCGCCTCGCCGTCGGGCGCGTTGAGCCGCTTGCCCTTGAGCTCCGCGACCGCCGCCGTCCACCGCTCGGAGTCCGGGGGCAGCTCCACGACCGTCGCGGTCCAGGTGACCAGCCGGCCGCCCTTGTCCTTGCTGCGGACGGTCACGTCGGCCGGCCCGCCGTCGGCGAGTCCCGGCAGCGGCTGCTCCCCGGGCCCGTCGCCGACCACGCACGCGGCACCCTCGTGCCACACGTGCCACAGCGCACGGGCCGGGACACCGGACCCCCTGACCCAGATGAGGCCGGACTTCTTCGTGGCCTCCTCGATGAGGGCCCTCTCCAGCAGCTCGCTCGTCATGCGCCCAGCCTATCCAGGGGCGCCGCGCCCGCTCAGAGCCAGCCGTTGCGCTTCAGCGTGCGGTGGATGCCCAGACAGAGGCTCACGGTGACGGCCAGCACCAGCGGATAGCCGTACTTCCACCGCAGCTCGGGCATGTGGTCGAAGTTCATCCCGTACACCCCGCACACCATCGTCGGCACGGCGATGATCGCGGCCCAGGAGGTGATCTTGCGCATGTCCTCGTTCTGCGCCACGGACGCCTGCGCGAGGTTGGCCTGGAGGATGGAGTTCAGCAGTTCGTCGAAGCCGATGACCTGCTCCTGCACCCGCGCCAGGTGGTCGGCCACGTCCCGGAAGTACTTCTGGATGTCCGGGTCGATCAGCCGCATCGGCCGCTCGCTCAGCAGTTGCAGCGGCCGCAGCAGCGGCGACACGGCCCGCTTGAACTCCAGGACCTCGCGCTTGAGTTGGTAGATGCGCCCGGCGTCGGTGCCGCGCGGCGTGCCCTTGCGGCCGGGCGAGAAGACCTCGGTCTCGACCTCGTCGATGTCGTCCTGCACCGCGTCGGCGACCGCGATGTAGCCGTCCACCACATGGTCGGCGATGGCGTGCAGCACGGCCGAGGGGCCCTTGGCCAGCAGTTCTGGGTCGTCCTGGAGACGGTGCCTGAGGGCCCGCAGGGAGCCCTGTCCGCCGTGCCGCACGGTGATGAAGAAGTCCCGGCCGGTGAAGCACATCACCTCGCCGGTCTCGACGACCTCGCTGGTGGAGCTGAGCCGGTCGTGGTCGAGGTAGTGGACGGTCTTGAAGACCGTGAACAGCGAGTCGTCGTAGCGCTCCAGCTTGGGCCGCTGATGAGCCTGGACGGCGTCCTCCACGGCCAGCGGGTGCAGCCCGAACTCCTGGGCGATCCCGGCGAATTCGGCCTCGGTGGGCTCGTGCAGGCCGATCCACACGAAGCCGCCGTCGCGCCGCACCCGGCGCATCGCCTCCTGGGGGGAGAGCTGGCCCTCGGACTCCAGGCGCCGGCCGTCGCGGTAGACGGCGCAGTCGACCACGGCGGTCGTCGTCGCGGGGTCCCGGGTGGTGTCGTACGGGCCGCTCTCCTTGCGCAGCGAGATGCGGGAGGCGGGGCGGACTGCGGCGCGCAGGTCGCGGATCATCGACATGGCGGGCTCCTTCGCAGACGGGCAACGAAAGGCGCCGGTACGACGGGTGCTGCAACCCGGAATGGGGACGTCCTCAACTGCGGATGTTTGGCACGTCCACAAAGCGGGGAGCACCGCACCGTCGCGGTGGCGAGCTTCGTCGCTGATACAGCTACTGGGGCAGATCAGGCAGAACGAAACGAAGTGCTCTTCCGATGAAGACGCGCATGCGAGAGGCGGCAGCGAGAAAAGAAGCGGCTACATCAGCGGCCGGAAGAGCGGGTGGTACTGCACGGTCGACTTCGGTCCATGCCAGCCCCACCTCCTCCGGCCGGTCCCTCGTAAGGGACGATCCACAATCCCCTGAGGGGATTCCCCCAAGACGGGGAGCGTCACACGGGTGTCGGGACTCGATCGCGACGTCCCCTCAGCCCGGAAGGCCTGGGCGGTGTCCCTACGGGGGGCTGTCCCGAACCACCGGTCAAGCGTATCAGCCGACCGACATGTCAAGGCCCTGCTTTGCCCGGTACTCACGAGTTCTATGCTCGCCGCATGGCTGATGTTCTTCCTCTGGTCGAGGCCCGGCTGCGTACGACGCTGGGCGAACCGGACGCCCGCGCGGCGGTCACCTTCCTGGGTACGGACCGCATCGAGGTGCTCCGCTTCCACGAGGGCGACATCGTGCGCTACGCCACACTCGGTATGTCGGCGCAGCCCATGACCGATCCGACCGCGGTGGTCGCGGACCCGGTGAGGGGACCGCGCGTCGAGCTGGTGCTGTCCGTCCGCGGTGGTGTCGCCGACACCGACAAGGTGCTCCGCCCGCTCGCCGTGCTGGCCGCGTCCCCGCAGGTCGAGGGTGTCGTCGTGGCGCCCGGCGCCTCCCTCGACGTGGGTGAACCACTGTGGCCCGGCGCCCCGTTCACCTCGGTGCTGGTCGCCGAGCCGGGCGGCTTGGTGGAGGACCTGGAGCTCGACGAGCCCCTGGACCCCGTACGGTTCCTGCCGCTGCTGCCGATGACCCCGAACGAGGCCGCCTGGAAGCGGGTGCACGGTGCGGGCGCGCTTCAGGAGCGCTGGCTGGCCCGGGGCACGGACCTCAGGGACCCGTCCCGCAAGTCCGTGCCGCTGGACTGAGCCGCGGGCCGGTCCCGGCGTGAGCAAGCTCACCAACACCGGACCGGGGGCGGTCAGTTGACGAAGACGGCGACACCGTCCTCGGTGGCGTGCCGGGGCCGGAGCTCCTCGGCCTCGTGCGTGAGCGCCCCGCGCCGCGCCGCGACCACCAGCGCGCCCAGCACGGCGGTGACCGCCGCCACCACGAACGGCATGTGGACGTCGGTCCACTCCTCGATCCTCGGCGCGCAGAAGGGCGCGGTGGCCGCCGCGAACCAGCGCACGAAGTTGTACCCCGCGCTCGCCACCGGCCGCGGCGCGTCCGACACCCCGAGGGCCAGCTCGGTGTAGACCGTGTTGTTCACGCCGATGAGCGCGCCGGACAGGACGGTGCAGACCACGGCGGTGGTGTGACCGCCGTAGCCGAGGACGAGCACGTCCGCCGCGAGCAGCACCAGCGACCCGCCCAGCACCTTCAGCGAGCCGAACCGCTTCTGCAGCCGCGGCGCCACGATCACCGAGAACACGGCGAGCAGCACGCCCCAGGCGAAGAACACCGCGCCCGACCGGTACGGGGACATGTCCAGCACGAACGGCGTGAAGGCCAGCACGGTGAAGAACGTGTAGTTGTAGAAGAACGCCGAGACCGCCACCGAGGCCAGCCCGCCGTGGCCGAGCGCCCTGAGCGGGTCGAGCAGGGAGGTCCTCCGGGCCGGCCGGGGCTGCTCCTTCAGGAACGCCGCGATGCACAGGAAGCCGGCCGCCATCAGGAAGGCGGTGCCGAAGAAGGGGTAGCGCCAGCTCGCGTCGCCGAGCAGCGCGCCCATTAGGGGCCCGCAGGCCATGCCGAGTCCGAGCGCGGACTCGTACAGCAGGATGGCCGTCGCGCTGCCCCCGGCCGCGGCGCCGACGATGACGGCGAGGGCCGTGGAGACGAACAGGGCGTTGCCCAGTCCCCAGCCCGCCCGGAAGCCGACCAGCTCGCCGACCGATCCCGAGGTGCCGGAGAGCGCGGCGAAGACCACCACGAGGGCGAGGCCGAGCAGCAGGGTCCTCCGGCCGCCGATGCGGCTGGAGACGAAGCCGGTGACCAGCATCGCGAGGGCGGTGATGAGGAAGTACGAGGTGAAGAGCAGGGACACCTGGCCGGCGGTGGCGTCGAGGCCCTGGGCGATGGAGGGCAGGATCGGGTCGACGAGGCCGATCCCCATGAAGGCGACGACGGATGCTCCGGCCGTCGCCCACACGGACTTCGGCTGCCTGAGCATGCCGCCCGGTCCCGTGTCGAGAGGGTCCATGGAGTGCTTCCCTTCCGGACGTGACCGCACCGTGGTAGTTGGTATATACACACAATATGTTAGGCAAGCTAATAAGTGCAAGATGCATCTAATTTTGCGGCGGCCGGTTCCGTCCGGACGGGTGATCGTCCTTGACGTGGCGCGGCGAGGGTAGGACCGTGGGGCCCTATGAGGGGCGAACCCAGTTGCCCGAAGTGTGGTGGCCGGGTCAGGGCTCCCGGCCTCTTCTCGGATGCGTGGCAGTGTGCCCTGCACGGCACCGTGCACCCGCTCCAGCCCGTGATACCGCCGAGCGTCGAGGCCCTCGAAGTCGTCGTGCACCGCACGAAGGTGCCGGTGTGGATGCCGTGGCCGCTGCCGGTCGGCTGGCTGTTCACCGGCGTGGCCAGTGCGGGCGACGACCGCAGCGGGGGCCGGGCGACCGCCGTAGCGTGCACCGGGCCCGGTCCGCTCGGCGGCATGGGTGAGCTGATCCTGGTCGCCGAGGAACTCGGCGTCGGCCTCGGCGCGCGGTACGCGGGCATCGACGGCCCGGACCCGGGACCGTACATGAACGTGGAGAAACCGCCGCAGGCCAAGGTGCTGGCGGCCGGCCGCCCGACGCCGCTCTGGCATGTCGCCAAGACGCCGGACGACCGCGCCGTGTTCGCCGGTGAGGCGCTCGGGGTGTGGCTGTGGGCGGTGGTGTGGCCGGAGCAGTCCGGCCTGCTGATGTACGACGAGCTGGTCCTCACCGACCTGCGGGACGCCGGGGCGGAGGTGGAGCTGGTGCCCTGCGGGGCACTGTCCCCCCGCCTGCTGGAGATCTAGGGCCGGTCGGGGCCGCTTTCCGGGTCGCAGGCGCCGCAGAGGTGCCTCGGAGGGAATCGGTAGGGGGCGCACAGCCGGTTCGGGTGTGACAGGGGTGCGTGAAAATCCGGTTATCCTGGAGCGTCCCCGTCCGCCCGTCACCCGCTTGGAGTAACGCGTCGTGCGTATCGACCTGCACACCCACTCCACCGCGTCCGACGGCACGGACACTCCGGCGGAACTGGTCCGCAAGGCCGGCGCCGCCGGTCTGGACGTCATCGCGCTGACCGACCACGACACCACCCGCGGCCACGCCGAGGCGCTCGCCGTGCTGCCGCCGGGACTCACGCTGGTCACCGGTGCCGAACTCTCCTGCCGGCTCGACGGCATCAGCATGCACATGCTGGCCTACCTCTTCGACCCGGAGGAACCCGCGCTGCTCGCCGAGCGCGAACTGGTCCGGGACGACCGGGTGCCGCGGGCCCGGGCCATGATCACCAAGCTGAACGCGCTGGGTGTGCCGGTCACCTGGGAACAGGTGGCGCGGATCGCCGGCGACGGGTCCGTGGGGCGTCCCCACCTGGCCACCGCACTCGTCGACCTGGGCGTCGTACCGAGTGTGAGTGACGCCTTCACCCAGGAGTGGCTGGCCGACGGCGGCCGGGCCCACGTGGAGAAGCACGAGACCGACCCCTTCGAGGCGCTGCGCCTGATCAAGGACGCCGGCGGGGTCGCCGTCTTCGCGCACCCGGCCGCGAGCAAGCGCGGCCGGACCATGCCGGAGTCCGCGATCGCCGAGCTGGCCGAGGCCGGTCTCGACGGCATCGAGGTCGACCACATGGACCACGACCCCGAGACACGGGCGCGCCTGCGGGGCCTCGCCGGGGAACTGGGCCTCCTGGTCACCGGGTCGAGCGACTACCACGGCAGCCGCAAGACCTGTGTGCTCGGCGAGTTCATGACCGACCCCGAGGTGTACGGCGAGATCACGCGGCGGGCGACCGGGGCGTTCCCGGTGCCGGGAACCGGCGGAGTCTGAGACCCGCCCTCCCCGCCCGCTTTCGAGCGGCCCGTACGTCTCCCGCACGTCCCTCACGCCGCTTCGGTGTGCGCGCCCCGGGCTGTCGTCCCGGTGCGCCCCGCCCGCGGCCCCCTGTGTCCCCTGCGTCCCCCCGCGTCCCTCCTTTCGTTTCTCCAGCAAGGCAGTCATGTTCGACGTCGCCGTCTTCGGCTCTCTCTTCCTGACCCTTTTTGTCATCATGGATCCCCCTGGGATCACCCCGATCTTCCTCGCGCTGACCGCGGGCCGGCCCGCCAAGATGCAGAAGCGGATGGCCTTCCAGGCCGTCTGCGTGGCGGGCGGTGTGATCGTCGTGTTCGGGCTGCTCGGGCACCAGATCCTCGACTACCTGCACGTGTCGGTGCCCGCGCTGATGATCGCCGGCGGGCTGCTGCTCCTGCTGATCGCGCTCGACCTGCTCACCGGCAAGACCGACGAGCCCAAGCAGACCAAGGACGTCAACGTCGCGCTGGTCCCGCTGGGGATGCCGCTGCTGGCCGGGCCCGGTGCGATCGTGTCGGTCATCCTCGCGGTGCAGAAGGCCGACGGGATCACCGGACAGGTCTCGGTGTGGTCGGCGATCCTCGCCATCCATGTCGTGCTGTGGCTGGCGCTGCGCTACTCGCTGGTGATCATCCGGGTCATCAAGGACGGCGGCGTGGTCCTGGTGACGCGGCTGGCGGGCATGATGCTCTCCGCGATCGCCGTGCAGCAGATCATCAACGGCGTCACCCAGGTGGTCCGGGGCGGCTGACCCCGGTCACCGCCGCGGAACGCGCGGAGCCCCCGTACCGGTCGCGGTACGGGGCTCCTGGGCATACGGTCCGGGCCCCGGCGCGTGCGGCCGGGGTCCCGCGTCATGAGCGCGTCGGGCGTCACCGGCTCGACGGGCGGGCAGGGCGTTATGAGGCCGGGGTGTCGGCCGGGCGGATCCACAGGCGCTGCCCGATGGCGGCGGCCTGCTGAACGATGCGGTTGACGGAGGAGGCGTCCACGACGGTGGTGTCCACGGGGGTGCCGTCGACGTCGTCGAGTCGCAGGATTTCGAAGCGCATGGGCTTCTCCCTTCGTCTGGTCATCCTCCTGGAGGAGAACTACTGGGTGGCGGGCCCACGGGCCAGTCGGCCCGTGTCCATGACGGGTTCAACGGCCTGCGCGATGCAAACATTCCCTACGCTAAGGAAATTTTTCAATCGGCTAAATACTGACCGGTAAGTGTTTCGCAGTAGACCGACCGGGACCGGTTGTGTTCGTAGCGTGACCACCGGGACAATGGAGGGGATGAACGAAGACCTCGCGGCTCTGCACGCCCGTATCGATCGCACGAACGAGCTGCTTCAGCGCATGCTCGCCGAGGTGGCGAAGACGCCCTCGACGCATGCGATCTTCGTCGACGCCGGTTACCTGTACGCCGCCGCGGGGCGCCTGGTGGCCGGGACGGAGGACCGCAGGGCCTTCGACCTCGACGCCGAGGGACTCATCGACGCGCTCATCGACCGGGCCCGCACCGTCTTCGCGGACAGCAGGCTGCTGCGGGTCTACTGGTACGACGGCGCCCGGCGCCGCATCCACACCGCCGAGCAGCAGACCATCGCCGAACTCCCGGACGTCAAGGTCCGCCTGGGCAACCTCAACGCCAACAACCAGCAGAAGGGCGTCGACTCCCTGATCCGCACCGACCTGGAGTCACTGGCCCGGCACCGCGCCATCAGCGACGCGGCCCTGCTCGGCGGCGACGAGGACCTCGTCTCGGCGGTCGAGGCGGCCCAGGGGTACGGCGCCCGCGTCCACCTGTGGGGCATCGAGGCCGCCGAGGGCCGCAACCAGGCCGAGCCGCTGCTCTGGGAGGTCGACAGTCAGCGCACCCTCGACCTGGACTTCTTCAAGCCGTACGTCTCCCGGCGCGCGGCACAGACCTACGAGGCCACGACGGGCCGGCCCACGCGCGAGGACGTCCGCTTCGTCGGGGCGCAGATCGCCGCGAAGTGGCTGGTCGCGCGGGGCCGGGACACGCTGGTGGAACTGCTCCCCGGTCATCCCTATCTGCCCGGCTCGGTCGACCAGGACCTGCTGGTGGAGGCGGAGGGCCTGCTGCAGTACTCCCTGCGCGGCCAGGCGGATCTGCGCCGCGCCCTGCGTGACGGCTTCTGGGACCACTTGCAGGCGCAGTACTAGTCGCCCCGGCCGACCTGGTCACGGTGGTGGTGGTCGGGATGCTCGTCCCAGAAGTCGGCGAGGGCGCGGGCGGTCGGCTCGGGCCGGTCGACGGCGGGTGAGTGCTCGGCCCCCTTGATCACGGTGCGGTGCGCCCTCAGCCGCCGGGCCATCTCGTCGAGGTCCGGCACCGGCCAGGTGTCGTCCCGCGCGCCCGACAGCACGTGGAACGGCAGGCGCACGGCGGCCAGCTCGTCGACCCTGTCCGGCTCGACGCACAACTGACGTCCCGTCGCGAGCAGTTGGGCGGGCCGGGTGCTCAGCCAGCGGCGCCGCAAGTGCTCCGGGCCGCCGATCCCGCGGGCCGGACCGCCCACCTCCTCCGGCGGCCCCATGGCCAGGATCGCCTCCCAGCACTGCGCCATCGACATCACCGCGAGCGCGTCCCGCAGCAGCTTCACGCGCTGCTCCTGGGAGACGGAGATGTGTGCGGGGCCGGAGGAGACGAGCGTGAGCGAGCGGAAGGGGGAGGGGTCCAGCAGGACGGCGGCACGGGCGATCTGTCCGCCGAGCGAGTGTCCGACGAGGTGGACCGGCGCGCCGAGCGCGGCGGCCTGCGCCAGCACGTCCCGCGCCAACTCCTCCTGCGCGTAGGCGGATTCGTCGTCGGCGGGCCCGTCCGACTCGTACTGCCCCCGCCCGTCCACGGCGACCGTCCGGTACCCGCGCGCGGCGAGCGGCTCGTGCACCAGCGCGAAGTCCTCCTTGCTGCCGGTGTACCC
This sequence comes from Streptomyces capillispiralis, assembly GCF_007829875.1. Lineage (NCBI taxonomy): Bacteria > Bacillati > Actinomycetota > Actinomycetes > Kitasatosporales > Streptomycetaceae > Streptomyces > Streptomyces capillispiralis. The sequence goes on along the minus strand of NZ_VIWV01000001.1, from coordinate 2,843,242 downwards.
GGGCAGCAGCAACGCCGTTCCCCTCACGGGGACTCCGGCGGCCGGTGGCACGTCCACGGCGGCGAACTCCCCGCGCGGGGTGCGGAGTCGGTGGGCACGTGCGCCGAGGGGCGGGGCGGGGGAGGGGTCGCTGGTCACGGGGTGAGGGTAGCGGGTGCGGACACGCCGACGGCCCGGCCCCACGGGTGGGGGACCGGGCCGTCGGCGTGCTGCGTCAGCCGTCCGCGGGCTCCGCGGCGGCAGCCTTCTTGCGGGTCCGCCGGGGCTTCGCCTCCGCCGGGGCGTCCGGCTCCTGCGAGGCCGCGGCGGCCTTGCGGGTCCGGCGCGGCTTGGCCTCCGCCGCCTCCGGCTCCTTGGCCGTCTGCGCCGGGATGCCGACGGCGGTCGCCTCGGGCTCGGCGGCCTTGCGGGTGCGGCGCCGGGGCTTGGCCTCGGTGCCTTCCGCGGTGTCGACGGCCTCGGCCGCGCCGGCCGCGGTCTTGCGGGTGCGCCGGGGCTTGGTCTCGACGGCGGCCTCGGGCTCCTGCGCGGCGGTGGTGGCCTTGCGGGTGCGGCGGGGCTTGGTCTCGGTGGCCTTGGCGGTGTCGACGGCCGTCTCGGCCTTCTTGGCGGCGGTCTTGCGCGTGCGGCGCGGCTTGGCCTCGGCCGCCTCGACCGGCTCGGCGACCGTCTGCGCCGGGATGTCGACGGCGACGGTCTCGGTCGCGGTGGCCGCGGTCTTCCGGGTGCGCCGGGGCTTGGCCTCGGCGGCCTCGGCGGTGTCGACGGCGGCCTCGGCCTTCTTGGCGGCGGTCTTGCGCGTGCGGCGCGGCTTGACCTCCGCCGCCTCGACCGGCTCGGCGGTCCCCTCGGCGGTGTCGACGGCCGTCTCGGCCTTCGCCGCGGACTTGCGCGTACGGGTCCGGCGGGGCTCCGTGGCCGGAACCTCGACCTCCGGGGCCACCGGGGCGTCCGTCGCCACCGTGGCCGTCACGGTCGCCGGCTCCTCCGCCGGAGGAGTGACGACGGCCGGCGTCTCCACGGCCGCCGTCTCGGCCGCCTTGCGCGTGCGGCGACGGCGGGGCCGCTCGGGAGCGTCCCCGGTCGTGCCCTCGGCCGTGTCCACGGCCGACTCCGCCGGCGTCACCTGCTCCGTCGCCGTCGCCGTGGCCGGTGCCGCCGCGGAGGGGGCCCCGCCGCGCGTACGGCGACGACGGCGCGGGGTGCGCGCGGCCGCCGGGCCGGCCTCCGCCTGCTCGGCGCCTTCGGCGGCCGGGCTCACGGGCTGCTGCGCCGACTCGTCGAGCGGCGTACCGCCCCGCGTGCGGCGGCGGCGTCGCGGCGTACGGGACGAGGTGTCCGTCTCCGCCGGACGGGCGTCACCGCGCCCGCCCCGGCCGCCGCGCCCGCGCGGTCCCCGGCCGCCCGGCTCGCCCAGGTCCTCCAGCTCCTCCGCGTCCAGCCCGGCGCGCGTGCGCTCCGAGCGCGGCAGGACGCCCTTGGTGCCCTCGGGGATACCGAGGTCGGAGTAGAGGTGCGGGGAGGTGGAGTACGTCTCCGGCGGGTCGTTGAAGCCCAGGTCCAGCGCCTTGTTGATCAGCTGCCAGCGCGGGATGTCGTCCCAGTCGACCAGCGTGATCGCCGTACCCTTCGCGCCCGCGCGGCCGGTCCGGCCGATGCGGTGCAGGTACGTCTTCTCCTCTTCCGGCGACTGGTAGTTGATGACGTGCGTCACGCCCTCGACGTCGATGCCGCGGGCGGCGACGTCGGTGCAGACGAGCACGTCCACCTTGCCGTTGCGGAAGGCGCGCAGCGCCTGCTCGCGGGCGCCCTGGCCGAGGTCGCCGTGGACCGCGCCGGACGCGAAGCCGCGCTGCTTGAGCTGGTCGGCGAGGTCGGCGGCGGTGCGCTTGGTGCGGCAGAACACCATGGCCAGGCCCCGGCCGTCGGCCTGCAGTATCCGCGAGACCATCTCGGGCTTGTCCATGTTGTGCGCGCGGTAGATGAACTGCTTGGTGTTCGCGACCGTCGCGCCCTCGTCGTCCGGCGAGGTGGCGCGGATGTGCGTGGGCTGCGACATGTAGCGGCGGGCCAGACCGATGACCGCGCCCGGCATGGTGGCCGAGAACAGCATGGTCTGCCGCTTGGCCGGAAGCATGTTGATGATCTTCTCGACGTCGGGCAGGAAACCCAGGTCGAGCATCTCGTCGGCCTCGTCGAGGACGAGCGCCTTCACGTGCTTCAGGTTCAGCTTCTTCTGCCCGGCGAGGTCGAGCAGCCGGCCCGGCGTGCCGACGACCACGTCGACGCCCTTCTTGAGGGCCTCGACCTGCGGCTCGTAGGCGCGGCCGCCGTAGATCGCGAGGACGCGCACGTTGCGCACCTTGCCGGCGGTCAGCAGGTCGTTGGTGACCTGCGTGCACAGCTCACGCGTCGGGACGACGACGAGCGCCTGCGGGGTGTCGGTGAGGTCCTCGGGCTGCGCCCGGCCCGCCTCGACGTCCGCGGGGACGGTGACGCGCTCGAGGAGCGGAAGGCCGAAGCCGAGCGTCTTTCCGGTGCCGGTCTTGGCCTGGCCGATGACGTCCGTGCCCGACAGGGCCACGGGGAGCGTCATCTCCTGGATGGGGAAGGGGTTGAGGATGCCGACGGCCTCCAGGGCCTCGGCGGTCTCGGGGAGGATCCCGAGCTCTCGGAACGTCGTAGTCAGGGTGCTGCCTCTTCTGTGTGCGCGGTGCGAGGCGAGCGCGGGGGTCGTGTCGGGACCGTGCCGGGGACGTCGGCTGCCTTACGGGCGGGCCGTAGGGCACGGGACCACTGCCGACGCTCGAGCGCTCGTACCGCTGAGGGTCCCCCTCCGGATTCCGTACGCAACACGGCGCACGACAGGAGGGCTGTCGGGTCGGAGCCGATCGGGCCACCGACCGGGCATCCTCATACATACGGCCTGTCGAGTACGTCAGAGTGCTCAGCAGGCGCATTACCACCATACCCCGGATTCGCGCACACGCCATGGCCGATTTGGTCACGTAGCCGTCGTCACACTGATCGACCGGGGCCTTCCGGCGCGTGGCAAGCGGGCTATTGTGCGCTTCATGACGAGCTCTGACAAGCCTGACCAGGCCGCGGACAGCCCCGAGACCCCCGCCGGACACACCGGCGTCGCCGCCATGGACTGGGCGGCCGCCTCCGCCGACCCCCAGTACCGCGCCGCTGTCGTGGATCTGCTCGGCGCGCTCGCCTACGGGGAGCTGGCGGCATTCGAGCGGCTGGCGGAGGACGCCAAGCTGGCGCCCACGCTGACGGACAAGGCGGAGCTGGCGAAGATGGCCTCGGCCGAGTTCCACCACTTCGAGCGGCTGCGCGACCGGCTCGCCGAGATCGGTGAGGAGCCGACGCACGCGATGGAGCCGTTCGTGGCCGCGTACGACGGCTTCCACAAGCAGACGGCGCCCTCCGACTGGCTGGAGGGTTTGGTCAAGGCGTACGTCGGCGACTCCATCGCCAGCGACTTCTACCGGGAGGTCGCGGCCCGTCTGGACTCCGACAGCCGCGCCCTGGTGCTGGCCGTGCTGGACGACACGGGGCACGGCGGCTTCGCCGTGGAGAAGGTGCGGGCCGCGATCGAGGCGGACCCGCGCGTGGGCGGGCGGCTCGCGCTGTGGGCGCGGCGGCTGATGGGCGAGGCGCTGTCGCAGTCCCAGCGGGTGGTCGCCGACCGGGACGCGCTGTCGACGATGCTGGTGGGCGGCGTCGCGGACGGGTTCGACCTCGCCGAGGTCGGCAGGATGTTCTCCCGGATCACCGAAGCGCACACCAAGCGGATGGCGGCACTGGGGCTGGCGGCCTGAGGAAGCGTCCCGGCCGGATCACCCCCGGCGCCACCACCGGCGGCCGGTCAGGCGGTCGCCGATCGGCGGCGCAGTCTTCCCGCCGGGCGCAGCAGCAGCGACAGGGACGCCACGGACACGATCACGGCGCCGAGCAGCATCGTCAGCAGGTTGCCGGCGTCCAGTGCGGTGTTGATGACGAAGGCGCCGAACAGGGCTCCGGCCACACCGGTCGGCAGGACCAGGGCGCGGGCGGGGAAGCGATGCGGCAGGCGGCGGGTCGCCGCCCACGCCAGAACAAGGCCGAGGATCGCGGAGCTGAGCGCTTCCAAGAGCATGTCGGGGTCCCTCCCACATGGCCGGCCTGCTCACATCGGTCCTAGCCCGTCCTACCCCTGACCTGCGGAATCCAATCCTCCTCTGTGAAGCACCTGTGGTGCGTCTGTGAGGGCGCACCCGTGTGGGGGAACCGGTGGGCGCGCGGGTGTCGGTGTACGGGTGGGCGCGCGGGAGGGGGCGTACGGGCGTGGGCGTACGGGCGTGGGCGTATGGGCGTGGGCGCACGGGAGTGGGCGCACGGGAGTGGGCGTACGGGTGGGTGCACCGGACGCCGAAGGGCCCGGCGGTGTCGAACCGCCGGGCCCTTCCACGTCTGCCGGTCGTCGCCTACAGCGCGCCGAAGCCCACCTTGCGCGGGGCCGGCTCGCCGATCTCGATGTACGCGAGACGGTCGGCCGGGACCAGGATCTTGCGGCCGTGCTCGTCCACGAGGCTCAGCAGCTGCGACTTCCCGGCCAGCGCCTCGGCCACCACGCGCTCGACCTCCTCCGCGCTCTGACCGCTCTCCAGAACGATCTCGCGGGGCGCGTGCTGCACGCCGATCTTGACCTCCACGGCTATGTCCCTCCGACGGTCAGTGAAGTGCGCGACCTTCCGCGCCGTACCAGCACACATTAGCCCGGTGAGGGGATGTACACGCTGCGCCCGGCAACGCCACGAGCGAACAGCCGACGGGAACAAACGGCCGCCGGTGTCCGCCCCGCCCGCTCAGTGGTGCTGTTCGTTGCCGTGCAGCGGGAATCCGGCGATGCCCCGCCAGGCCAGCGAGGCCAGCAACTGCACCGCCTGGTCGCGCGGCACGCTGCGGTCGCTGTGCAGCCAGGACCGCGCCACCACCTGGGCCAGACCGCCGAGCCCCGAGGCGAGCAGCATCGACTCCGCCCGCGACAGCCCGGTGTCCTCGGCGATCACGTCGCAGATCGCCTCCGCGCACTCGTTGGTCACCTTGTCGACGCGCTCGCGCACGGCGGGCTCGTTCGTCAGGTCCGACTCGAAGACCAGGCGGAAGGCGCCGCCGTCGTCCTCGACGTACGCGAAATAGGCGTCCATGGTCGCCCGGACGCGCTGCTTGTTGTCCGTCGTCGACGCCAGCGCGTGGCGCACCGACTGGATCAGGGCCTCGCAGTGCTGGTCCAGCAGCGCGAGATAGAGGTCGAGCTTGCCCGGGAAGTGCTGGTAGAGCACCGGCTTGCTGACGCCGGCGCGCTCGGCGATGTCGTCCATCGCGGCCGCGTGGTAGCCCTGCGCGACGAAGACTTCCTGCGCGGCGCCCAGCAGCTGGTTCCGTCGGGCACGGCGCGGCAGGCGTGTACCCCTCGGGCGTACCGCCTCTGTCTGCTCGATGGCTGTCACGCCGCCTCCCATTGTCGTCCAAGTGCGGTGTGAGCCGCGCCGCCATCGTACTTTTCGGTAACCGTGGTGTGCGCGGTGAGAACGCAGAATTTCACGGACCGGACGGCGGTGAAAGCCATACGGACGGTTTCAAAAGGTGTCACAGCGGGCAAGAAGTGTCCTCCTCACTGCTCGGCGACGCCTCTGCCGGCGCACTCGTCACCGGTAGTCGTCCTCGTCGAGGGAGACGACCCGGGCCTGTTCCACCAGGTCCGCCTCGTTGGCGCGGTCGGGGTCGACGGTGGTCATCGGGTCGTCGCGGTCCGGCTTCACCTCCGCGTGCTGCTCGGCCGCGTCGACCTCGGGCGCCTCGACGTCGTACTCCTGGTCCTCGCGGACGTCCTCGACTTCCTCGAAGGTCTCGGGGTCGGTCGGGTCAACGGCCATGCTGGGCTCCCTTCCTACGAACGTCCCTGATGCGTGCAGGGGCCACATGCGGGTGCCCTTTCTCCGAGCCTAGGAGACACCCGATCCGGACGCCATGCGATCCGCGACCGGGATGTGACGGCGTGCGCACCCCGGAGCGCGGGCGGGAGCCGGGGCCGGTACCGTCTGTGACGGCGAACACATGAACCAGGGCGTGATCGTCTCGTAACATTGCCGCATGTCTTCGACCGAGCTGCCGTCCGTGCCGCCCGCAAGCGCGCTCTCCGAGGCGGCGGCCGTCCGGGTCGCGGCCGGGGAGCGGCTCAGGTCGGTGGAGCTGCCCGGCGTCACCCTGTCGGTGCGGTCGAGACCCCCCGCCCGCCAGGGGCTGCCGCCCGCGCTCTACGTCCACGGACTCGGCGGTTCCTCACTGAACTGGTCGGCGCTCATGCCGCTGCTCGACGACGTCGTCGCCAGCGAGGCCGTGGACCTGCCGGGCTTCGGCGACTCCCCGCCACCGGACGACGGCGACTACTCCATCACCGCGCACGCACGCGCGGTGATCCGTTATCTCGACGCCGTCGGCCACGGCCCGGTCCACCTGTTCGGCAACTCGCTCGGTGGCGCGGTCGCCACACGGGTCGCCGCCGTGCGCCCCGACCTCGTCCGCACCCTCACCCTCGTCTCCCCGGCCCTGCCGGAACTGCGGGTGCAGCGCACCGCCGTCCCCACGGGGCTGCTGGCGGTGCCCGGGGTCGTCTCGCTGTTCACCCGGATCAGCCGGGAGTGGACGGCGGAGCAGCGGGTCCGCGGCGTGACGAAGCTCTGCTACGGGGACCCCGCGCGGGTGACGCCGGACGCGTTCCGCAACGCCGTGCAGGAGATGGAGCGGCGGCTGCGGCTGCCGTACTTCTGGGACGCGATGGCACGCTCCGCGCGGGGGCTCGTCAGCGCCTACATGCTGGGCGGCCAGCAGGGGCTGTGGCGCCAGGCCGAGCGGGTGCTAGCGCCGACCCTGCTCGTCTACGGCGGCCGGGACCAGCTCGTCGGCTTCCGCATGGCCCAGCGCTCGGCACGGGCCTTCCGGGATTCGCGGCTGGTGACGCTCCCGGACGCGGGACACGTGGCGATGATGGAGTATCCCGAGACCGTGGCCCTCGCCTTCCGTGAACTCCTCGCGGATGCAACGGATTCGGCGGCCGAGGGGGATACTGGGGAGCCGGGCGCGCAGGGCGCCCCGGGTTCTCCCGCCGACGCCGGTGGGGGGACCACCGCCGAGAGCATGAGGGGCTGAGGCGCGACGTGGGACGCCACAGCCGCCGTGGACCCGCCCCGAAGGGCGACCCCGCGGACACCGCCGTAGCACGGGACGGCCGACGGGACGTTCTTCCGGGCCCGCGCCGGTCACCCGCGACACCGCCGCCCGCACGAGGGCCGGTTCCCGGGGCGGGCCCCGGCCCGGTCCCGGGGGCGGCGCAGCAGCCGGGGCGGGGCGCGAGCGGGGTCCAGGGGCACGGGGGTCCCCCGCACCGCAATCCGCCCGGAAACGCGGCGTACGGCACTCCGGGATACGGCACGCCGGGATACGGGGCGCCGGGGCACGGGGCGCCCGCCGACGGGGTGCCGCGGTTCCCGGACGGCACGCCGGCACAGGACGTTCCCAGGCTTCCGGACGGATGGATTCCGGAGGGCACGCCCGCGCGGGGCGTCCCGCGCATGCCGGACGGCACCCCGGCGCACGGCTTCCCCCGGCTCCCCGA